>NZ_JBIQNW010000099.1:0-15094 GCF_047228265.1 Nostoc sp. UIC 10607 | reverse complement strand
AATCTTATGTTACGTAGATTAGCCCGCAATCATTGTTGCTCGCCTGCTTAATATTTATTTTATAAACACCCTCTTAGAAAAAATTATTTCTAGCTCTTGAGAAAATTTGGGCTGCACACATATACTTGAAATCATTGCAAGTTACAAGTAACACAAGCTTTCTACAAGATTTTCCCGTCTGATGATAGAACGCTTGCAAAAATAATCAGTATAATTTGAAGCCAGTAAACATCTTATTACTCTGTACCTACAAATGGAGTATTAGAAATAGATTGTGAACTGGCTTTTGCAGACAGCAACCAAGCAGCGCCAATTAATATTGAGTATCCTCCAAACAGAAAAGCTGCATATCGCCCTGCTGTTTCAGGCTGCATATTGCTCATAATTTTTGAAAAACCAGCAAGAATTGGGATTTCGCCCAGCATTCCTGGCAAAGCAATACAAACTGCACCTTGTAACCAATCTTGCTGTTTTATCTTCCGCCACTTCATCAGCCCCAGAGAAACGACGGCATATAAAATGCCCGTCAAACCTACGTTGAGCCAATACCCAGCAGCAGAACCTTCAAAGAAGGATGAACCAACCATGCGATAAATTAACGTTGCTGCTGCCCAGATAACGAAACCAAAGGAGATGAAGCCAAGCCTCTCTTTTGTACTCATGGGATGTTAATGTAATAGTCATTACGTTAATTGTTAGTGTAATAGCTGTTACGTTAACTGTCAACTCATGAGCCGACCTGTTGAACCTCAGAAGAAGCAAGAGCTTCTAGAACAATGTCTAGCTGCTGCGATCGCAGTGGGAGCATTCGACTCCAGCATTAACGCGATCGCTAAGAGAATCGGGACTAGCGGACGAATGCTTGTTTACCACTTTGGTTCCAAGCAAGAATTCGAGCGACAACTCATTGGTCTGTTAGAGACTCGCTTGCGCCAAAAGCTATGGTCATTTCAAAGCGTGTCGCTTGTAGGAGCAGATTGTCTGGCAGAACCATTACTCGAAATGTGGAGCCATTTGACTTCACCAGACATGCTGGGCTTGCTGAAATTGACGATGGAGCTAAATCAACGTGCCATACAAGGCGATTCAGAAACACAACGTTTCGTAGAGCAAGAGAGCCAAAAATGGATAGATTCTCTGCTTAATCTCACAAATGACAAAACTACTGCTTTATTGCTATTCCACTTATTTCAAGGCGCAATCTTAGACTTCTTGGCTACGGGAAATGCACAACGTGGACAGCAAACCATCAAGGCTTTCACGGAAACGCTACGGTAGCTTCAACGCGGTTGTTGTTCAGATCGTCTCGAAAAGATGAAGAATTGCTTAAGCGTGGTTGGGACATGAAGTCCTGTAGTGTGAATTTGCGGTAAGCTGACAATACCTTACCGCAACCAAGTTGCACGATGATGTGATTGAAGCATCTGTATCTGGCTATGTTCAAAAGACTAATATCGCTCCTTCTGCTCTGTTGGTAACTTTAGCTAGCAACCATTTAATGTCTGGCAATAGCTCAACCTCACTCACTATTTTTAGTTAGGAGTAAGTCTTAATTCTTCACGCTCGTTATAGTTAACCTTATGTTAAAAACCAAATGTAGTTAATCAAGCTTTCATCGTAGTATGGTTAAAAATAGCGTTAATAAAAAGCCAGATAAAACAATTAAAAAGCGGCATCGCTTTTTTCTCAATCCTTATAGTGATTGTGCGTTCACTAAATGCCCCAAATGCGATACTAAGACTAAGTTACGCAAGTTCCCTTTGGTAATCCACATTGAACCTAAGCAGCTATTTTTACTAAATAAACAGTGTAAATATTGCCCAAGCTGCGACTTAATTATTGCTAAAAAACAGGAGATTGAGCCATTGATGGCTGCTACTTTTGTCCAAACAAATCCTCAAATTGTAGGTAATAACTATGTAGTTATGGGAACAGTTGATAAAAAAGATTGGAAGGAAGGCGACAAAAATTTGCTTTCCCCATCGGAAATGATCGGACGCATATATGTCTTCAAAGATGTTTGGAATTTTGAAATTATTCCAGCAGGTTGGTATCCTAATGAAGAAAAATAATTCCAAAAAATTCTAAGTTTTTTATCATTATTAGTGAAGCTCAAAAAATTTTGCTAAGATTGATGACTCATTTCTTTTTAGAACGATTTTTTCTCCGAGATTGCTTTTGCATTTTTTTCTTATCCCTAGCTTTATTTTTAGATTTTTCAGATGTTCCAAGACTAAATCCTTCTGGAATAAAAATATTATATGATGGCTCTCTCTCTTCTGGTTGGAAACAACTCCAACTCTCCATTTCTAAGATTATATCTTTAATAAAAGAATACTTTGTATTGTTACGTAGTCTATTTAAAGCTTCTTCTCTCTCTACTACTAGATAAGTGCTTACATCTTCTTGGTCAATAAAAAACAAATCAACCAATTCTTCTTCAAATGCCCGATCTATTTGTTCTTGCAGTTCGACTGCACAAAGCTGTGCGCTATTGGTTACTAAAGTAGTTTGGATATAATAATCTTCTTTATCTAAAGTAGAAAACAGCTTGGCATAATATTGTATCACCTGTTCTCTAGTAATGACTTCTTGAGCTATTAAAACCAATAATGCTTCTAATGCAGCACCCCTTACATATTCATTGGCTTCTGGATTTTCTATGAGTTGCTTTATCGGCTCAATATTTGAGCCACTAACAGAAGCAAGTATTCTGCATAAATCTTCAGTTACTATATCTCCAGTTACATCTAATGCCACATCCCCAGGAACTGAAAAAAACTTGATAATTGCAGGATATGCTGCTACTTCCCTAAATTGTGCCAGTAAATATAAAGCATGGATATGTAAAATATAGTCTGATTTTTCTAGTAGCTCTTCTAAATTGTTACTCAGTTTGTCTAAAATTTCTATTAATATAGATGTAATGGTTTCTCGCTCTTCAATGGCTCTTTCTAACGCTAAACGAGGAAATTCCTTAGTGTTATTTTCTAGTTGGGCTAAAATTTCTTCTATTTGCATCTGACCAAGATTAGCACTATTACTACTAATTAACTTAAAGTAGTTTATCAAACTGTGTACTGTAATTTATTAATTTCATCAAAACAGAATACATGCGTCAGTCGCCAGAATACAGAAAAGGTATTTTGTGCGACTGGCGGATAGCGTAGCGTTAGCGGTAGCGAGGAACTTCAATTGATGATGTATCAAAAAATGTTTTACATCAAGCGATGTGAATTGATTTTTTATTGTTTGTGAGAAATTTGCGATTAAGCGGCTTGGAGCTAGTCCTCCTCAATATGGGGATTTTGAGTAGAAGAAAAAGCTTGCCAATTAGATAACGGTGAGGCAATTTTAGAAACAGCGATCGCTTCTGTTGGTATTGTGCAGTTATACAACTATGTGTAATGCTAAAAATTCTAAAGCGTAATTATAGTTAGGGAAGAATGCTTTTTGGAAACTGCATCTAACGCTTCTGTTGTGCCAGAAGTGGACAAGTTGTCCGTTCCAAAAACGAACCAAAGTATTGGTATGTGGATAGATAAGTATTTGAATTTATTCAAAGCTATACTCTTTAAGTATTTTACGAGTTCCGTGATACTAGTATTTTCGTAACAGATGGTTATAACTTCAATCAAGAGCAGCTTCATCAGGTAATGCTTCAAGTTGTAAGCCTACAGAATTTAGATAATTTTGGTCATTCAAAACTTGTGCTGGTAATTTATTTGCATTTACAGCCGCTCTTACCAAGTCTTTTGCAAGAATATTTCCGCTTAAAGTTTTAAGTACTAATGTTCCTCCACTCGGAATACCTTGTTGTAAAAGACCTCCCTGGTAAGCATAATAAACAAGTTCCGAACCCTTTAGGAAACTAATATCAGTAGAGTTAGTGGGTAAACTGTTAAAATTGATAGCTATTGGTTTTCCGTTGATAACAGCATCTGTTTGGGCCCTACCAACACAAGGCATTAGGCTAATACAACTAACAATCAGAAGAGAATCTATTAAGGGAACAAATCTCATAAAGCTAGCTTTTCAGTTCGAGTAAAATTAATCAGTTTCAGAACTTTAAGCATTAAAAGGGGAGAATTAGGGGAGAATCAAACAAGATGTACCCTCAAGCATTTAGATAGATATTTGACTTTTGCAAAGTTAGACAAAGTTTAAGCTTCACATCTATATATAGGAATCCGGTTTGAATTTTGACAACATACTGAGACTCAAATCTATATCCAACAGGGATTTTGCCCTAAAACCCGTTCAGAAATCAAATAGAAGTCCTATAGCCAATGCAAGTAGTAGCTTGATTAGCAAGCAAAAGCGCTCATACTCTAACGAGAGAGCTATGAGCGCTGTGAATCAGAAAAACCCACTATTATGAGGATTATCTATCAACTAAATAGAGCGAAGTGAATATTAAGATAACAATCATTAAGTAAATAGGCTGCTGGAAAAGTTACAAGTGTTGTGTAATTAATGTTACTTGTACGATTTATTGCCACAAACGGCTACCAAATTCTCACATGGGGAGACTGAAGGCGCTTTACAAAAGCATGTTCCAAAAATCTCTCTTAATTTTATCATCAGTATAGGGTTATGAAGTAGACTAACCTGATCTACGAGTGCTTGGGATGGGAGCTAATTAACGACTATTTTCTGGTCGCTTTGAATATCGCTATATCTCCTCAATCCCAGCTAAAGTGTTGGGGTTTTTATTTTTCTTCTCAGCTATTGCCTATTGTATTTCGCGTAGTCTTATAAGCAATCGTAGCTTCATTTCCACTCTTTTGAATATTTGTCATAGAATGATGCCAAGTTAAAAACTTTAATGCCTTACGTAAATAGTTTACGAGATGGAACAATCGGTAGATAATAACCATGCTGTCTAATAGGCAGCAATAACAAGAAGCGTATTTGCATCTCATTATTATGATTGTCGCTTTTACTAATCAAAAAGGAGGTGTCGGCAAATCAACAGCTGCTGTTCATATGGCCTATTGGTTTAGCCAACGCCAAAAAACGCTGATGGTTGATGCCGACGCTCAACAAAGCAGTTCAGTTTGGGCTAAATCTTTAGGGCTAGATTGTCAGGTAATTCAAGATCCAGAAGATTTGTTTGAAATGATTCCTCAGATAGCAAGTAGCTATTCTGCTTTAGTCATTGATGGCCCTGGCTCTCTTTCTGAAGTTACTAAAGCGATATTGGCTCGTTGTGACCTTGCTTTAGTCCCTTGCCAGCCTTCTGGTTTAGATTTACACAGTAGTCAGAAAATATTGCGTTTTATCAAACACGCAACTGAGTTAAGGTCAGGTTATCCTAAAGCAGCTTTATTTTTAAGTCGAGCTACTAAAGGAACGGTTTTAGAACGAGAAGCAAGAGAAGTACTTAAAGCAACAGGAACACAGGTCATGAAAGCTGCTATTTATCAAAAACAATGTATCGCAGATGCTCCTGGACAAGGATATACGGTATTTCAAATGTCAGGAAAAGCAGCTTTGGAAGCCGCAGCAGATTATGAGTCTTTGTTTGTCGAAGCTTTGGAGGTGCTAAATGTCCACTAAGAGGCGAAACCTTAAAGATTTTGTATTTGAAACCTCGGAAACAGCAGGTGAATCACAGCAGCCAGCATCAATGTTGGCGCTATCCTCTATTGTTCTTCCTTCCAAGCAGCCACGACGCTATTTTGATCCAGCAAAAATGGATCAACTGATTCAATCGGTAAAAGAATATGGCATTTTAGAGAATCTACTGATTCGTCCCATACCTGATCAGGATGGGCAATATGAATTGGTAGCTGGAGAAAGACGTTATAGAGCAGCCCAAGCATCTGGGTTATTGGAAGTTCCTGTTACTATCCGGGATTTAACTGATTCAGAGGCGATTTCTATTGCTTTAGTGGAAAATCTTCAGCGAGAAGATTTAAATCCAGTTGAAGAAACAGAAGCAGTTTTGCAGTTATTGGCATTACGTTTACAATGCACTCAAGCCGAGGTAGTTTCACTACTTTACCGGATGCAAAATGATGTATCTCGCCTGACTGATAACGTTATCAGTCAACCTGAAGCTGAGTCTATTAAAGCAGTGTTTACTGAATTAGGCCTGATGGGATGGGAATCTTTTGTTAGTAACCGTCTTCCTCTATTGAAGCTCCCAGAAGATATTTTAGATGCACTTCGCTCTGGAAAAATTGAGTACACTAAATCACGAATGATTGCACGAGTTAAAAACGAACAGCTTCGGAAAACTTTGCTTGCAGAAGCAATTGGTTCTGGACTGTCTTTAAATCAAATAAAAGAACGAGTTAGTAGCTTTAACAATGCAAAACCTCAGCAGGAGGAGTCTGAATCTGCTCCCGTTAAACAACGCATTACATCTATATTAAGCCAAGTTCAAAAAACTAAGGTCTGGTCAAATCCAAAAAAACAAAAACAGTTAGATAAATTGTTGTCTCAGATAGAAAGCTTGCTAGAAAGTGAGTAAATTAGGTGTCTAAGCTAGGATTATCACCTAGATTTTCCTATCAAGTTTCATTGGAGATTTAAAAGCAAGCAAGGGAAGTGCTTAAGGGCAACAGCGATTCCTTCTCCTTGGCAGCAATGATGGCACACTACCTCTTCAAGAGTGATTAGTAAGAGATATTTACGATTGATAATGCAAAAGTTGAAAATCTTACCCTCTATAATAACTGCACTAACGGCACTGACACTAACTAGTTGTAGCACTACTACTGCTGAACAGTATGAAACTACAGCACTCACCAGTTACACCTGGCAAGTCAAGTATGCCAATGATCTAACTAGCCAACCACAGCCACGCATTGAAATCTTTGCGAATACTTCAATGTTGAATCGGAATGGATTGAAACCGGCAGGAGCTGTTGTTGGCCCAGATGACAGAGGGTTATGGTGGCCTACTTTACCGCCTCGACCAAGTGTTGATGAAGTTGAACAACGCAAAAGACCTCAAGAAGAGGCAGGCAAGCCCGAATTAATCAGAGATGTAAAGTACAAACTGACCTATGGAGTGGGTAATTCTCAGCAGACCCTACCTACTAATTATGATGTTTATCGGCAAGTAGTAAAAGCTTATCCCCAAAAAATTCCTTTGGAATTAACTTTGGGTGTGAATGATAATTCAGTAGAGAAAGCTGAACCTGTAAGCAAGTAGTAACCCACTCGTTACGCAGTCAGCAAGAAGTTAGAGTGAAAGACTGAATTGCTTTTCAACTGCCAGTGTTGAACTTACAAGTCCTCCCGACAATCTCAAGTCTTACAATCTCTTGAAAAGTGACCAATTTATTGTAAGTAAATTCCAAGTGGATCAGGGTAGAGCTACATCTTGCGGGAAAGTAAATTGGTAATAAAAAGAATAAATCAAACAGTCAACGATGATCTAAATTAATTTCTGCTCCGTTGATAAAAGAAATTTCAAAAATTCTTTTTGGGGGCTATATAGGGGCTATATATACCCCAACAATAGATTAAGACTTTGGTAACATTTTGACACCTATATAGGGTATATATAGGTGCTAAATGGGGTATATTTGACTGATTAACATTTTGTACCCCATTTAGCCCCCAAGTGGTTATGATAAGCTCTTGAGATTAGGAAAGAAGGGTGAAGTTATTTTATTCTCCTTTCTCTTGCTCTTGCAGATCGCTTGAACAGATAATTTTCACAAATCAAAGTGTATTACTTTTGTATTTATGTCAAACATTCACACGTTACAAAAAATTTTTCCGGCGGGTTTCGATAACGGTTACGGAAGTCTCAAACTTTTAGTCGATGGCTTTGAAGTAGTTCGTGTCCCCAGCTATATAACTAATGCAGAAATGGAAGATGTTCCAGGACGTGTAGTTTTCAACGGTAGTGCTTACACAGTTGGAGAGTCAGCTTACCGTACAGGAAATTATTTTGACCGCAACACAGACAATAATGAAAATAAAGTCAATAACGCATTATTGACTTTATTCGGTGCATTGGCACATCTTCCACACCGTAAGGCTTGGCACTTAAAATTAGTCGTCAGCTTACATGATGTTGCTCTGGCATCAGAACTACAAAAAGTACTCAATGGAGAATATCAGCCAATACTTGCTGGCAAACAATCAGACGTGAAAGTAGAAGTACTTAAAGTTGTACTAGAGGGGATGGGTGCATTGTTTGGGCATCCACTACCCAAAAAGCTAACTATTTTAGACTTTGGCAATGGTACGACCCTGTATTCTCGTTACAACCGGGGTCAGCGAGAAGTTCACACTGCTTACCCCATCGGTGTAGAAGTTCTCATCGATGATATCTCCCAAAAAATGAAACATTTAAATGGCGGAAAAATCGGAGATCCTTCCATTATCCGATTTTGTTTGGAAATGGGGCATACCCGATACAGCCGTGACATCGATATCAAAGATATATACAGCGCTTCTTTAAAAGATTGGTATGAAAAATACTTGAAGAAAGTGGTGAATCTCACATTGGATGCCAAGCACCAGGGGGATGAAATCTGGGCGATTGGTGGAGGCTGTCTCTTACCAGGATTTAAGAAGCTGCTGGAGAAAAACGGCTTCAAAATCCTGGACAATCCGGTAGAAGCCAATGTCTCTGGGCTTTTAGAGATGGCAAAAACCATTAACAGTAAGAACCCAACTACTACATCTTTTAAGTAAAGTTATAACAATGGCAGATAAAAAAGACTTAGCACCGGAAAAAGTTCGCCTCAAAGATAATTACCGAGAGCGCATATTTGCAGAATCGCAAAAACTAGATAAAAGTTACCTGGACACCCTTTACTTTATAGTTGATTGCTATTTTGTTTTCATCAAGGCTGGATTACCTGCACAACTTTTATCTTCCCCACCGATTAATACTGAAGATAACCAACTCACTTCTTGGACTCAAACTTCATTTGCAGACGAGAAAGAAGAAGATTCTGAACCGGAAACCTTCAGCCTTGATTTTGATTTGTAATCGTCAGAGGAAGTTGTTAATTACACACGAGGTTATTCAACGGTGACGCGAAAAGAATTTTTCAACTTGAGTCGTCATTGAGCCAAAGATTTGTCTGTAGCATAGGATCTACTGTATTTTCAGCCCCTGAGAATCGCAGAGATTACATTGTCACTTTTTGCAATTCTTATCATTAGCTCTACTTTTTCTAACTGATTCCACAGACTTTCCACAGCTACTCCTACTGTTTTCCACAGTTGTTTGACAAGATAATCGGCTTCTATTCATCCACTGGGGATTTTGTCATGACTGTAGCCATCAGTCTGTCTTACGGAGTTTTTGTTAAGTTGCGTAAAGAAAATCTATCTCTAACCCTAGCTTTCACGTAATTATTTATTTTTTCTATATTTATGCTTAATATTTTGCAACATTGACAAACCGAGCCAGTCAGCACACAATAAATCGACTAGCCTTTGCCGTCTATTCCATCTTGAACATCGACTGTATAAAACTATTCAGTTACTAGCACGGTGGTTTGACAACTAAAGAATGGGGTGAAACAGGACAACTACTGCATCACCAAGAAGGGTTAAAGGGGAAGGGTAAAGGGGGAAAGGGCAATACACTAATGTTCTTTTCCCCAAAAGCTATTAAGCCCTTATTTTTAAATATGGAGAATAAAAAAAGAAGATTTTTAAGGCATGTAGTGCGATCACTTAGCAGTACGGAGCCGGAGCCGCTCCGCCTCCGGTCCATATTTAAAACAAGAGCTTTTAAGTCACTGGTTCCCTTTCCCCTTTCCCCTTTCCCCCCTTCCCTTTCTTCACCTCTGGCTTATTGTCCCTATTGATTTGCTTTTTCGGAAGCTTTGATCGCATGAACTCAATACAAAACATCTTGACTAATCTTCCTGAAACACTACATGAGTCTTTAAACAGCTATCTAGAACAGCATCCTGATTGGGATGAACATCGCCTTATTACCGCAGCTATCTCACTGTTTCTCTTGCAAAATGCTGATGGAGATCGCCGTGTTTCCCAGGTTTATCTAGAAGCTCTGTTTCGCCGAGGCTAATTTACAACATACCTGAATCTGCTACTCTCTAAAAGTCATACTAAACAAAAGCTAAATTAAACGATACACTCAGAAAGATTTCTTGAGTCAGGATTAATGGCAAGCGAATCTGAGACAAAACCTAAAATATCTACTGCTGAATTACTGACACTTCCAGATGAGACACAAACTCAAGGAATCGCTGAATCAGTGGAAAATGCTCTAGATAGTGACGAAATCTTAAATTCACTCAAAACCTTACTTAGCACTTTAGAAAAGCTACAAAAAGTCCGCCTTGAAGCTGGTGATATTAAACTTGTGATTGAGCAGATGCTTGATGGCGAAATCGTCAGAGGTGAAGAAATTGAAAAAGCCAAAACTGGTGCCAGCACGCTTAATCGCCTAGTTCGTGCTTATAGTGACCACCAAGCTGCACTATTTAAATCACAACCTGCTCGTACTTTACTTGATCTTGTACTCAACTCCAATCCAGCTAATTAAAACTCGCTTTCATTTGTTTGTAAAAGATACAATCGTAAGAATTCAGGAGTCAGAATTCAGAATTCAGAATGGAATTAGCATAACCTACTAACTTCTCAAGTTGAAGCATTAATCCTGAAGTATCACCTTGCCAAACTATCAAATCTTGAAATGTTTTGGCTGGCTGTCTCCTGAATTCTGACTCCTGACTTCTGAATCCTTACACACAATCAAACCATCATTCACTTTTTTAAACTCGAAAACTGAGTTTTCAATTTAAAAAGCCCTGTAAAAATCCAGGGATCTGTTTTATATTGCAGTTTATTAAATGCCAGCTTAAAATCTTTGCCAGCGCTTTTTATACACATAATTATCGCTCAATCGCTTGGGTAAAAATAGCGCAGAACTACCCAATTTCTACCCATCTTACCTGGGTATTCCCTTAATAATTTATTTAGACTTGCACACACCTTTACCGAGAAATCACTTATCAACAAATTTTGCAGCTGCCTTACAGCTTCAGCCGAACAAGCCCTTATAACCTGCTTTGAATATACCGTAACGCTCACAGGCGTTTGTTTCCAGGCTTTTTGTCAAGAATTTACCGCGATCGCACCCTGTAACATCTGCATAACATTCACATTTCATCCTTAACTCTGTGCCATCTCGGTATTATCGGCTGAATACTGATGATCTCGTGTTTGCTCAGAACTTACTTGATTATCGGCAGAGGCAACGGGAGGAAGGGGCGATTGCGCTTCATCAGTTGCCGCAACGACTGAAAAACATTACTCCCATTCGACCGAGAGCTAATCTGTCTCTGTCAGTAAAGCTGATGGTGAGCTAATAAAGAACAGATTGGGCACTAGCAAGTTGCTCTACTTTCAGTGTATTTCTGGAAAATAGATTGTGCCGTATGTAGTCTAAGATAAATATCAATTTAGCTCCTCTGGTTGGTAATCATTAATCACTTTGTCAAAAATTTCATAATTTTTCTTGATAACAGTTGAATATTCAAAGGAAAAGTAATGCTCAATATAGATTTAGAACAACTCCTTTACACTGTACAGATAGATTTCCAAACAGAGATTACTAAGATTGTTGAACAAGTTTTTAGCAACACTGAGTTTCAGTTATCTGCTCGAAAAATCGGTAAGGTTCATGCAGCTTTAGTTGTACCACAAATGTATTTAAAATCCTTACATAAAGACTCTCAAAATATTTTTGACACTAATTTAGCTATTACTTTTAAAAGTAAAAACCGTGCTGTCGGAAATTTTCAAGTAAATTATTTACCTAAAATAAATATCTTAACTATATCTGGGTACTACAAAGATGGCACCGCTTATCTGTGTTATTCTCCAGCGATGAATCCTGATTGGTACAATGGCAAAGGTTATAAAATAGCTCGCCCTGATTGTATTGGAGAAAAGTTTGAGTTGTTAGCGAACAAGTTTTATCCATTTTTTGAAGAATGTTTTGCAGTTTAATTTTAATTAAACCCATTAATAATCAATGGCACAAATATCAGCGCACAGAGCAAAAAGCCGATTAATAAGCCAACAACGCTTATTAAGCTCCAGTAGCGACCGAGATAACCAAGGCGGAATTCCAATATCCATTCTTGTACGGGAAGCAAAGTGAAGTAAAACGCGATTCCTGCACTGACTTAAATCTTGCATTGGCAGTTGTTTTACTTTTGTATTTAGCATATTTGGCGTAACCGTGCCAAAGCGGACAAGGAAAGATACTAACTTAAAGACCTATTGAAGGGATTATTGCTGTAAGGTTTCTCGCTCTTTGCGATCGCAGAAAGAAATGAAAAAAGAATTTAATTTGTAGCCACTCGACAAAAGTGGCTACTTTTTTAATTTAACTATCCTACTTTCGACTCCAAACAAATCTTTGTAAACTTCATGATCTCGAAAAAGCTCCATAATCAAACTTCGAGTAAAAGCACAGTAAATCATATTCCCTCGCGCCTCATACAAACCAAAAGCTTTAAATAAATCTTTTTTTGCGCCCTCAATATCGCCCAGACGAAATCTGACTATCCCTCGTCCACAGTATGCTTCTGCACAATCAGCATCTAGAGATAATACTTTTTCTAGATCAAAGAGGGATTTTTCTAATTCCCCAGATAAAAAACAAATATTCGCCCTATTTATATAAGCTGATAAACAGTTTGGGTCAAGTGAAATTACTTGATTGTAATCTAAGATAGCTGCTGGGTTGTCACCAGTTAAATTTTTATACGTATCAGCCCGATTTAGATAAGCCTGGACTAATTTGGGATTCAGAGCGATGGCTTTAGTGTAATCTTCAATCACCTGGGGAAATTCTGACTTATGACAGATTTTTGACCGAGCTAATCCTCGATTATTATAAGCTTCAGCAAAATTCGGATTCATCGCTAATGCGTTATCAAAAAGCTGAATCGCATTTTCATATTTTTCGATTTGAAACTGAATCATCCCTATAGTATTGTGAACTTCGGCAAAATTAGGATAGAAATAAAGTGCATTTCTGAAGCACTCCATCAGTCCAGATAAGTTTCCTGATTTGAGATGCTCCATTCCTTTGTCATACCACAATTGCCCTTGTTCTACATCAATGTCTTCCATTAATTCCACCAAATATTCTCTGTTTTAATTTAGAATTCCTTAAATATTCATCGACTCGGATATTTAGCTGAGTCAGTTAACTTATCGTAAATCAAAGGGTTTAAGACCCCTACCTCTACAGGTAGCCCCAATTTCAGTTGGGGTTTAAATCCCCCGTCTGAAATATATTTAATTTTGAATGCGTGAATTTTGAATTGTTAACCATGTATTTCTAATTCTTTACTTTTATTTTTCTCTAATATTTTATCTATCTGACTATTCGCGTCCTCAAAAGTTTGCAATATCTGGGGTGTAACTTTATTAGTCCACACCTTGCCAGATTGTAAATTTAAAATTACCTCCCCATTTTTCTGCAAAATAGTTAAATCTCTCTGCTGGGTATTGAAAGCCAAATCATAAATCTTTCCTTCAATTTGAGTGCCATTTTCATCAGACTTACCCCAGACCATGCCAATTCTTTGAGCAATTTGAGTCAGCCGACTGACGGCTTCAAGCTCAGATGTATCTTTATTCATTACTGTCAACGCTTCGGCTGATAATTGCTCACCAGCTTTAAACCCATAAGCCACTTCTACAATGCGTTTTTTGTAATTCTCCGACTTCCCTAACTTATCTGCGGCATTGTACCAATTTCTCAAGTCATCAATAGTAACTGATTGAGGTTGGACTTCTTGCTTGGGTACGGCTCTGTTTTGTGGTTCAGGAAACGGGACTATAAAACCCTCCACATAATCCCCCAAGGGTTCAAGATGTAGCCCCCAGACCTGCCCTTTGCCCGTGAACAGTTCTGGTAATGCCTTGGGTGAGTGCTTTTCCATATCAGCCCACTGCTGTTGATAAACGGGGTCAGCAATCATATCAGGTGTGATTTGATACTGCTTACCGACTCGAAAGGCGACTTGCTTATCAATGCCTGTCGCCAGAGCAATATCCCCTTCCTTAAACCCATACTGTTTGTATGGTTGATAAGCTCTGGTGGTATGAGTTCTGCCGTATCCGCGCATGGCATCAATGCAAGTATTTACAGGTAGTGGGTTCGGCTCACCATGCATCATTAAAGGGTAGTTCATCGGAATCGGTTTGCCTTTAATGGCTATTGGGGCGACATTTTGAATATCTTGGTTTGAGTGGAATTGAGCGCTTTGTTGAGGCGGGGATTGTGCTGATTGAGATGGAGGTTTCAAAAACTGTGGTCGTGTGGCAAAGGAGTTAACTCTTTGTTGATAGTCACCATCCGATTCAATAATTGCCCCAAATTTATTGGTCATGTTCTCCAAAGTTTTAGGGGGAATTGAACTGCTGACTAAGTGAAATACTGCTAGACCTTTTTTAGTTTCCCTGATAACATCTTCTGTTGGTACTTGCTCCCATTCAACTTTTTGAGCAGTTAACCATTTAGTCACAGTCTCAGCTTTCTGGTTGTCAACAGCCAAGCCCATGACTCCAAGTTTTTTGTTTGATTCTATAGAAAATAAGAAAGTAGGACGCTCTTTAATATGATGGAGAATTTTAGCACTACTCTCAATCATCTCTTGTTGTTCAGAATTAACTGATTGAGTCCCAAAAGCCTGAAATTCCTTCGTCCATTTCTGGGGATATTCAACGGTATAAGGGTCAATTTGAGCGCAAATAACAGAAAAATTACTTTGAATAATAGCGGGTGCTGGGGTAAGTTGTCCGGTTTTGAGCAGTCCAAGCTGTCTGAGCGCGTCTTTGTCTTTTTTGAAGTGCAATACTCCCAGGGGTTCACCATTCAAAAATACAGCATCTCTAGTTTTAGAAGCTGAGGTTTCGATAGTCAGTTTTCGGTAATCTTGATCATTGAATATCTGACCAGAAAAATCATAAAAGTTAATTTTATTAATTTTGAGGAGATTCCCATTGGGAGATTCACCCAGCACAAAAGCTTGATCTCACCCGTGACAGGTTAAGTAAAAGTGCATTTTGTCAATCAGCTAAAATACTCAAAAGCCAGTTAGTGAAAATGATA
>NZ_JBIQNW010000098.1:0-15648 GCF_047228265.1 Nostoc sp. UIC 10607 | reverse complement strand
TCTGTACTTATTTGTTGGTGATATCTGCTGTATCCATAGTGGTTCGCCCTTTTGGCAAAACTTTTTGGTTTACTGTTTATGAGGTTTTTGGGGTCAAAATCCTTAGATTTACCTTATGTTTACCTTGTAAATACCTTGGAGATGCCATTGCAGAACCTTATTTTTGACAAAAAAGAGGCATTTGGTAAAAAAGGATGATTTTCAGTGTTGAAGGTGCAAATAAATCCTTATATTTGCCATTGGAATACCATTGAAATGCCATTGGTTTACCTTCTTTCTGACATTTTGATAAAATCCTTGTATTTACCTTATAAATGCCTTTCGAGTTAATTAATGCTTAGGGTGCGAACTTTTTCGGAAGCCAAAAAAATTAGTATGATTTCGCCACCCACCTGCACATAGAAAATCTTTAGGGAGCGGGAGCAAGATGTCTATCGATAAAAAGGAATTGGTACGGCGCGTTCAAGAACGTTTAAGCAAAGGCAGTGGCACAGTTGAAGATATTATTGATGCCACTGTAGAAGAAATATATGAATCGCTAAAACTTGGAGAGAGTGTTTCTCTACGCAACTTCGGTACTTTCTATGTCAGGGTAGAGCAAGAACGTTGGGTTTTCAAATTCAATCCCTCCCAACGGTTGCGTCAGTTGTTTGGCTGGTCATCTACTTACAAGCCATAACATCATCTGGAGACGAACTCTCTACCATGTACTTGAGAGTGCGATGCCATTCCATCAAGCCTGATAATATCAAGAGCGAAGAAAATCAAATTGATGATGAGTCAGGGGAAGCGATGGAAGCGAAAAGCGAGGTAACAATAAAATTTAGCGGGTCACTGCCAACAGCCACACCAGTAGCGAATAAGAAAGTTGCAATCGAGTTGACTGACCAGAACGGCATAGTTTTTACTGCTCAAGTTAATGCAAAAAGCTGGCGCAAGGCTGAAACTAGCGCCTCGGAATTTGCAGACTGGGCTGGGGCAGTTTCGGGCAAGCTTGGCCAACGTACAGAAAACGGCTTTGAAGTGATTGACGCTGGGATTCAGCTTTTTGAAAAGAAGGCGAAGGAAGTCAAAGCAGATGTAGGGGCTGCTGTAGGTGAAGCTGCCGCAAGTTCATAAACGCGTATCAAGCGCTCACGAGCTTCTACAAGAGCAATGAAGTATTGGCTCTTGTAGAAGCACTTTCAACCGTCTATTCAAGGTTTGACTAAAAAAGTGGAATCACTTAATGTAGTGAGGTACGTTTTTAAAGCCACTAACCTTGGTAAATAAGATTCGGGTGTACCTCAGCAGGCTAAGAAACGCTATAGCATTAGAACTTTATATTTTATATTTAATTATGTCGAGCTAATTAACTCAATGAATAAGAACAATAATGTTATGAAAAAAAAGATACAAACTTTACTACGGAAAGCATTGCTGCAAGATGCCAAGATGGAATATGAACTTTTTGAATACGAATTAAAAGAACATATTAACTACTGGTACAAAGGTCTAAAAGCAGACCAGGAAGAGCTTGTATTTGCAGTTACAGAAAATTCAGGATATGTGGCAATGGTACTGATAACCAAAGAGAAAATTATTTATGTAAATGAAGATGCGAGAGAGAAACTAGCCCAATTATGGCAAGACTCGTACAAAAAGAATATAGAACGTCTGCTTCCAATGATGGCAGACAATTTAGCGAATAATATTATCTCAGTTAATGGAGTTAAGATTTCATCTGGCACCCAAAAACCGTTTTTCTTAGAGCAAAAATTGCTCCCATAATAGATTTTCAACAATACCAAGTTAGCTGATGCTCATAATTGTGTAAGTCTAAGGCAGTAAATAACGGGTCATTATATATTAGACATTTCCGAAATCTATTGAAATTGTTAATGACATTCGGTACTTTATTCATTACTTTGCCTAAGAGTGACACTTGGAGTAACAGTACCGCTTACTCTAAGTTAAAAAGTAGGATCATTGTTCTTTAAGCTAAGTCAAATATGAATCATGAAGAAGACAATTCCCCTTGGGGGCAAAAGGGAGCTACTCTGAGCGATAAAACAGCTCAAAAAGAATTTAACCTTGATCTAGCAGAAATTCTTGAGGCTATCAAATCAGGAAAATTGCAATATCGGCACAACACTTTATATGGAAATCCCTGCTTCAAACTCTTAAGGAATGAGGTAGAAGATTTTGTCATTGAAAAATATGGGTCAGATTATCTAAAAAATCAAAAGCACAAAGCTGAATTATCGAAAATCAATACAGAAATCCGAAGTTTGAACCGGAAAATCTCTGAATTAGAAAAAAGAAAAGAAGAACTTTTAGCAACGCTTAATTCTTGACTGTGGTTGATTTAACTGAGGTTTTGCTTTAGCTAAGAAAAGAAGGTTTTTTCTGGAAACGAGAGGATTTAACGGCTTTAAGTCCTTCTTTTACCAGTCATATCAAGCGTTTTGGTGATTATCTGAGCCAGATGCTTTGCTAAATAAACTCTGGGAATAGGGGTAGGGGTATATGAAGCCAGCAGATAACAAGCCTGGATATTGGGGGACTGTTCCATGACGGGTAATATTGGTGATAAACAACTGTCAAGAATAGTTTTGAAAGGTTTCAAGTCTATCGCCAAGTGTGACCTTGAACTCTCCAAACTGAATGTTTTGATTGGCGCTAATGGGGCGGGAAAATCCAATTTTATTGGCTTTTTTCGCCTGGTGCAGCAGTTGCTCGATCTGAACCTGCAAGTGTTTGTCAGCCGTCAGGGTAGTCCCGATGCCCTGTTGCACTTTGGGCGGAAAACCACGGAACAATTGGAGTTTCAGTTATACTTCGGCAATAATGGGTACTTCGCCACCTTAGAACCAACCCAGGACAATCGCCTGATGTTCGCCAGGGAATCCTTCTGGTGGAACATGAGTGGTGAGCGTGAAATAGGGAAGGGGCATTTTGAAACGCTGGCTCTAAGCGCTACTGCGACAAAAATTGATAGTGACGTGGTGCCTGTCATGAAACAATGGCGGGTTTATCATTTTCATGACACGAGCGATAGCGCGTATGTCAAGCAGCAACACGGTATCAATGACAATGCTTACCTGCGTCCCGATGCACGGAATCTTGGGGCTTTCTTATATCTGTTGCGTGACAGTTACCCAGCATCCTATCAGAAAATAGTCAAAACCATCCGGCTTGTTGCCCCGTTCTTTGGGGATTTTTACCTGCGTCCTTCCCCGCAAAACAAGGAATTTATCGAACTGGAATGGTTCGAGCAGGGGCAGGATGTTCCCTTTAAGGCGCATGTGCTTTCGGATGGCACGCTGCGTTTTATGTGTCTAGCAACGGTTTTTTTGCAACCCGAAGAGCTTCAGCCGGAGACAATTTTGGTTGATGAGCCGGAATTGGGTCTCCATCCCTATGCCATTACTGTCCTGGCATCATTGATACGTACTACTGCAAAACAGGTAATTGTTTCAACCCAGTCCGTGGAATTGCTTAACGAATTTGATGCTGCGGATGTTATTGTTGTTGACCGCTTGGAGGGGCGATCGTCGCTTCGCAGATTGAATGGGCAGGATTTGGAGGCATGGCTTGAGGACTATAGCTTGGGTGAGTTGTGGAAGAAGAACGTCTTGGGCGGGAGACCTTCACGATGATTCGAGTCAATATTTTCGTAGAGGGGCAAACCGAGGAAACATTCGTCAGGGAATTGCTGTATGGGTATTTCCAGGAGAAAAACATCTACCTCAACCCGATTCTGGTAAAAACCAGCACAACGGGGAAGGGTGGTGTGGTGAGTTATGCGAAAATCAAACCGCAATTACATCGCAAGTGCCTTGAAGATAAAACGGCATTTGTCACCACAATGTTTGATATGTACGCTTTGCCCAATGATTTTCCAGGAAGCGGTTCAGGTCTCAAAACCAGCGACCCATTCCAGAAGGCTGAACATCTGGAACAAGAAATGGGTAAGGATATCGGTCACGATAATTTTATCCCGAATTTGCTGGTTCACGAGTTTGAGGGGTTATTGTACAGCAATCCACAAGCGTTTGCTGCATGGTTCGATGAAAGTGTCGTGAGTATTTTGCAAGGTGATCGCAATGCTTTTCCTTCACCTGAACATATTAACGATAATCCCCTAACCGCACCATCGAAACGCATTCGCAATTGTTGCAATGGATACGATAAACCACTACATGGTTCCCTGCTTGCGATCGATATTGGGCTGGATACGATACGTCAGGAGTGTCAGCATTTTAACCGATGGTTGTTGCGGCTTGAAAGCATAATTCCAGTCCTTTAAGGCTTTTAATCGATTAGCCAATATTCGATGAAGGCAAAGTTCTTCAATAACTGATACAGGTAAATCATCAACTTTGCGCTTTTCCTTTACTTCGGGGACTTAAATTTATCAATATCCTTCTCTCCTGACATGAAGAATTTTAATAATGATTTATCTTGAAATCTACAAGTTTGCATAATTCCAAGTAAAATGAGATATGCTGTAGCACCAGATTCATAAAAAGAACCTGATATTTTTCGTTGTATAGCAAGATGTCTAATTGCACGTTCTGCTGCGTTGTTATTCCACGGGATACCATCTTGCTCAAGAAAAGTGAATAGACTTTGCCTATAACGTTCAAAACGTTTTTGATATTTAACAGCTAATTCAGAGTGGTAAACTTTACCAATAATATTTTGAAAATAGAATTTTTCTACGAGTTTATTAAACTTGTTAAAATGTCTTTTTTTTAAGCCATATTTTTCCACTGTTTCAAGTATCGGTATAATTAAGTTTCTTAGTTCAGAAACAAAAAACTCAAACTCGGTATCAAATGGTGCTTCCCATAAATCATCATTTATATCTCGAATTAAATGACTCCAGCATTTCTGCTGTTTACAGTTTACAGAGTCATAACCACCATAAAAATCTGAAACTAATACACCCTTGTATTCAGACAAAATTTCATGAACAATTTCAGCCTCCCTTGTCTTTGTTAGTCTGAATATTACATGTTTACCGTCTGTAAACACCCAAACATATTGATTTAATCCTTGGATGTTTATCTGAGTTTCATCAACATGGATAAAAGGGCTTTGTAAAATATTTTTAATAAGAATAAGTTCAGTTTCAGCGTAGTATTCAGAAAAGTATGTTAGGAAATTAACAATTGCTCCTAGACTTATGCTTTCATCGAATAATTCCTTAGTCTCTTGCATGATAATTTGATAGGGTAGCCGAAGAGCAAGTCTTTGATAAACAACCCAAGCCTTAAATCCATGTCCAAATGAGCAAGGAGTAGCAACTTCAAAAAAACTAGGCGGAGCAGAATATTTTTTGCATATTGGACAGTAGTTTTTGTAGCCCAAATACTTAATAACATTTTTTTTGCACCCGTTTCTTAGAAATACAAGTTCAATAATTATTTTTTCAACTATCTTATATTTTTCCTTGAGAAGGTCACTATGACATCGTGAACATATTTCTAAACCCGGTATGTGAATTACTCTGTTTACTTTTAAAGGGATTATTTTAGTATTACCTTTATGTCCTTTTTGTCCACCTCTTTTTCTGCTTTGGCTATTAGCATTATCATTCTCTTTGTAAATACTTATCTTTTTCTTATCATAGTCAGCATGAGCAAATTTAAGAATTGTATCAAATTGGTTGTGAATTTTCTTGCCAGTTTCTGTAGATTCTTTTTTTGGTTGATTGGCAAAATCAATATTAGATTGTAATTCAGAATTTATTAGGATTTTACAAAATTCATCTGCTAATACTTTTAGAGCGCGACAATCATCATGATTGTATTGAATCAACTTTTGCTGATGTTCAACTTCTCGGCTATCTTCCCATTGATATCGCCAAGCAATACTTTGTAATCCAGATGAATTTGGAACTGCCCAATAAATTCCTATAAAATCGCCAATTGCTTTTAGACTATTAGAATAAGTTGGAAAGTATACCTTGCCATAAATATATGAGTTAAGATTTATCAAACGCTGTTTTATTAACTCACAATCAATTGAGTACCTTTTTTCTAATTCATTAATGGCTTTGACTTCATAACTTCCATAATGATAAATTACGGCTTCCGGATATTCGTTAATCTTTTTAACTAACTGCTTCCAAACACTTTCTTCATTATCAGTTGTATCTGCCCAAAATGAATGATAAGAAGTATTCTGTCCCGCAGAAATTAAAAGACCCATTAGATAATGGAAATTCTGGTCGGGAATACCCTCAATATCTAAAAAAAGCTCAACTGGTTTTCTAGATAATTCTGGTAAATCCTGGATATATATTTTCTGCTCTCTAATTGCTAAAGCTTGTAGTTCCAAGCTATGTTTTACAGGCAATTTACTTTTCTGCTTTTTCTTATTTCGTCTGAGCCTAAATAAATAAGAAAGTTGATGGATGGTAAATATTCCCTTTTTGTTATAACGTTGAATTGCTTTAGGTGTCATTCTATCTAGCAAGCTAAGATTATTTTCCTTAACAGCTTGTTCTCGACATAAATCCCTAAATTGGCAGGATGGGCAATGCTTATTCAAAATCAAAGCTGGAGGCTCAATAGGCTTTTCTTCTACCCATGCTTGTAACGTTTTAAAAAATGGAGCTATTGATTTATAACCACTTTCCAGTTTAACTCGATGAGCCTTCCCATCCATCCCAACAATTCTTCCTACAGCAGGTAACTGTTTTTGAATTTGCCCCAGAACTTTACCAATAAATAAAAGTTCTGTTTTCTGTTCAGTGGTGATGCTGTAAGTTCCAATAATAATTGTCGGTTCGTAGATTGACTTACGACGTGATGAGAAAGTATCAACTTTTGTTAAAATATCGCAGTAGGCTTCCCAATAATCCGATTGAAGCCTTGCTTCAACGAAAAAATTATTTCCCTTGAAGTTATTTTCATCATATTTTTTGACATCAATATGTTCTTGCTTAAAAACCTCAAGATACTCAGCTTGATGAGTTCTTTTACGTTCTTCGATAATGCGGGAGTAGTCAGAAGGAGTTCCCTTATCATCAGAAAACAGCATTAAAAATGCCTTGCGAGGGCATTGCGAATAGGCAATGAACACTTCTGACGTAATGATAAATTTGGTACTCATGACAAAATATTTGCGAACACTTGTCAGCGCTGAACGCGATCGCACTTTTTTATATAACTACCCCAAATCGGGTGATTATACGGAATCTTTCTATATAACATTTATATATATTTGAAATCCCGTCTAATAAAACTTCCTGGCAATTGATACTGGCATTAATTACTGGGGTGCTAGTAGTAATCGAGTTGAACTTTACTACTACCAGAACACCTATAGTTAAGAACTTGTAACCAGACGGTGAACTCAGCGGCTCATCTCTGACTCTTAGCTGCAACTTTTGCCTCATTGATACTATTCTTTACACTTTTTAGAAAAGTGGGAATAGCTTTAGATAAAGACTGCTCTGCACGCGTAGGTTGATCTGACTCTAGTAGCACTACTAACTCTTGCGTCGCAGACTCAATTTTCTTAAGTAGCTTGAGCTTCTGAAAAATAGGATCTGAGTTCCTATTTTCTTCGCCAGCTTCTTCTTGTCGCTGCTGACTCAGTATCTTGCGTACATAGCGAGTAGAAACACCGATTGCCACTGCTAAAGCCGGGCCTAATGCTTTCTCTCCTTCTCGCGGACGACCGCGAATCTCTCTGTAATTCAAGGTTCGTAAGCGTTCAGCAAGTCGTTCAATCTGGTCACGGGTATAGTTAACCCGTTTCTCGTTTTCTGCTAGTTCCACCTGTAATGCCCATTCAGGTTCCTCCTCAGCATCAAACTTCATCATATTAACCTGAACCAGATCATCAGGAAACTGTTGGGCATAGGCTTCTTCCTTAGCTTCCTTAAGTAACTGAATTGCTGCTAGTCGATGCGCTCCGGCCAGCAATACTCCCTTACAATCAACCACAAGGGGTTCAATCAGCCCCAATGCTGTAATAGAATCTGCCAAATCAGCAACATGCTCAGGTCGAATTGGCCTGGTATCTGCCTCTCTGGGATGAATTTGAGCCAGAGGGATTTTGGTTCTTTGGGCACGCTCCTGTTCGACTTTAGCTGCTGCTGCCTGATCAAGCTCATGAATCGCGTCAGCTGTCGCGGTGGCTTCTGCAAATAAAGCGTCGCTGTTTGTACGTCGTTTAGCCATTTAACACCCACTCCGCGATCGCTTGTAAATCTTTTGCCCCTTTGCAGTTTGCATCGTACTGCATAAGGGGAACTCGTTCAGCAGCAGCCCACGCTAAAGATGAGTCTTGATGCACAATTAAACGCTTAATAGATGGGTAAGCATTAGAGAGTTGTTGGTCAAGTGCCTGATCCATTGACCGACGCAGGTCAATCCGGCTCAGTGCCACAGCCCAGCGTTTTGCCCCTCTGCGTCCTTTTTGCTGTCGCAGCTTCAACTCGTTGAGGACTCGTCCGGCTCCCATTACTGCCAGAGGGTGAGCATCAGTGCAGACTAATGCAACATCAGCAGCAACTAACGCTAGTCGCTCTAGAGATTCAACACCTGGTGGGCAGTCGAAGATAAAAACATCGTAAGCCATTGATGCTACGATATCTGCCAAATCTTCAGGATCTAGCAACTGAATATTATGTCCTGCCAAATCCGGCCCACCTGGTAAGACGTGAAGTCTAGGAGCAGCCTCTAGAGGGTCAGGTGAACCACCAACAAGAAGTTCAGCAGTTCCGGCTGCTGTGGGATTTGTGCCTAACACGTAGGCTGCATTTGACTGTGGGTCAAGGTCGATAACTAAAACTTTTCGTCCTTGACTGGCTAGAACAGAAGCAAGACCACAGGCAATTGTGGTTTTGCCTACGCCTCCTTTACGAGCTGCAACTGCAATGCATGTGTGAGTCATAGCCAAAATCGTATCACGCTCCAATTAAGGCGAATCAGAATTGCGTTGAAGCTTGGTCGCTACGGTAGCACCATAAAATTCAAGAATAGAATTATAGCTTTTCGTGTGGCTCTCGCGGATTGCGTTCTACAAAATAAATTACGGGTGCTGTATCGAGAAATAAGCTGATCAACTCCAGAAGACAGCATCACTAATCCTCATTTCTCTCCTTGCAACAACCTTTCTCGATGCTCATCTCCTTCCCGTCGAGTCCGCGAAACCCATTCAGCCGCATCTTCACCCAATAGCGGATAGGGTGCTATACCCTTTAAATCGCTCCACTTGCGTTTTGGTTGCGCTTGAGTGATGTGTTTCTTTACACGCTCCACCAAATGCCCCATCACCGTCAATTGCTCCTCTGGAGTTAATTGCTCAATCTCGCTTAAAATTTTTTCAAGTGACGGACTCATCAAGCTAACCCTTATCAACTGCTGTAAATTTTAGCGTCTTTACTCTTGGATCTATCCCATCAAGGGTTGCAAGCACATAACTCTTTTCGGACTGACTCAAAATAGGTCAGCAAGCGTATCAGTGATGGTAGCTTGAAACTCCTGTGTTTTGCGGTTATCGTCGTACTTCAGAACAGTATTAATATTGGCGTGCCTGCTAAACTTTTGCACCTTTTGGTAATCACCATCAAACACCTCAGTGGCTTTGGTGATAGCACTGTGCCGAATGCGGTGCGGCGACATCTTCTTAGGAATACCAGCCTGTTGTGCCAAAGTATCCACCAACTTGCGAATAAATTCCCCAGTCAGACGCTTTCCCTTAAAATGTTCAACCAGCGCCACAAACAGAGGCTCATTTGATTTAGCTTTAGTGCGTCTGCTGGCAATCAACCAGTCAGCGATCGCCTCTATGGTTTTGCGGCTGAGTTTGATAGTTTCCTTTTGCGTCCCCCGACCCTTGCCCAAGATAGAGATAGTGCCACCACTGGCGTTAAAATCGCCGATATTCAGTTGACATATTTCATTCCGCCGCAGCGCATTGTCCCACAGTAGTCGCATGATCGCATAGTCGCGCTTGCCGATGACGGTGCTAGTGTCAATCAGCTTCATCATGCTGCCGATCGCCTCCGGTGCTACACCACTGGTATCTCGATAAGCCTTGACTTTTTCACCACCGATATCATCCAGCACAAAATTACACACCCCTAACACCCGCCCTACCTGCACCAAAGACTTGATTGCAGACAACCTCCGATTAACAGTCGCCTCCGAAAGTCCTTTATTCATCAGGCTTTCTTTATACTGACTGACAACATTAATCGCCTGACCTTGCTCCAATTTGAGAAACTGTGTTACTAAAGAAGGAGTGGGTGGCTTCTTGGCAACATAATCAAAAAAATCTTGCAAATCTCTGGCATAGGCTCTCTGAGTATTAGGAGAGCGCTTCCCCAACAACAACCGCGCCATCACGTCCGGTGCTGTGGATAACGTCGCCGAGTCCAGCGGTACTAGCGTATTATCAGCCGCCAGTATTTCCCCTCCAGTGGTGATAGTTGTATCCATAGTCTCCTTCAGCTAGGTACAGTTGCCCAAAGCACCATTATCGCAACTAAATTACTATCCCACAGTCCATGTCAATAACGGGCATGACAATCACTCTTGACACGCTTCACATTCAGATACAAGAAGATAGTTGATATCATTTTTGATATCAGCTTGTAGACTGGGTGCGGGTTCTGCATTTTCGCGCGCGAAAATTTTCTCTGGCTAGACGCGATCCGGCGGCGTTCATGGAACTGTATATTGAAGGGGCCAGTACTCACAGCTTCCGCCGCACTTGGCACAGTGATGCCCACTTGCTTGACGCAGATGCACAGGTCGGGAGTAACTCTGAAGGTGATCCAGAAGATTTCAGGTCACAGAACTTTGTCTGCACTGCAAAAATATTTAGAGGTGCTGGATGAGGATTTGGAATCGGCTGTCTCAACGCTTAAATTTTAGTTGATACAAATTTAACTCTAATTAGCCTGTCTCATAAACTTGTTGGAGACTTACTTGAAATAAGTTTAACTGACTACAAATATATTTGATTGTATTGATTAGTATCTAAGGTAATTGTGAATATTTAGGGGAATTTGAGGCTGAAAGCCTTAGTTTGTAAATGCTGACGAGAAAAAAATCACTACTTCTGTAGCAATACCATATTTAAAACAGCGTTAAGCTTTCTATTGATCAATGGCTGACATGCTTGGAGAATACAATCCTGATTTTCGAGGATACTTACAATCTCTCTGTAATGATAACAGATATAGGAATTGGCAAAACTTATATACATCAACCGATGCTTTAAACCGTCAGCATACTGAAGATAGGATATTCCGCCCCCAGCACTTTAGTTTCGAGTTGCTAGTACAGACACTACAGCCACCACAACAGTCAAGACAAACAGCGGAACCAAAAAGAGAAAAAATTGAACGGTTGAGTGTTTTGGATGGATTACGTAAGTATGCTACCAACCATGTTCTGCTGGTGGGGCAACCAGGCTCTGGTAAATCAACTGCTTTAGAAAGATTGTTGTGGGAAGAGGCGCAAAAGTGTACAGAAGAGGAACAAGAATCAGCGAAGATTCCTATCTTAGTGGAGTTGCGATACTACAGTACCTCAGTACTTGATTTGATTCGAGACTTCCTAATCGAGCATTGCTTACCTTTAGAAATTAAGGAGATTGAAAATTTACTAATTGCAGGAAAGTTTTTACTCCTTATTGATGGGTTAAATGAATTACCCAATGATGATGCCAGACGAAACTTAAATAAATTTCGGCAGACATATCGCTTTACACCAATGATTTTTACAACACGGTATTTAAGTTTAGGTGGTGATTTAGACATTGAAAAAAAGTTAGAAATGCAAGCATTGACATCTGAACAAATGCAGCAGTTTGTTCGTGGTTATTTACCAGAACAAGGTGAGGAAATGCTGCGAAGGTTAAGTGAAAGGTTGCAGGATTTTGGTAACACACCATTATTACTGTTGATGCTGTGTAACTTATTTAGTGAAATAGGTGACATACCTGCGAATTTGGGTTTAGTTTTTTTCTGCTTTACTGAAAGTTATAACAAAAAATTATGGGGCAAAGTTAAAGTTTCACGTAAATTCCGGCTTTTAATATCGGAATTATTACAGCATTTGGCTTTTGCCATGATGGAAGGAGAAAAACCTACAGAGTCACGATTGGCTATCGACAGACAAGCAGCAGAAAAAGTACTGGAAGAATTTCTCCAAGATAAGGTTAATCATCCTCCTACTAAAGCAAAGATGTGGCTCGAAGATTTACTCAAGCACCATTTAATTCAACGTGCTAGCCAAGATAAAATCGAGTTTCGTCATCAATTAATTCAAGAATATTACGCCGCAGGAAGGTTATTGCAGGAAGTAGAAAAGCTGAGTGATGATGAGTTGCAATGGGATTATTTGAATTATGTAAAATGGACGGAACCCGTAGCCTTGATGCTGGAATTGATGAATAATGAAGCTTTGGCGCTGCGAGTGGTGAAGTTGGCGTTACAGGTTGATTGCCAGTTAGGGGCAAGGTTAGCCGGGTCGGTAAAATTAGAATGGCAACAAAGAACAGTTGATTTAATTAATCAGTTACAAATCCCTCAATTATTTAAACTTAGACTGTTTGGTCTGACCAAATCAAACAGTGCGATTTCCCATTTAAGTGAGGCTTTGAGTGATTCAGATAATGCTATACGTCGGAATGCTGCAAAATACTTTGGTGAAATAGCTTCGCCTCAAACTATATCAGTTCTAGAAAAATCTCTTAAAGACCAAGATAATGAAGTGCGGAAAATTACTGTAGAATCTCTCAGTAAAGTCGCTTCTGATCTCGTTATTCCAATACTAGTAAAAGCTCTGTATGATGAATATGATGAAGTGCGGAATATAGCAGCAGAGTCATTAGGAAAAATAGGCTCTGATACTGCTATTCCTCCACTTATCAGAATTATACGATGTTCTAGGCATGATTATATTCGTACAAGTGCTGCATATGCCCTAGTCAATATTGGAACTACAGGTGTTGTTAAAGCAGTTATTAAATATTTGATAGACTCAGACAATATTCTTATTCGTAGAATTGCTGTACAAATCATCGATTACATCGGTTCTAGAGATGCTATTTCTGCACTAACCCAAGCTTTAAAAGATTCTGATACTGATGTGCGTATTAATGCTGCATGTGCTTTAGGAAAACTAGGTCTTAATATTGCTATTCCTATAATTAAGGAATACACAGAATCATCAAACTACGATATTTCATATAGAGCAATATATGCTCTAGGTAAAGTAGGTTCTGATACTGCCATTAATGAGTTATTCCAGCTTTTAAATAATCCAAGTTATAATATTAAGCAAAGTGCAGCAATGGTCTTAGTTAATATTGGCTCCAAAAAAATTATTGCTAGACTTATTAAATATCTAAAAACAGAAAAATCTAATGTTGTTCGTGAGATTATCATAAAATCATTAGGAGAGATTGGTTCTACAAGAGCAATTCCCTATTTAATTAGGATACTTAAAAAAAACTCAGGAGCAGATGACTATGTTCGTAAAAATGCAGCACAAGCCTTGGGTAAAATTGGCTCTGATGATGCAATTGATTCGTTAATTGAGTCACTAATTACAGATGACTATGTTCGTGAGTATGCTGCAAATTCTCTAGGTATAATAGGTTCTGATACTGCTATTTTAGCATTAAATCAAGCTCTAACATCCTATGATAATAAAGTTCGTAGTGCGGCTGCAAAAGCTATAATTAAAATTCATTCTAAAACAAATTCTAACAATGTTCTTTCTGAATTAATAAACGCTATAGATTTGTAATTAATATTCCGTATAAAATTTTAGCAACCAAATATAATTAAGCAATATTAGATGTATTCTTTATATAGATTTCTATATTTGTACTTATCAAAAATTTATGTGTAATATTAAGCCTTGTCCTCAGTTTACAGTCCTAAGCATTAAACCTGTTCTACCAGAGAATGAAATTTTAAGTAGTTGTATAGAAGCTATTGGTAAAATTGGTTCTTGCAAGCATCTTCCTTTGTTACTTAAATCCCTCAAGCATTCCGATAGTGATGTACGTAGCAGTGCAGCAATAGCTCTTGGTCAAATCCGTTGTGATAATGAGACTGTCATCTTAGCATTAATCGAAGCTCTAAAAGATTCTGAATATTATGTGCGAGTTAGCGCAGTGAAAGCAATAGGTGAATTAGGTGATGAAAAAGCTATACCTCAACTGATAAATATACTGCAAGATAATGATTCCTATGTTCGTGATAGTGCAGCAAAATCTCTAGAGAAAATTTCCTCTAAAACGGTTTTTAATGCATTAAGTGAAAAACTCAAAAATAGAGATTTCATACTAGCGAATGAAGCAAAAACTTTTACTCAGACAATCAAAGCACTTGAAGCGGTTCAACAAAGCCTTAAATACTACAAACCCACACCCATCCGCACCATGTCCAACACCATTTCCCACAACTACGCCTTACTTATTGGTGTAGGTGAATGCGCTTACCCAGAATGGTCATTACCAGTTACAGTCAAAGACATTCAAGCCTTAAAAACTCTCCTCATCGACCCAAATTTATGCTGCTATATCGATAATAACCAACACATGAGGTTACTCCACGACAACAAAGCAACCAGACAACATATATTAGATGGCTTAAACTGGCTGAAACAGCAAGCAGAAAATGACCCAGAAGCAACTATCTTTATTTATTATTCAGGTCATGGCTGGCTAGATAACTCTAGTGGAAAATATTATCTGATTCCCCACGATACTAAACCTCATAAATTAACTAAAACTGCTCTACCTGCGGAAACATTTAACGCTGCTTTGCAGCAAATACCCGCAAAAAAATTATTAGTAATTATTGATAGCTGTCACGCACAGGAAATGGCATCATCTAAAGATGAACCAGAGGACAGCGAATTACCAGATAATTTTGTAGAAACAGCTTTACCCAAAAACCTCATCGATGAATTAAAACAAGGTACGGGACGAGTTGTTTTCACCTCTTCTACAGGACAGCAAAAATCTTGGGTACGTCCAGATAAGAAAATGAGCGTTTATACATACCATCTCCTGGAAGCATTGCAAGGTGCAGCCAACCAACCAGGTGACAAAGTAGTACGAATTTCCCATTTAATGAGTTATCTGAGTGAGACCGTTCCTGCCAGCGCTAAAGCCAAACAAACGCCGTTTTTTGATTTGGCTGCCGAAGATTTTCCTGTCGCACTATTACGTGGAGGCAAAGGCTTACCACCCAAAGGATGGCAGCAAGTTAAATCAGAAGCACAGGATAAAATTGACAGTATCATTGTCAAGGGAAATAGCAGCGTGAACAATAGAGGTAACAACAACATTATTCTCAGTAATGTAGGTACTGCTAATATCTCTTCCAACCAAGGCAAATAGGGATTGAGCAGAAATTGGTTGATCTGTTAAACAGCATTGGCTTAATGCTTTCCTAAATGCGATCACTCATGAGGCAAGGAGGATCGCACCTCAGCAAAAAATACATTGGAGGTTTTGGAGCTATGCCGGAACAAAGCCACTCATAAAAAGACAGGATCATCGCCCGGCATACACTCCAAAACCCCCTCGTTCATGGCATCACCGTGCCAAAACGGGAAAATTGTACGCTAAGGCTGAAACCTATATTACATAAGCATTTTAGCGATACTT
>NZ_JBIQNW010000097.1:0-15796 GCF_047228265.1 Nostoc sp. UIC 10607 | reverse complement strand
CAATTTGCAAAGCTTATGGCTCAGTCGTTAGGTTAAGTAATATTTCGCCAGCAGTATCAAAAGTTGCCAAGAACCATAATCCTAACTCAGTTGCAATTAATCCTGGCTCAAGCGCAATTATAGTTGCAAATAATCCTGGTTTGTAAATGTCATGATTGCAGGTTTAAGCGATTAGCATTGCAGGTCGCTACACATAGGCAACACTTCTTCCAAGAGCCATTCATAAAATTCAGGAACTTGAGATTCCACAAGTCGCAGTTCATTTGCTGCGATCGCTTCAAGTTCCAGCACCGTCTCCCAGCGCAAATCACTCTGCCATCGCTTGAGAATGCCTTTAATTGCGTCCACTCCACGAGAAATGCCAGAGCGAAGTATTTCTACGCAGTGGAGTAGCGTAACGCGATCGGTCGGAGGCGACTCAAATTCGGTAGTATCCTCCCCTTGGCAATGGGAGTTCCCTATAGCATTAAGGGGGGGTGTGGATACGGCCTGCTGATTGGGGTTTACATTATACGCAGCAGGGGTTTGAGCAGCATAAGAGGTTCGATTTTCTTTTTGATTACGCTTTTCCACGCGATGAGCAATTACATGCATTGCAAATTCTAATTCCTCTTTAGATAAAGAAAAAAGTTTCACCTGTTGCCCCCGTTTACCTTGCTTGCGGAAAGTCAACTTTAGCCCCAGCTGCTCGACTAAAGTCGCCAGCAACCAAATAGGTTTACAGTCACTGGGAATAGTAAAACCAAGAATTGCTTTGACGTGAGCAGCACAGTTTTTAGCAATCGCCGTCATCTTGAGTAAGGTGGAATCGTCGGCGGTAACTTCATCACCCTTCATTAAACTTAAGAGAATTTGATGCAGCCCCAGGTTAAATCTAGCAAGCCACCGTGCCGAGTAATTGCCCCAGTCGATGCACAAAGGTAGATTGTCCCGCTCGGTGCGGTCTTTTTGGGTGACAATTGTTGGTGGTGTAGGATAAGTTTGCCCAGTTTTGGGGTCAGTAAACGATTCTTCGGGTGGGGCTAAAATGGCCTCAAGTCCAGCGATCGCTCTAATTAAGCGGCCACCTTTATCCATTTCTACGAGTGATTCGGTTACTTCGATGCCGTAAGAGTCAGAAATGCGGAACTTTTCACATTCAAAAATTTCATTAGGGTCAAGGTAATCTTTGCTCTGACGGGCACGGTACTCGCTCAAAGTAATATTGTTAGCCTTGGCAACAGCCGAATTGTGGGCACTATCCAAAGCTTGTGCTGCTGCTTTTAGACTTTCAAGAGATTGAGGATCTGAATCACTTCCCATACATATAAATGTATTGCCCATTTCGGTGAGGAGCGAGCGCAAATCATCACGCAGATTATTTAGAGAATAGTGACGGTTAGCCATAATTTGGCAGTAAGCCTCAAGCGCCCAATCTTTCTCTGCGCCCCGCTTGCCTGTTTGACGGTCAATCCGCAACAGAAAAGCAGTCATTTCATTGGTTTGGAGCAAGCGCTCTTTAATCTTGGTAGCATTGGTATCCTTGTAACCAAACGGAGGACGTGGGGCCACCCAAATATGAAAAGGGACTTTTGGACGATAGCGGTACAGTTGTTGAGCGCACTCAGTAGCAGTTTGGGAAACGCCGTGAAACACGCCAAACACTAAATCAAAATGATACTCGGAAATATCGACACCAGTACCGAGACTGGGAGAGGTGAACAAGGCATCAAAGTTTTTGACGGCGTTGGTGATATCTTTGATGAAAGCAACATTTTCATCAGATCCAGAATTGTCAGAGTGAACAGACCAGATACGCCATTTTTTTTGTGTATGTGATTTTTCGGAGCTAGATTCTTCGTATTTGATAGTAAAGGATTTGTCGAGTTTTTTGATAAAACGCTTACTGTCACTTGCAACCATGACTTTCTCACCAAGCATTAGCGCTGCCGAGATTTGGGCGACTAGAGCGCTAGAATTATCCCCCTCGTACCAATAAATTGTGCGTGAACCGTTTCGCCATTCGTTTTTAATGATGTAAGGTACTTCACCTTTGGGTCGCATTGCAAGAAAGAAGTTTACCGTTAAATCATCCATGTGTGCATCAGCGATGACGACCAGTGGCGCATTGTATACTATATATTCCAGTACCTCCAAAATGGCGGCACGGTGCTGTTTGCAAGTATTACTGTGCAGTAAGTGGGTGAGGTATTGGCAGGCTTCATCTATAAATATGCAGCCGTAAGTGAGAGACTGAGTATTGAGTTTGTGCAAGCTGTCAATAGTAATACTAAGGGCTTGGGCCTGGGCTAAACCTGTGTAACCCAAGTCTGAATACATCGCCGTCCGCAAGCGTTCGGCAAGATTTTTCAACAAGTTAACCCGATGTCCATTGTTGAGGAACCGCGCGTCGGGGTTTTGGTCACGCCACCAGCGCATAAGTTCAGTTTTGCCAGTACCCATGTCGCTCCAGAGTACGACTAGTCCTGATTTTGGGAAATTGAAGGTAGGGGATTTCTTCGATTTGTCTGAATCAACTCCGCCAGAATCCGTAGACTCCTTCTTTCTCCAATGTCCTTTTATAGATGGCGTGAAAAGTTGTTCCTTTTCAAGCTCATAAAGCTCAGGCACTCTCAAGCATTTTTCTTCAAGTTCGGGAATGCACAAAGCCTCAGAGAGATACTTGATATTAATAGTGACATCTGGTTTGTATTTGCTAAGTCCCCATTTTTTAGCCCGATACGAGCGCTGGTAATCGGCAAGTGATTTGGCATCATCGATGATTGCGGTCAGTAAAGCGTTAGCATCTTCCCCGCGACCAACTACAAAATCATCAACGCCTTTCTCTGGCCCCGGCAGTAATGCAACTTCACAAAAGCAACCTGCCGATTCGATTGCTTTTGCAGTGCGAACAGTGGCTTGAAACACCGACCACCTGGTTTTAGAAGAAGTTTCGTAGTCGAATAAAATAATGAACTTGCGTCCCGCCTGAGCCATTGGTACTAAGTCAGGATGCAACCGTTCATCAAAATCCTGTTTGCCCACGCGACCATTCCAAATTCCCGGCAGTGCGATCGCTACAAACCCTAAACTAAGCAAGCAAGCGGCTTTCTTCTCCCCTTCGCATAAGATAATCGGAATCTCTGGGTGCTGCTTTATCCACTCCCAAAATATTAGTGGATTGAGTTGATCCAGTAAGCGCAATGCTAAAAGGGAATGATAGCGCTTAATTAAATAACGCTTTGCAACTTTGTCCCAGATGGGGTTAGCGACATCAAAGTAGGTAACACGGTTGGGAGTTTTGGGGGGTGACTCGTATTTAACGGGTTTCCCTTTTTGCCAATCAATACGGGGGAAGTTCGGCTTAATCCGCCCCCACTCCATCGGTTGCCAGTTCTTGAATGGGTCAAGTGACTGAATCCATGTCCCACCCAGTAATAGATGCTGATACATTTTGATGTATCCATCCGTGACTCGACCCGCATTCTTACGTGGGATTTTATCAGATATGAACAGGAAATCATAAACTGATTCTCCCTCTACATGGAAAAAGTTGCGCTTAATTAACGCCGGATGAATGGCGCTACCAGCTAACAACTCATGGTATTCCGCTGCCGTGAGGTTGTTGGGATATTCAGTTGGAGAGGCTGCACCTGGGTTAAGCGTAAGGGGCAAAGGGGAAGGGGAGGAAGAATTTGTTAACTCTTCCCCATCCCTTTTCCCTTTGACCTTTAACCTTTCCCCCGTAATATTCGGGGTATGGTTCATCGGTTCTCCCCTCGGAATTCCTTAGAGAGAACTCTTTCAAGCTGCGAAACCCTTGCTCTAGCAGTTCGCCAACCCAAAATTGCTGGGTGGAGGTCGGCAGGGGAGCAGGCGAGCAGGGGAGCAGAGGATAGGCTTATACAAGTTCTTTCCCCTCTGCCCCTCTGCCCCTCTGCCCCTCTGCTAACCACCATGCAAAGTTGACTTGCCAGACTACTAGCCTGGATATTCCGAAAATTTCCCTTCGTCACAGCACAAAATTGCCATACGAAAGCTGCACTCAACCCCATGCGCTCTACTACTGCGCTCTTGGGGTGTTCTCTATTTATCACAATATTTTACCCTGATAACTTGGTTGACAAGCTCAGAGGGGGTTACATCAGTTAATAGTCAAGAGTTGACTGTTATCAAGGACTGTAAATTCCAACTGATAACTGGTAACTGGTAACTGGTAACTGGTAACTGATAACTGTTATTCGCGCTACTACTGCTTTTAACTACAAAATTCGCAATTTTTCTTCATAAAACTTAATTTTAGTAAATCTTTAGAATTTCGACAGCCAAAACACACCGCAAAAAATAGACTTTTCGTGCGGCAGATCCTATAATGGATGTGGCAGCGCGGATTATACTCTCGGACAAATTTAGTAGTCGTGACTAGTAGGCAAACTTTAACGACAACTTGTTTTGTTCATTCGAGATCAACTCCCGCTCTGAGGTTATATGGAATTTAAGACCCGTACAAAGCGCTACTCCTTAGTGGCGCTTTGTGCGTTAAGTTTTGGTAGTTTTGTATATTCACCTCCATGTCTGTCTCCCTTCAATTAGCTTGATTGTACAGAAGTTATGTCTGTTTGGGATCTAACAAGAATTTGATTTTTGGCTAGGAATTGTTTCATCTTTTTAAGGGAGTACTACGAGGTTAGTTACACACGAGATTAGGTGTAATCATTGAATTGGGGTAAAGCGATGTCTGGCAATACCCAAAGGCATTCATTGATTACATTAGTCAATTTTGATTAAAGCCTAATCGTGACACTACATCTATAGATGCAGTAGTCCTACTTATTGAACGTAATATTTAGAGCATATAACCTGTAAAAGCTTTTTGAAAGAGGGATATTGTAAACAATTATTGAGAAAGTGTAGGTTTTAGCAAAATCTTTTGCAATATCTGACTTGTAAAAAAATCTTAAAAAAGTAGGGTTTGAGAGTTGCTAAAATCGAATAATTGTGTATCTTAGCGTTGTATCTAGAATGATTACTTAATATTACAAATCTATGGTGTAATGTGTCATGTTAGGCAAAATGCAGCACAACTTAGACGGAATCTGGTTTCCATTAGATGTTCACTTGAGTTTTTGTAAGTGTCTAAGAGGATTTTCTTGTAGAGTAAGCTAAGAGAGTAGCTTCTTGTACTTCATTGAATAACTCTAAGGGTAGAGTTATTAAAAAAATAATATAAAAGCTTACTAAGTATGGACTCGTATAAAAACTTAGACATAGATAAAATACTGGATATTTTGGATGAGCGAGTGCTTCAACATACCGGAAGACATTTACTGAAATCTGAAAGAGTTTTAATTAAAGGGTCTTGGTATGGCAGAGACTATAAGGAGATAGCAAGCAACTCTGGATACAGCGCAGACTATTTGCATAGAGAAGTGGCTCGGCAATTATGGGCAATGCTTTCAGAGGTTATTGGTGATGGAGTCCCAGTAAAAAAAATATCGTTGAAACCTGCTTTACTTAAATTAGCAAAAAAGAATTATTTTAAGCTAGAAGTCTCCAAGCTGGACAACGATTGTTTAGTGGGCAAGACGAGAATTTATGGAGAATTACCCAAAATAGAATCTTTTTATGGTAGAGAAAGGGAGATTAGTAAATTAAAAAATCAACTTCATCTTTTGAAACGGCGCTGCATAGTTATAACTGGAGTTGGAGGAATTGGAAAAACTTCACTTGCAGCGAAATTAGTAGAAGAAATTCTTTTAGAAAACCCTAATGCCTATGAAGATATAGTTTGGATAAAAATACATTCGTCAATTGATGATTTATTTACTAAATTAATTAATGCTTTTAATGTAGAAATAGACAATGAATCTCTTGAAAATCAAACTTTGCTATTATTAAAATATTTTAAATTGCATCGTTTATTACTAGTAGTAGACGGATTTGAAAAGCTAGGTCAAGTAGCGAGTTTTGAGAAGAGATTAGAGTATGAAAAACTATTTATTCAACTTGCAGATGGAAATCATCAAAATTGTACAATTATAACAAGTCAATTACCTTTGGAAGAAGTGATTTATGCAACAAAAAATCTTTCAATTGACTTTTTACGCCTTGAAGGTTTAGAAGAGCGTGCAGCTATGCGAATGCTAAACGAAAAAGGACTATGGGGAAAAGAATGTAAAGAGTTAATTAAAATGCATCGTGGGAACCCATCAGAGTTAGAAGAAGCGGCTGACAGAATTCATCGACTTTTTGGAGGAAGTGTAAAAACATTCTTTGATTACAGGACTACTGTTATTGGACAACTTCTTCAATCTATGCTACATCAGCAATTTGGACAGCCTGGACTCATAAGTGATGTCCAAAGAGAAATAATGATTTATTTAGCCGAGTCAACTTCAGAAAGCTCACCTCCAATACAGTTTTCTAATATTATTGAAGCGTTGAAAAAACAAATAGGTTTAGAAGTGTCAATTGCGGAAGCTATCAGAGCAATAGAAATTTTAGAACAACGCTCTTTAGTTGAAACTTATAGAAAATCAGGTAAGCAAGAAGTTAGTTATAGTTTACAACCACTTATCAGAAAATACATTTTAGTTGATCCATTTAATTTGGTGCGGAGAAGAACTAGTGTGTTACAACTCAGTAATTCCATCCAGGAGTAAATGTGGTTTACTGTATAAATCACCTTTGTACACAGCGCTGTAATCCTGATAATGTCAAAAACTGTTTAGCTTGCGGTAATTCTTTGTTAATAAATGGTCGCATTCGTTTGTTACGCCCGTTGCGATCTTTGGAAGAAAACTTGTATACCAACACAAATGTTTTTGAGGTTGAAGATGTTGACACAAAGTCTTATCCAAAGTCTCAAATAAGAGTAATGAAAATATTAAAGTGGAGCGAACCTAAATTAGTGGAGCTAGTTCAGCGAGAAGCTAGAATTTTGCAAATAATTCAATATCCTGGGATTCCTGAGTCGGCTAGGGATGATTACTTCACTTTTAAACTTAAGGACACTCTTCTAGAATTACATTGCTTAGTAATGCAAAAGGTTGAAGGAGAGAATTTACGGCAATGGTTAAAATCTTATGGGCGAATTCCTCAAAATGTGGCATTTGATTGGTTGTCACAATTAATTGATACTCTTGATGTCGTACATCGTTCCGGCTTCTTTCATAGAGACATTAAGCCAGAAAACATCATTCATAAGCCTGATGGGAAATTGGTGTTGATTGATTTTGGTGCAGCACGAGAGATTACCAGCACTTACTTAGCAAAAGTTAGTACCAGTGGGGGAAGCAGTACAGGATTAGCTAGTGGGTACGGAGTAACATCTGTGATCACGGCTTTTTTTAGTCCACCTGAACAAATGAACGGCCAAGCAGTACCGCAATCAGATTTCTATGCTCTAGGTCGAACTTTTGTGAATTTAGTTACTGGAATGTCATTGATGGATCTACCAACAAACGAAAAAACAGGGAGGCTAATGTGGAGAAAATATGCGCCGCAGATTGATAAACCTTTTGCTGATTTACTCGATGATTTGATGGCTTCCTCCCCAGGTCAGCGTCCGCAAAGTACTCAAGTAATTTTGCAACGGCTTAATAAACTTCCTTATCAAAGTAAAATTTATAAATTAATTAAGTCTAAAAAATTTTTATTTAGTGTATTAGTTACATTAATTACTTTAGGGTTTTTCGGAGGTTTCAAAGTATTTTTACCAATAATGGCTAATAATTTAGTACTACAAGGTAAAAAGTCAGAATTAGCAAATGATTCGCAAACTGCACAAAACTATTTTAACCAAGCCATAGAATATAATTCCCAACTTCAACTTTCTGTTTCCCAGTTTTATTTAGAGCAAGCCGCTCGTCATTTTAACGACTTTAAACTAGCTAAAAGATATTATGAGTTAGCCCTTAAATATAATAATAAAGATATAAATGCTTATAATAGTTTAGCTGTAGTTTGTTGGCAGCTTGGAGAAGTCGCTTGTGCCTTAGATAATTATCAGCATATTTTGAAATTAAAGCCTAATGATTGGGAGGGATATTATAGGTTAGGAAGTTTTTATGATCAAGAAGGAAAAGAGGATTTAGCTCAAGAACAATATAAAATAGCGATTAAAATTAATAAGAAAGCAGTGCCCGCGCTCAATGATTTATCGCGCCTCAAAAATCTCAAAGAAGACTATACTCAGGCTACTGCATTAGCACTTGAAGGATTGCGCTTGACTGAAGAGCCAAAACTACAAGCTGCTTTATATAAAAATTTGGGTTGGGCAAAGTTCATGCAAAATCAGTATAACGAGGCAGAGAAATATTTACAAAAAGCCAGTGATTTAGACAGCAAGAGAATAGATGCTGTCTGCTTGCTGGCTCAGGTGCAAGAAGCTCTGGGTAAAATTGAGGATGCCAGGCTTTCATGGGAAATCTGTATGCTTGCTAGGACTACTCAGCAAGATGTTTTCAAGTGGAGGCAGGAATTATTAGACCGCCTTACCAATAACTCAAAAATCTCTCAATAGAGTGCATTTTTGCGAAAGTACGGATTTAGTTTATTTGTTTCGCTATCAAACTTATGTATGCTATTAACAGGCAAGTAAATAGATAAAAGCTTTTAATGCAGTCTTTACTCAACCGTAGGAAGAAAAAAGTTTTTAAGCTTCAAGTTGCAGCACTCGTATTGATATTACCATCAATACTACTTTTATCAAGTATTAGCAGCGCAGGAAGTCGGACTCAATCAGTAGCAGTAGTAAAAAGTGGGTGTCGCAAGTTTATAGGTCGAGTCTCTAGCTCAGGCGATCTCCACTTGCCAAGTGGAAGCCGACTGTGCCAAGGAGATCGGATTAATCCAGTTAAGGGAGCTACAGTCAAGGTTTTGTGCTACTTAAATGGAAATTTTGTATACCTGAAGCATAGTACCGTGTTCAAGGAGCCAGATACGTGTACAGTGCCTCAAGAGATAGCAGAGCTATGTACGGGATTAAATCCGAGTAATTGCTATAACCCTAAAGGGGCGGGTGAGGAAAAAGAAGCACCAACCCTAATAAGCCCTTATGGCAGTTCAATGTTAAGTACGCGACCTCAAATATCTTGGAGTGCTGTCTCGAACGCTACTAATTACACAGTAATTGTAAAGGGTTACGAATTTTATTGGGAAGCAACAGTAGATCAGAAAACGACTACACTGGCATACCCGAAAGAGCAAATAGAATTGCAACTTGGTAATACCTACAAAATTACTGTCATTGCCAACCGGGGAGGTTCTTTGATTAGTTCGGAGCCTTTAGTAATCAGTGTTTTGCCAGAAAAAGACCAAAAAGAAATTGCATACAAGGTAAAGCAGATCAATGAATTAAACTTGCCTCCAGACGAAGCCGCTTTTTTAGATTTAGATGCTGTATTTATGTCCAAAAGCCTTTTGAATGAATCGATTGAGACGCTGAAAGCACGAGTGGCAGCAGGAAGTCAGAACCCCACTCTTTACCGAGTACTTGCAGATCGATACCTAGAAGCATGGTTGCCAAATGAAGCGCTTCGCAATTATCAGGTAGCAAATGAATTGGCGAAACGCACTAGGAATTCGGATGAATTAGCTAGAGTCCAAGAAGGACTAAAGTTGGTAGAATGGCACAATAGGTAAAAGTTGGCAACAATAGCAACCAGATGCTGGCATTGCCAATTGCCAATATATATATATAATTGTTAAAATTATCGGCAACTTATGGTTGTGATTGCACAAAATTTTACAGCCATCCACCAACGAGCAAGAACGAAGCCCAAAAATAAGGGTGGCTGTACTTAGAATTTGACATTAAATTTAATTGTGCTTGATGTAATGCCTCTGCTTTAGGAGTCCCGAACTTCAAGTTTTTGTAAAACTCTTCCATAAGTAAAGCAGTGGAGTCAGCATCTACCTTCCATAAAGTTGCCACTGTACTTCTGGCACCTGCTTGTGCTGCCACACCAGCAATCCCCAATGCTGACCTCTTATTACCCTTAGCGGTTTCACAGGCACTTAAAACTAATAGTTCAATTCCATTTTCATTGGTTTGAGCGTTTAATTTTAGTAAGTTATCAAACTCTAGTACAGTAATTGGTTTGTTCCAAGTAAAAAACATTGTTTTCTGGGCGTCAGAACTAAATTGAGCATGAGTAGTTAGATGAAGGATGGAAAAATGATTTGTGCTTAACTGTTGCTCAAGCGCCTGGCTAGTAAAGTTTTCATTCAACAAGACTGTTGAAGAAGTAGTTTGTTTTTTAACATCTTCTACCTCCTGTTTCACTCTTAGCAATGCTTTTAAGCCTTCGGGAGCATTTAGAGCGTTAAAGCTGGGACTAAATTTAGATAATCCAGCAATTAAGGCTCTTAACTGTTCCTTGGGTAAAAATTTAGGTGGTCTAATCCTAGAACCTAAAGTTTGAGCAATGCTGTAGCGCTTGAGTAAATAATCTTTGCCGTCATGAAGCAAACCTATTGGTAAGCTTTGGAAAGATGTATCTAAAGTAAGCACTAGCGTCCCTGATGGAGGTAAGTATGTCTTGACGGGTGCAATTAACAAGTCATAAAGTGATTGAGAAGGCGAAATAATCAAATTCTTATTAATAGAAGCTAGTCGAGGAGATTGTAAGATTTCTAATAGATTATCGACGCTAATTTTAACTAGCTTGGAGTCAACAGAATGGTGGTGAAAGGAGCCATCAGAGGACTGGACAATTACTTCTACGCTGTTATCTAAATCAATAATGTGAACTACTGTTGGAGGATTGGACAAGTTTTTTACTTCATTTAAAGGGATGATGTCAAGTTTGCCACATTGAAGAAAATTTTCTAATTGAGCGATTTGCAGCCGTTCGTTTGCCTGAATTACTCGTTTTAAATTAGGGTTAGGAGATGCCAAGAGCAATCGCATATACTCCCGATATACAGGCTCCACTTTTTCTTGGAAGGATAATTGTAAATCTGCATTGCTTGGCAAAAGATCATCACGCACTTTAGTTACATTATCAATTGCTGCACTGTAAGCCTGAAGGGCTGTATCGTATTTTCCTTGTTTTTTGTATAAATCCCCTAACTGCTGCTGCCATTGATAAGCAAGATCCGATGATTGACTTAACTGAGCTTGGCTCAAAGCTGCCTGAAAATATGCAAGTGATTGCTCTGGTTTTAACTTGCCTAGAGTGCCGAAGCTATCTGACTTTAATCGCGGGTTATTCAGTCCTTTAGCTGTCTGCAATGCCTCTTCAGCATACTCGATAGCTATTGAGTGTAATTGTTTGCTTGCAATCTTATTTAAATTTTTAGCGAAATTGAGTTTGGCATAAATAGAATTGCTAGCTGGTAGCTGAGAAAATGCCGAAGAATTGTTTAGTATTAGAGTTATTGCTGGCTGAATCTGATGATTAATTTTAGTGCGAATATTGTTTAACTCTGTATTACTGGGATTGGACTCCGCTGCTAACCAATTATCAAAGTCTAATAATAAGCTTAAGCGGTGTAATTGAGCTTGTAGTTTTACTCCGATTGAAATGTTTGGGATATCACTCACCTGTTGATAAATATCAAGGGAGTTAAGTGCCTGATACTGAACTATATTAACAATTTCTTTTTGAAAAACGGGTTCTTCTGTCTGAAAATATCTATTTTGTGCTTGCTTGTAAATAGATTGCTCAACTTTCCCTAAAGATAGCAAAATTCCGCTAATATCAGCCGAAGGTGTTTGCTTGGCAAGTGAGAGCGTTTCTTTTAAAACTATTTTTGATTCATCTAGTTTACCTATTTGGCGTAAGGCTTCTCCTAAATGACGCCATCCCAATAAGTAAACTGGTATTGGTTTTTGCTTCGTAATCGCTGTATAAAGTAGTTGTTTTATAGATTCAGTGGATTGTGCCGGAGCGGTAGTACAAATCCCAGCATTTTTATCTAACTTTAAGGCTTCAACAAGCGTATGACATGCACGAAGATTCGCACCTAAAGCTTGTAAGCCAATACTTTCATCAATTAAGCTTCCACTAATGTCCTCTTGATTATCTAATTGGCGGTAAATGCTCGTAGCTTTTTCCCAAATTTCTAAAGCCTTGATTGCCTGACCGAGATTTAATTGCTTATAACCTTCTTGGGTCAATACTTGCGCTTGATTGTATTGTTGTGTTTTTTTGTTTGAAGTTTGAGCGGGGGTAATAGAAGGTTGGCTTGTAACTATTGACAGACTTAGAATTCCTAACAGCGAGTACTTGAACCAGTATTGTAACTTAATCATTTCTCTGTGCTATTTTTATGGTTGGTGATACTTCTGATGTATAAGATTCTTGACTACATTTTGAGGCAGACAATGCCGAAGCAACGGGAGTGGCTGTATTAGGGTCTGCTATCAGGACAATTCTTCCATTAGAGTCTATTGTCCAGGCGTTAGCTTCTACAATTTCTAGGGTTTGTTCAACTGTTGCTGCCTTAAGTTCTTCCGAATTGTTCTTCTCAACTAAAACAGAGTTATTCTGCCGCTCATAAATGTTATCTGGCATCTCGTCAGAGCTAGATGGAAAACCGCCTCTGCTACTGATTACTAATTCACTTGCCGCTACACCTGATTGCCCCTGGCAGTTGGAGGCCATTTCAGGAGTTTCTCGAACGACTTCTGGCGCTGCTTTAATGCTCCTGGAATCAATGGCAAGTCCATTAATTTGAACTGTGCCATTGATTCCAAACTCAGAGCTGGCTTCAATTAGGCTATTCCGAGAGAAAAGGAACGCATCACGAACATTTATCCAGATATTTCCGCCGCGTCCTTCAAAAGCGTTGGCTGTGATAGTGCTATTTCCTAAGCTAAATAAAACATCTGTCTCTACAGTGATGTTTCCACCATCACCATTAGTCCCTTGCTGTCCAGCAGTTGCAGAGATAATGCCATTATCTAATCGAACGAATTTTGAGGTGATATCGATATCACCCCCCTGACCGACAGCAGTGCTTGCCGTGATCCCACCGTAATTTGAAATATGGATTGTATTAGCATTAATATTAATTATTCCCGCATTGCCAGAACCATTATTCTTGACACTAATTAATGCGCTATCGGCAATGTTCAATTTATTAGTATTAATCGTGACATTTCCTGAATCTCCTCTCAGCATTGAAGGCAGCAGGTATAGCTCTTGAAAACTGTCATTGAAATCAATAACAGATGAATTTATGAGACTGGGATTGACAGCACCCGGTACTCTACCTATTACATCTATAGAATCAGAAGCATTAATAGTAAGGCTGTCAGCTTTTCCGGTTGAGCGAGTGGAAGTATTAATTATCCCACCATCCCTAACTGTTAATTTTTTTGTATTAACTGTTAATTTTCCACTATTACCACTGCTATAAGTTGCAGTAGATAAAGAACTTGGAGTAAAGATATCTGGTACTACTCCAAAAAGTTCTACAGAGTTATTAGAATTTACAGTTACATCTCCTCCAGAGCCACTACCAAGAGCTAAAGAACCAATAATACCTCCTTCTTTGACACTTAAATTTTCTGTTGAAAGGACTAGTTTGCCTGCACTACCAGAGCCAGAAGCTCTAGTAAGAATAGTACTAGAAAGCTGTGAAGCTCCCAATAAATACCCAATTACTTGAGTAGATTCAAGAGTATTCACTGTTAAGTTACCACCTTTGCCGCTCCCAAAAGTTGAAGTTAGGATTTCTCCGCCATCTTGTACAGACAGCTTTTTTGTAGCCAGCGTCAGATTGCCACTATCTCCAGAGCTAAAGGTTGCAGTAATAATATTGCTGGGTAGTTGAAGAATGGAAGAGGAACCATCAGCAACTTGAGTGAATTCGGAAGCATTCACAATGATATCGCCTCCCCTACCTGCACCGTAGGTTCTAGCAATTATTGCTGCTCCATCCCGGAGAATTAAATTTTGAGTTGAGACTTCAATTTTTCCTCCATTTCCTACTACAGTTTCATTAACTAAACTAGTAGGAATTACTCCATTTCGAGAAGTTCCTATTATTCTCAATTCTTCCGAGGCATTTACAATAATGTCACCGGACAATTTATTTCCTTGGTTTTGAATCAAAAAGATTGAGCCACTTGCTAGTTCCACATCAGCACCTTGTGCTTGAATGAAACCACCGGAGCCACTGACATCTACTATTGACTGTTGAGATAGTTGAATATTTTTAAAGCTAACTGCATCTTCATAGCTTAAAGTCCAACCACTGGAAGCTGTATTAATGCGTGCTATTCCTTTATCAACACTACCTAATTCAATCCGCCCTCCACTTGCCTCAAGCTTTCCTCCCTCTAAAACTACCTTACCACCCACTAAAGCTAAAGTTTTCTCTGGTTTGACACGTAAGCCATTTGAGCTAATGGTTTTAATAAATGGTGAGAATGGGTTATTGAGAGTCAGATCGTGTCCTGTACCTTGAGCTTGAATTGCGCCTGGATTACCATCAAATCCTAAGCCAAGAGGTGCGCTCATTGTTAATAAGGGTTGATTTTGTGGAGTTTTTGCACTAAATTGGCTGCCATCAGCAAAGTTAATTCTGTTAGCAGTGCTAGCTAAGAACGAGCCACCGATATTTAGGGCAGCATTGGGACCAAAAATAATCCCGTTAGGATTAATTAGAAACAGGTTAGCGTTGCCGTTAGCTTTCAGTAAACCATCGATGTTAGAGATAGATAAACCAGTTACTCGACTAATAATGTTTTGAACATTCGAGGCATTATTAAAGTAGGCTGTACTACCTGTGGATAGAGAAAATTGCTCGAAGCTGTGAAATAAATTCCTTCCTACTTGCGTTCCTCCATTAATATTGCTGGTATCACCCTGTGGAGTAACTAGAGAATTGACAGGTAATGCTTTATCTGGAAGAATCTGTGCCATCGCAGATGAAGATAATAACACATAAAATATGAAAGCTAATTGCTGGCAAAAAACAAGAAAAATATTGTATTTTTTCATTTCAATTTTCAATTTTGCTTTTAATTAACTTCATTGAGTGAAATTTCTTTGGTAGGACTAAGTTGAGGGCTTTACATCACGACGAAATACAAATAAATTATCTGTTGCACCTCGTCCTACCCTAATTTCTTGATCTAAGTAGGAGGTTATCCATAAAGCTTCTTTCTGTAAAAATTCTAATACTGGTATTTTCAACTCAGGAAAACTCCAATTAGATAGCCCAAAGGGTTTTGTTGCTTGCACGGAAAATGAGTTAAAGGAGACTGTGGCAGTTTTCTCATCCGTACTCCATTTCCAATGTCCATTAGCTTGTAACTGCCACTCCCCTAAAATGGGTAATTCAAGCTGGGCGCTATTAGAGGCTAAGATTTTTCTGGTATTGCTGTCACTAGCCAATATTTGCCACACGCGTTTAATTTTAATTGCACCCCCAAAATCTGGAATTGATGCAATCTGCCGTGTGACGATTGTCCCAGCAGATGCATACACTAATTGCCAGTTACCTAATAGAGAAGGAAGATGCTTAGGCTGAAGTGGTTGCGGAATAGGGCTTATGCCCTCCAACTGTTGTATAAGCTTATCAATAAGTTCGTCAGAGGTTGGAAATAGGCTTTGTTGTAGTCCCAATTTCTCTATACGTAATAAAAGCTCAGTTTTTAAAGCAAATCTCGCTGTATTATCCTCTGCCATGTCTATATTCTACTTTTACGCTTGAAAGTTACTGTCAATAGTAATTATTAGTCATTAGTGATATTTTTTAACCACAACCAGCCAACCAACGGGAGCAATGCGATTTTGTGAGGTCGGCTAAAAAAGGTGCGATCGCTAAATTCTTGTCTCAGTGTTCATTATTTATT
>NZ_JBIQNW010000096.1:0-15912 GCF_047228265.1 Nostoc sp. UIC 10607 | reverse complement strand
TCTTTGTACAAGCACTACTGGCTGATTCTCAGTCTCGCCCGTCTTTGCTTCCTAAATATTAGGCCTGAATCCTTACTTTAAGATCCTCACTGATAAACAAGTAGGAAAGGTGGGAAAAGTAGGAAAGGTGGGAAAAGTAGGAAAAGTAAGGTAAATTTATCTACGTTCTAACCCACATCTACTAAGCTATTAGACCTGCTTTTCCCAATGAGTATTGAATATATTTTTGTCCTAAACAAGAATCTTATTACGTAAAATATAAACTTTGTATAAAGTCGAGAAAGCAGATATTTATTATGGAGATAATCAAAGCAAACTTCCAGAGGCGAGTTGAATAAAAAGGAACTAGGCTTGTATATATTTTTCTGCTCATCCAAATTAAAATTAGCGTAAAAATCATTTTTAAAGTTTCGATAAAACTCCGTAACCATACGAGTAATCTAATAATTTTAATGATACAGTCCTTTATTATCGACTTTAAACATTAATCAGGACAACGCCAATAAATCCTTATTCTCATAGCTTCCAATAAACCTGTCTATACAGGCTAATGGTGCCATTTCTGATGTGCCTAACTTATTGATAGTGTTCTCAAGCCAACGCTTCTTACGTACCAGCCTTCTATACGTTGGCATTCTTGTACTTGTAGTTAAGTTTCTAGAATTTGTTGTTACATACGCAAGTAATCAAGTATATAGGCGTGAATAGACATAAAAATAGCAAAAATTGACTGTGCAAAAGGTTATTGTTTATGGGATGCCGATTAAAAGTCTTTCTAACTAAAGAAGAAAAGCTGACTTTAGAAGAGTTGAGAAAAGCCAAAGATGTTCCTCAACGTACCAAGGATCGTGCTCAAGTTTTACTGCTGAATACTCGCGGCTTAAAAAATGAGCAAATTGCTAAAGGTTTGAACTGGGCGATTTCAACAGTACGTCAAACCCTTCATCGCTGGGAAAAGATGGGTTTAGCAGGTCTGTGGGATGCTCCTGGCCGAGGAGGAAAACCCCGATATTCAGAATCAGATTTGGTTTATCTAGAAAATTGTTTAGCTCAAGAGTCACAAACTTATAACTCTAAACAATTAGCAAAAAAACTGGCATCTGAGCGTCAAGTAAACTTGAGTGCAGATCGATTACGACGGGTACTTAAAAAAAGGGGAAGGAGGTTTGGAAGCACACGCAAACAACCCCAGGAGCAGAATAATTAACGTGAGTTCTATAAACCTCTCCCTACTTTGAACTTTAGTTCAAGTCTGTCCCTCTTACCCGTCAAAGAGGGACGGTTTTGCATAATAAACGTAATAAAACAAAATCCACCTAAACATTAAACTGTTTGGTGGAATTGTTATTTATTCTTAGTGGATCCGAGCAGAGTCGAACTGCTGTCCAAATTGGGTATTGACCCCCCGCTCATTCACAGGTTTAGCCTTTCTGACCCTCAAGGCGGGAATCGTTCATTATCCCGAACGTAGGATGCTCTGATTTAATCTTAGCCAGCAAGCCAACCAGAGAACGCTTGCTAGAGCATCCGTTGGGGGTTGGTCTTCAGTCCTTAACGGAGTCAAACTAAAGACGCTCGAACCTATAAGAGGTGTTTAGGCAGCTACTAGAGCATCCTTACGAGCAAAGTTAACGATGTTATTCGCATTTACTTTTTGTTTGAGCCTTTGATTTTCGAGAGGAGACTCACTCTCGACCTGAATCACAGAGCAGCGTTCGCCAACCTGTCGAAACCGTGACGGACCCATGCGCTTCATAATCTAATTATAATACGCAATTTTTGAAATGTGTTGCTAGACAAAAATTTTGGTTCATGCCAGTGCTGCTGAGAAACACAGGGTATCTTTATATGAACTTGGCTCTATACCAACAGTATAGTTTGTTGATAAACCTCAGTACATAATGACCCATATACCGTCAATGTCATCTAGTTAAAAGTCCCAAATACTAAAAATAGCCAATTGCTAATTATTTTAAGATTAGCAATTGGCTATATATTACAAAGCACTACAAATAAATAATTAGCTATACCCTAAGTTAGTGCTTCAGCACCACCTACAACCTCAAGGAGTTCTTGGGTAATAGCAGCTTGTCGGGCTTTGTTGTAAGACAGTGTGAGGGTGTTAATCAGTTCACCAGCATTTTCACTGGCATTACTCATGGCTGTCATCCGCGCTGCTAGCTCACTAGCCGCAGATTCTTGCAGCGCCCGCAATAGCTGGTTACTTAGATACAGGGGCAACAAAGAATCGAGAATCTGCACTGGATCTTGCTCGAAAATCATGTCAGGAGCCAACGGGCGGACTTGGCTAGTCACTTTCTCCCGTTCGACTTCAAATTTACCGCCACGGGTTGTCAAGCGGAAGATTTCATCATCGGCTGCTTCTAGACCTTGCGGATCGAGGGGCAGTAAGGTTTGCACCACAGGACGGGAGCTAACCAATGAAAGGAATCTGGTGTAGATTAATTCGATCCGGTCTACTTCTTCGGAAAGGAACAAGGAAAGTAGTTGGTCGGCAATCTGATTGGCTTCTGCTGCGGTAGGAATTTGCTCTAAGCCGCTATAGGTAGCATCAATAGGCTGATCACGGCGTTGAAAGTACTGCGTAGATTTGCGTCCGACTAACACAAATTGATAGTTTAAACCTTCTGCCTTGAGTTCTTTGGCGCGGTTTTCTGCACGACGGATAACGTTATTATTGTAGCCGCCGCATAGACCGCGATCGCCTGAAATTACCAATAGCCCGACTGACTTAACTTCCCGTTTTCTCAGTAGTGGCAGGTTTGCTTCTTCAAACCGCAGACGACTTTGTAAACCATACAATACTTGTGCCAAGCGATCGGCAAAGGGGCGAGTTGCTAGCACTTGTTCTTGTGCCCGACGCACTCTAGCCGCAGCTACGAGACGCATGGCTTCTGTGATTTTTTTGGTGTTTTTGACCGACTGAATGCGATCGCGTATTGCTTTTAGATTGGCCATATTCTTGAGTTAGGAGTTAGGAGTTAGGAGTTAGGAGTTAAGAGCTAGGAGTATTTCATTAACTTTTAACTCTTAACTCTTCACTCCTCACTTTAATTACGCTGCTGCTTTGAAGGTCTTCTTGTATTCGGTAAGTGCTTCCTTTAATGCAGCTTCTTCTGCATCACCTAGTGCTTTGGAGGTTCTTACTCCTTCGGCATACTGGGTTTTACCAGTCTTTAAGTACTCCCGCAGACCTTGGGTAAAGGTTGTGACTTTATCTACAGGAACGTCATCCAAGTAACCATTGATACCAGCGTAAAGAATTGCTACTTGCTCGTATACCGAGAGTGGCGAATTTTGTGGCTGCTTGAGGAGTTCACGTAACCGTTGACCACGTGCCAACTGGTCTTGAGTGGCTTTATCTAAGTCAGAAGCAAATTGAGCGAAGGCTTGCAGGTCGTCAAATTGGGCTAGTTCCAATTTAATCTTACCGGCAACTTTTTTCATTGCCTTGGTTTGCGCCGCAGAACCCACGCGGGATACTGAAATACCTGGGTTCACAGCTGGACGGATACCAGCGTTAAATAAGTCAGAAGACAGGAATATCTGACCATCGGTAATGGAAATTACGTTTGTGGGGATGTATGCCGAAACGTCACCAGCTTGGGTTTCGATAATTGGTAGGGCGGTCATGCTGCCTTTACCTAATTCGTCACTTAGCTTTGCGGCTCTTTCTAACAAACGAGAGTGAATGTAAAATACATCTCCGGGGTAAGCTTCGCGTCCGGGTGGGCGACGTAGCAGCAGGGACATTTGGCGATAAGCTTGGGCTTGCTTGGAAAGATCGTCGTAAATTACTAGGGTAGCTTTGCCTTTGTACATAAAGTACTCGGCAATAGTTGCGCCTGTGTAAGGAGCTAGGTATTGCAGTGTTGCTGGTTCACTGGCGCTAGCGGCGACGACGATGGTGTAATCCATCGCACCTTTTTCTTGCAATGTCTGCACCACGTTAGCTACGGTGGAAGCCTTTTGACCGATCGCAACGTAGACACAAACTACATCTTCTTCTTTTTGGTTGATGATGGTGTCGATTGCGATCGCAGTTTTACCGGTTTGGCGATCGCCAATAATCAATTCCCGTTGACCGCGACCGATGGGAATCATTGAGTCAATAGCTGTAATCCCTGTTTGCATGGGTTCGTGTACAGATCGACGAGCAATGATACCAGGCGCTGGAGATTCAATCAAACGGCTTTCTGAGGATTTGATGTCTCCCTTACCATCGATGGGACGACCTAAAGCGTCTACAACTCTTCCAATTAAGGCTTCTCCTACTGGAATTTGAGCAATTCTACCAGTAGCGGTTACAGAACTACCTTCTTGAATTTCCAGCCCTTCACCCATCAACACCGCACCCACGTTGTCTTCTTCTAAGTTTTGGGCGATGCCAATTGTGCCATCTTCAAATTCTAAGAGTTCCCCAGCCATAGCCTTTTCCAGACCATAGATCCGGGCAATACCGTCACCTACTTGTAGGACGGTACCAACGTTAGCAACTTTGACCTCTTGATCGTATTGCTCGATTTGTTGTTGAATAATGCTGCTAATTTCGTCAGGTCTAATTGATATGCTCATGTGTCTATCTTGTTTGCTTTCGAGACGGAAAAATGAATTCAGTTAGGAGTTAAGAGTTAGGAGTGATGAGTTAAAAATGCAAAAATTACAAGTTAAAAGTCAAAATAAATTACTATTTACTTAACTCCTAACTGTACAGACGCGATTAATCGCGTCTCTACTCTTAACTTTTGTACGCGATTAATCGCGTCTCTCTAACTCCTAACTTTCTAGCTATTAGTTAAGCGCAATGAAAGGCGGCGCAACTGACCCCGGATACTGGCGTCAATTACCTGCGAACCTACTTTAATGATCACACCACCAATTAACTCACTGTCTACCTTGGTTTCTAGTTCTACCTGGCGAGCATTAGTTATGGCAATCACCTTTTCTGTGATCGCCTGCTGTTGAGCTTCTGTGAGGGGAACGGCTGAAACTACTTCCGCTAATACGGTTTGATTCAGCTGCCGCAACAGCGCCAGATATTGTTGAAAAATCGATTCCAAGAATGCAATGCGGCGTTTGTCTACTAGTACCAACAAAAAGTTGCGTAAGTAGGGGTTAGAGCCTTCACCGAGTATTTGTTTGATGAGAGCTTTTTTGTTCTCAGCCTGAATAAACGGATTGCTGAAGAAGTTGTGTAGCTGTTTGTCTGCCCTGAGCAGTCCCAGGAAAGTACGCGCATCTTCCCCGAACTCTTCTGTCAAATTTTTCGATTGCGCTATTGACAAAAGTGCCTGTGCGTAAGGCTGGGCTACTTCGGCTGCCGCTACTTGACTTGTCATACATTGCCTCCCAGTTGTGCGATGCTGCGGTCAATTAAACTTTGTTGAGCATCGTCGGCAATCCCGCCTTTGAGTTGCGATTCGACTTTTTGCAATGCTAGTGTAGCTACCCGTTGCCGTAGTTGAGCGATCGCTCGCTCTGTTTCGGTGTTTAAATCTGCTGCTGCTGTTTGTTTTAAGCGTTCTACGTCTTGCACTGCCTTCGCCAACAAGGCTTCTTTCGCCTTTTGGGCGTTTTCTACGGCAGATTGGCGGATGCGTTCTGCCTCTGCCTGAGATTGCTTCAACTGCTCTTGCGCTTGGGAAAGGGCAGTCTTTGCCTCTTTTAAGCGTCCTTCTGCTTCCTGAATTGCGGTGGCAATATTGGATTGTCGCTCGTTCAGGATATTGCTTAAAACTTTACGTCCGAAGTAGAATAGTATGCCAACCAGAATCGCTAGATTGATCAGATTGGTTTCAAAAATGTCTAGGTTTAGACCGAAACCACCTTCTGCTGCGCCTTCTGCCAATTCAGAGTGAACAGCGTTCGCTTCTGCGGCAAGTAATAAGAATGTCCCCATGATACCCATTTACAAGTGCGCTGCTCGCTTGCTAATACGTTGTATTTTCCCCAGGGGAAGGAAATTTAAGTATCTTTTCCCTGTAAGGAAATTAAGTATCTTTCCCCAGAAGGGAAAAAGTGCCTTTTTTGACACTTAAATTTTGCGCTCTGGACTAGGGCCCAGTTGCGCGTATGCTTTACACAGAACCAATCTCGTTAGCTTATCTAACTGGAGTTGGCCCCAATAGTTTTTCTAGAATCTGCCTGCTTAGAGCATCAACTTGTTGCTCTAAGGTACGAAAAGCTTCTTGCTTTTGTTGTTCTATTTCAACAGAAGCTTGTTCTCGTTGAGACTGAGCTTCCTTTTGGGCCTCAGCGATTTTCTCGGCAGTAATTTTCTTAGCTTCAAGTTGAGCTGCTTCTACAGTAGCTTGCGATTGTCTGCGAGCGTCTGCGAGTTGCTGCTCATATTCGGTAGCCAAGCGCTCGGCTTTAGCCAAGCTCTCCCGCGCCTCAAGGGTATTCGTTCGGATGTAACTATCGCGATCGTCTAGTACCTTGGTTAGTGGCTTATAGAAAATTGCATTCAACAAAGCTGCTAATAGCAGGAATTGCAATGCCATGAAGGGCAAGGTAGCATCGAAATCAAACATTTGTCTCCTCTTTGGCTGGAGTAGCAGTTTTCATGGCTAGCAACGTCATCCAACCTTTCATATTTTAGAGACCCATAGCCAACAAGGGTCAACTGAACATTATAACTATTGAGATACCCAAAACTTTTTGATTGTAGAGGCGTGATAATTCACGTCTCCACACTCACAAAATTTTTAGGTATTAACCGAAGGGGTTAGCGAACAGCAATACCAGGGCAATTACCAGACCATAGATAGTCAAGGATTCCATGAATGCCAAGGTTAATAGCAGAGTACCGCGAATTTTTCCTTCTGCTTCAGGTTGACGAGCAATACCTTCTACTGCTTGTCCAGCAGCGTTACCTTGACCAATACCAGGGCCAATTGCAGCTAAACCAATCGCTAAAGCAGCAGCGAGAACTGAAGCAGCCTGAACTAATGGATCCATGTTGATTTTCCTTGCTTTGATTACAAAACTAACAAAAGTACGTTAACGATTAGAAACGTGGTTTTCACGCTGCACATGAGTTCTTTGATCGATCGCGCTTTGCGATGTTTTGAGCGAATATGCTCTTGGAACTGTGCTATCAGCTGAGAAGTTTAATGCTCCTCATGTTCTTCTCCACCATGTCCCTCCATTGCCTCATGAATGTATGCTCCGGCGAGGGTGGCGAAAACCAGAGCTTGAATGGCACTGGTAAATAAACCCAACGCCATTACAGGCAGAGGTACAAATAGAGGAACTAGCAGCACCAACACCGCGACTACCAATTCATCCGCCAAAATATTACCAAATAGCCGGAAGCTTAGGGAGAGGGGCTTGGTGAAATCTTCGAGAATTGCGATCGGCAACAAAACGGGTGTTGGCTCTATATATTTCTTAAAGTAGCCTAAACCCCGCTTGCTAAAACCCGCGTAAAAGTACGCTAATGAAGTTAGCAGTGCCAATGCAACAGTCGTATTGATGTCATTGGTAGGAGCTGCCAATTCGCCTGAAGGTAGCTTGATGAGCTTCCAGGGAATTAGCGCACCTGACCAGTTCGATACGAAAATAAACAAGAACAATGTGCCAATAAATGGCACCCAAGGGCGGTACTCTTTCTCACCAAGTTGGTTTTTGGCCAAATCACGAATAAATTCTAGGGCGTATTCCATCAAATTCTGGATGCCCTTGGGAATTCTTTGTGCGTTGCGAGTAGCAGCTATTGAAGCCACTACTAAAATGCTAATCACAAACCATGAGGTGAGAAAAACTTGCCCATGAATTTTAAGATTGCCCAACTGCCAGTAGAAATGATGACCTACTTCTAATTCGGCGAGGGGAAAAGAATTAAAGGCGTTTAAGACACTAAGCATTTGCATTCTTCAAGCATTTTCCCCAACGATCGAGGATGGGATTACTATCTTTGTGAGCCTGACTTTTTAAGAATCAGGAATGAACGCAATTTGCACCATATAGACGAAGAGCGTGGCTTTGTAAGTTAAAAATCCCAAAAATATGGGCAAAATCTGTAGCTCACGCCATTGAGTTGCCACGATCATGACTCCCATAAATAGAGCAAAACGAGTTTTGCTCAAACTGGTTTTTTCACTACCAAGTTGCTCAACGTCTCTAGCCAACATTTTTAAGTAAACCACACCTGTACACGCCCCAATTAAATAATTTAGGGCAATGTTTAAGGAATAAAAAATCCACACAGAGATAAAAATAACCCCCGTCAAGACAAGCGTGATTACCAACAACCGCTGGAAGAGTTGATAAAACTCTTGCATAGAGTTATCTGATTCTGTGTCTCCAGAACCAGTTTTAGCATCTTGTTGCGTTGTCGGAGTGGGCGCAATTGATTCGTCTGACAAGCTCACGAGACTTGAAACCAGTACAGCTAAATTATGATGACTGCACATTCAGTCAGCTGAATCATATCACGATCCGGTAACAATACTTTAGGAAAAAACAATTAACTTCTTGGCAACGTTACACAGCCAGTAAAATCGCGCTCCCAGAAGCGAGAGAGCGGCTGATTATGTGAGGGAGGGTGAGGGTGAATAATCAATAATTGTTGCCTGGAAATTCAAAATTTCTTCCAATTTCAGTTTTTTTGAATGAATAATTCTCCTCCAAAGTCGTTACATAACATCTTGGTGTTTGAATGAAGTCGGTGTCAATAAAATCAACTGGTGCTTGAAGAGCGTATGGACGTACCGCAAATCAGAAATCGTAGAGTAGCGGCTTGTCATAAAAGATCGCACCACTGCTGAATCCCAGAAAACTCCAACTTTTGCGATGTACAATACCCCGTTTCTTGGGCACTTTCTTAATTTACATTAATTTGCCAAAAGTGGTGATAGGCGATCGCTCATCACCACGAGTATAAATTGCTTTTATTAACTCAGTAGCAGAGTGCAGTGTAATTAAACAGGTGTCAATAAAATCAGTTGCTGCTGAACAAGCCTTCTTACACCATCTAATCCGAGTTGCCCAACTGGTAAAATATCTGCCACTCTTGAATTTGCATCACATCTTTGCATAAACTCAAACTCTGCTACAGATAAATTAACAATTTGGTAATCGTAATTAAAGAAACATTGACTGGGAAATCCCTGAAGACAAGGATTAAGTTCGGGAATAGCTGCCAATAGGGCGTTATCGTCTGACCAGTTGGACTTGATTAAGGGGGGACGACCAAGGAAAAACTCGTAATGAGTTACTTCTGGATCTAGTAATTCTATCAGGCGGTAGACTTGGCGATCGCTCAAATCTTTTGCCCGTTCTACTAACTCTGGTGCTTTGCCCAAAAGTCTCTCTAAATCCCAGAAACTCGGATTCGAGAAACCAATAAACTCTAATCCCGAAGCATCTATTAATTCAAACAGCGTCTCAATGTTGTAGTCAATTTCCTGGGGATGAACGTACATATCCGCAAAGTTTTCATCCTTGTGGTTTTCTAATGACCAACGCTGTTTATCGTATTTGACAATTCGGTTATTTTCTGGTAGAGAAGCAAATATTTGTCGTCCGACTTGGACACCATCGCGGTAATCGCCTTTTTTGTCACCTTGAAGAAGTGCGATCGCTTTTTGCATGAGTTGAATTTCCCAGCGTCCCAACTCCCCGTACACAAAAATGTGCATTAAGCCGCCTGGGGCTAACTTTTTCGCCAAAGCTTGAATACCGCGAATTGGATCGGAGGTATGATGCAAAACACCGACACAGTTGATTAAATCAAACTCACCCGATAACTGTTCCACATCAAACAAGCTGAGGTGATGAAATTCAACGCGGGTAGCCCCTGAACGCTGACAACGTTCTTTTGCTACAGCTAAAGCGCCAGTACTGAGATCAATTCCCACAACCGAAGCTTGTGGATTGAGGTGAACCAAGTACTCTGTACCCACACCAGTACCGCAACCTGCATCTAAAATCCGAATATCTTGCTTTTGGGGTTTTTGGCCTGTGCAGAAGTTATGAGCGGCTAGCCAATTCCAGCGCCAGTTGTAGCCTGGAGGTGGTTCATCCAACAAGGCTTCTGGCGGAAAGGGGTAGGTATTGTAGAGTTTGGCAACAGCAGCACTAACAGTTTGGGAATCGGACATGATGAGGAATAACGCAGCATTTCTGAGTTTAGCGGATAGTGGCTGATTAGAGCAAAGATTACTATTGTTTATTTCCTGATATTCATCCAACAGCAAAGTCAGTAAATTGGCGTTTATAAGGAGCGTGAAATCCTAATACAATATCTTCTTTAGGTACTCCAGCAGCAATTAATTCATTAGCAATGCCGATTTCTGCACCATCTCTTTGTATCCAAATTTTTTTGTCTTTTATATCAACATGAATGATGACTCCATAAATTCTCCGTTGTTCTTTCCAGCCAATATTTAAGACTTGATAATGATGGCGTTCTGCGTCAAACAACAGTTGAATTTCTGTGCCATTAGCCACATAATTAGCGGAATGATTACTTAAAATATCTTGAATAATTTGAGAGTAATTTATTCCTTCCATAAAACAATGTCCTGACTTAAGGAATTAAATATTAAAAGTTTAATTTGATATTCTTTTAAAGAATCTTGAATAAATTGACGTGAGAAAAAGTCTTGGTATGTATCTTGGCTAATAGCTAGATATAGAATGCGTTCTGGTTCTTCTTTTTTCAATGCTAGCCGATAATTCAAGGTTTGACCTAAAGCGAGATGAAATTCTGTTACTTCAGATGCACCTACAAAGGATTTAATTTCTACAGCTATTTTTTGACCTTGTTTTTGTGCTGCTAATAGTCTTTCTGCTCCTAAATCCACAAAAAATTCAATATCATCAACTTTCAGATGCAGTGGGTCATGGAATCATCCAACCATCTTTTTTTAAAGCAGTGCGGACAGATTGATGAAATATATCTTTAGAAGGCATAGGTATCGTAAAATCTGGCAACAGTAGCGCTAGCGGTATGGGAGCCTGAGATTTCATGAGCAATATTGCAGCAATTCTGAGTTTAGCGAATGCTGGACACTTCAGGTAGACAAATAATTGCGATCGCCATCAGCCCATATATTTTAAGCAGGAAAATTGTTCCAGTAAAAACACTACTGTTTAAGTATCTATTAACTAATAAACTTTAATTGTAATTTTGTATAAAAATTTACTTATCTAGGAGCATTAAATGGCTGTAGGAATGCCTGAATTCGTTGAAAATCCAGAAAATCGTTGCCCTGTGATTCTTTTACTCGATACTTCTGGCTCTATGTCAGGTCAGCCTATCCAAGAGTTAAATCGAGGACTTGCTGCTTTCAAAGCAGATATACTCAAAGATTCCCAAGCATCGCTGAGTGTGGAAGTGGCTATGATAACATTTGACCCCATAGTTAAACTCACGCAAGACTTTGTGACGATTGACCAATTTACACCGCCTACATTAGAAGTAGATGGTGTTACCCCAATGGGTGGGGCGATTGAGTATGCTTTGGATTTTCTAGAAAGCCGGAAACAGACTTATAAAGACAACGGTATTCTCTATTATCGCCCGTGGGTGTTTTTGATTACAGACGGAGCGCCAACTGACTCCTGGCAATCAGCCGCGCAAAGGTTGAGAGAAGCAGAAGCACAAAGCCGACTGTCATTTTTTGCGGTTGGTGTACAGGGTGCTGATATGAATATCCTCAAACAAATTTCTCCTCCTGAACGTCCACCAGTTATGCTAAATGGCTTAGATTTTCGTGAGTTGTTTGTCTGGCTTTCTACTTCGATGAAACGGGTTTCTAGTGGCAAAGTAGGGCAGGCTGTAGCTTTACCAGCTATGGGATGGGGTCAAATTACTAGTTAGAGGAAATTTTGTGAATTGGAAAGCTGTTGCACGTTCAGAGATTGGAACGAGTCATCAAAAGCAGGGGATAGTTTGTCAAGATTATGGGAATTATCGCAGCTTTGATGATGTGATTGTAGGTGCTGTTGCTGATGGTGCTGGTAGTGCTAAACATTCTGATGTTGGTTCTCGGTTGGCGGTAGAAACGGTACTCAAATGCTTTTCTGATCTTAGTGAATATCCTGAGAAGCAAGAAGAATTCGAGCAAGGTTTTTCTCAACCACTGTCCAAAGAAGAAGCTCAGAAAGTTTTTGCTAAGATTGTGAATCAAATTATTACGGAATTACAGAACCAAGCAGATGAAGGAGATTATTCTGTCAATGATTTAGCTTGTACTTTGTTGGTTTTCGTGGCAACTCCTGACTACATTGCAGCTATGCAAATCGGAGATGGATTTATTGTAATTCGTTCCCAAGAGTCAGAATATCAACTGTTGTTTCAGCCAGATAAAGGTGAGTTTGCTAATGAAACAACTTTTATTACCTCAACAAATGCCCTAAAAGAAATGCAGGTAAAGGTCATTTCCGAAAAACAAGAGTTTATTTGTGCTTCCACTGATGGACTAGAAAAAGTAGCAATTCGCTTGAGTGACTGGCAACCCTTCTCGCCTTTCTTTAAACCTTTGGAGGAATACTTGCACGAACCTATTAATCCAGAGGATGAAGATAAATATCTGATAGAATTCCTCAACTCTGAACGGCTAAATTCTCGCACTGATGATGATAAAACCTTACTTTTGTGCTTGTTTGATAGAGAGTAAAATTCGATGACAGTTCTCACCTGTTCCAGTACGGGAAAATCAATTACTCTGCTGGGTGAACCGATAGCTGATAGTGGTGAAGGTAAGGTTTGGCGAACTAATCACAATGGTTACTTAGCAAAAATTTACCACTCGCAAACTCCTGAGCATGTGCAAAAGTTGGCGGTGATGATTGCACACCGACCCAAAGAGCCAAACTCTCACCTCAATCATATTTCTTTTGCTTGGCCTAAGTCGGTACTGAAAGATGCTCAGGCTAATTGCGTAGGCTTTTTGATGCCGGAAATTAAGGAAGCGAAACAACTTCTTGATGTATACAATCCCAAAAAAAGAAAGGCTTTGAAACTTGATGTTGATTGGCGTTTTTTCCACACAACGGCGCTGAATATCGCCTCAATTATTGAAGCAATTCACATTTCTGGCTATGTTTTGGGTGACATCAAGCCGCAAAATATTCTTGTAAACGATCGCGCCTTACCTTCAATTATTGATACTGATTCTTTTCAGGTTCGGAATCCGGTAAATGGCAAGATTTATCGTTGTTCAGTTGGTTCACCAGATTATACACCACCGGAACTGATTGATAAAGATTTTTCTAGCATTGATCAAACGGAAGTACACGATCGCTTCCGGTTAGCAGTGATTATCTATCAGTTATTGTTTGGTGGTGAAAGTCCTTTTGCCGGAAAGTGGATAGGTACGGGAGAAACTCCAGAAACTAATGAACTTATCCGCCGGGGTTTATGGCTGTATGCACCAAACCGTTTGATTAAACCTGTAGAAAGGACAATTACTCTTGAAATTGTTCACCCAGAGCTTCAGCGATGTTTTCTCAGATGCTTTAACGATTCTAACTTGCGCCCAACTGCTGGGGATTGGGTAAAGGCGCTCAGACTTGCTGTTAATGAGTTAACTATCTGTGGAAAAGCAGACAGCCACTATTACAGCCGAACTTGTGGTAAGTGTTATTGGTGCGATCGTTCTACAAAACTTGGTATTGATATATTTCCTGGGTTTGTTAAACCAAAACAACAAGCTGCTTTTGCTGTATCAACATCACAACCTAAAGCTTTTGCCACAAATAAAATTATAGAAAATGTCGCAATAGTAGGGCAAATATGCACTCTCCAAGAAGAGCGCACTGATCGGTTTTGTTTGATTATTATTGGTTCATTCTTAGCCTGGGTAGCGTTAATTTTACTTGTTATTTTTGCTACTGGTAGTCTGTTTTCTAGCTCTAACAATTCTAATTCTGTAAAAGATGCAACACAGAAATTAACTCAATCGCAATTGACAGAAATAGCGACCAGTGAGATTAAAGAGTATACCATCGATATTGGTATTTCATTCCAAGTTAATGAAGAAACTAAAATACCAAAAGTTACGAATGTCTTGGAAAAATCTCCAGCAGCATTGCGAAATATTAAAGTTGCCGATCAAATATTGGAAGTAAATGGCAGATCGACATCAACAATGAGTGCAACAGATGTAGCTAATTTGATACAAGCAGATGTAAATACTGTAGTTTTTTTGCTTGTAAAACGTTGTTCATCCCGTCTTAAACCGGGAGATTATGGTATCATCCTGATTAAATGCCAGAACATTGAGACTATACTTAATAACTAAGTGCTAACTGAAAGTATAAGTGATCTGTATCTACATATCCACACAATACTCACTTTGTCTCATTCTCTAAATCAAGTTCACGGCGATCAGCTTCTATATATCCTTCAGCTAGTGGTTGAGAAAATCAAAGAAAGTATTTATAATGAGTGTAATACCACAAGTTGACATTAGTAAATTACCTCCAGAAGTTCAAGCTACTATCAATCTTATTTCCGTAGGCGGTTCTTACCCTCATAGCAAAGATGGCATTGTTTTCAAAAACCTTGAAGGATTACTGCCACCACAACCGCGAGGATATTACAGAGATTACACAGTACCAACTCCCGGAGCAACAGATAGAGGTAGTCGCCGTCTGATTACTGGGCAAAATGCCGAAGTTTATTATACTGCTGATCACTACAATAGCTTTCAAGAAGTCATCTACTAGTCCTGATGAGTAAGGAGGAATATATGAGTGAATTTCTAAATATTTCGTCAATAGATGTAAAGCAAGGCATACGTGAAGCAGTGGAACAAATAGCCGCAGAACCAGGAACTAAAGTTTTTTATCTTGATGGTAAAAAAATTAATAGCAAAGAAACATTTTTAAGTAAAGCTGCTGAAGCAATGCAATTTCCTACATACTTTGGTGCTAATTGGGATGCTTTTGATGAATGTATCACCGATTTAACATGGTGTCCAGCTGAGAGATACGTCATATTGTATGACCATGCTGATATATTTGCTCAAGCTGAACCGACACAGTACCAAATAGCATTGGATATTTTAAATTCAGCTAAAGAATACTGGGAAGCTAATAATATAACTCTGAATTTTTTAACTATAAACAAATAAGTCAATTTAGGCTTTAAACAAATTAAGATATTGTCCAATCTTCTAAACGCAAATTAGGAACTTTCTCAAAATCCTTCCGGTTGCGGGTTACTAAAATCCCATTCACCGACAACGTAATTGCCGCAATGCGTAAATCTTGATTACCAATGCGAATTCTTTAACGAATCAAGCCTTCGTAACAATTCATAGCAGACTCGTCAAATCCTAGCGATCGCTCCATGATTTACAACCAATCAGAGTTTAATTTACGCTGTGAGTGGGGGCCACGAGGAGTTGCTGAACTCGCTCCCATCAGTGATGTAATTGTAATAGTTGACGTTCTCTCTTTTTCTACCTGCGTGGAAATTGCCACCAACAACGGCGCGATAATTTTTCCCTACGCAATGAGAGATGAATCTGTCATAGATTATGCCAAATCAGTGCAAGCAGAGTTGGCAAGTCATAGACAACGTTGGACTATGACAGGATATTCTCTCTCGCCAAAATCGGTGACTCAAATTCCTGCTGGAACTAGACTAGTTTTACCTTCACCTAATGGTTCTTTTTTGACTTTACATACAGGGAATACACCAACTTTGGCTGGTTGCTTGCGAAATTGCCAAGCTGTAGCGCAGTTTGCTCAAAAGTATGGCGATAAAATCGCTGTAATTCCTGCCGGTGAGAGGTGGAAAGATGATGGTAGCCTACGTCCTGCATTTGAAGATTTAATTGGTGCTGGGGCAATTCTTAGAGGGTGTTTATAAATAAAAAATAAACAACACCATAGTCATTCCCCAAGACAGGTATCTTAAAAGAGACAGTC
>NZ_JBIQNW010000095.1:0-16435 GCF_047228265.1 Nostoc sp. UIC 10607 | reverse complement strand
AATCAAAACAAATTTAAATTATATATATGAAGATTATCGAAAAAGATTTGGTATTGAAACTAGTTATAGACTAAAAAATGTTTGTCGAATTAAAACAAATAATAAAAACCCAGTGTTGAGATTACTATTTATTGGTATCTCCTTTCTTCTTGTTAATATTTGGGTAAATATTCTTTGGCTCAGAATCAGTCGTAAAAGGAAAGGTAGTCGATTAATTTATCGCACACTTTTTACCCTCAAACAGATGTTAGCCTTTTTATCTCAGGCCTTGCAGCGCAAATATCAAGTAATTGAAAGGATTTATATTCCGTCAGGTTAGCGCCAAGAAATTCTTAATCACCAAACTATAAGTAATCGTTATTTATACTATGTTTGCTAGTTAAAGAATTGTCTGTAAACAAGTATTAAAACATATAAGTATTTTAGCGATCGCTCTTTGGAGAAAAACTTTTTGGTTTACTGAAGAAAGCTATCTTATCAATTTCTGATTACGTTGAGCAATCGACTGTTGAATCTGCCTTAACTGAAGCAGTATTAGAATTAACGCAACAACTTTCTCAATACAAAGAGCAACTCGTTACAGCTAAAACTACATTTAATGACCTGGATGCAGTGCTTGCGACTGAGTTACAATCATATCTAGAAAAGAGAGCTATCTTATCAATTTCTGATTATGTTGAGCAATCGACTGTCGAGTCAGCCTTAACCCAAACAGTATTAGAATTAACGCAACAAATTTCTCAATCTCAGCAGCAGCTATCAGCCGGAAGAACCATATTCGACGGACTGGAAGCAGCGATTGTTTATTTGGATCAACTCCAGAGATCGCAAAAAACAGTAGACGCAATTGCTCTTAATCAAACTCCAACTATAACCACAGATAAACCAAAGCTAAAAGAAGAACTTTCAGCCGAGTTATATGAGTATTACAGCGCCGACTTGCAAAACTTATTAGTAACTGACCGAGATAAAGAAATTGCTATACAGGCGCTCAAAGATAATAAACCACCCCAAGATGTTGAAGAAATTATCAAAGCCAGTCCAGCCGGATGGACACAAGATGAAGCTAGAGAATTGGTACTTATCGCTAGCAATCAACTGGTAACTCAAAAGTCAGAACCAGAACAATCACTCGATGAAAAGCAGCGTATTGAATCGGAATTCTTAGCGATGGCTGTGCCTATTGCTGTTGAATTAATCAACTGGCAATTAAGAGAAACTGGCTCAAATAGCCTGAGATTCAAACGTGCAACTCTGGAGAAACAGGATAAAGAGTTGGTATTTACCCATGATGAACGAGGTGAAATTTTTCGAGTGGCAGTCAACCGAAACCAGTCAGGTGAGCTTGAGTATTCACCGATTTATATTGGGTCAGTAGAAAGAGAAGATATTCAGCTTTGGCAAAAAGCAGAACGTGTATTGCAACAAATAATATCAGAGGCTCTTCGACAAGAAAGAAGACAGACTAAAGGTATCTCTCTCTAACCGATGGCGCAACTTGAAATCACTGCCAATTAAACATACTAGAATGAGTTATTATCATCAACTTCAAATACAGCCCTGTTTATTGTGGATGCCAATTCAATTTTGCAGCAAGCTTTAAGTGACTTCTGCTCACAAGTGCTTCTTGATACAAGTTTTGTGGCGAAGGCGTTTAAGCAGATACATCAAATGAAGCGGGAGTTTGGCAAAGGGTATGCCTTAATTAATGTTGGAGAGTTTCACCCAGACAAAGGCTCGTTCGCTTACCCAAACAAAGATGGGCTTGAGACTTTGTGGCTGGATGAATCAACGACTCATCAATACCTAAATAAAGAAATTGCCACTAATGTTTTGAATGTTGTTGATTTGGAATCCTGCCCTGATAACCATGAAGTTTTTATTTTCATGGGGAGTATTGATAATGGTGATGCAATAAAAGAAGGTCGATACAGTGTAGCTGTCATAAGTATCTATGTTGCTGACCCCTACCGCATTAAACCCTCATCAATTACATCTAAACAAATTGAGAAACGGCTGCGACGGATGGCTAGTAGCGGAGTACGTCTATTGATTCTCGATACGTCTAATCCTGATTTTATGGGTAAGAACCTTGCAAAATGGCTGCGTGAAATCAAAAGGTTAGGAAAATACGCGGATCAACACTTTAGCATCATGATAGATGCTACTGATGAGTTCCCCGCAGAACTCCCGCCAGATTTGCGAGACGATTGCTGGACTATCAGGTTTGGTAAGTAGTTTCAGTCCTGTATTCCACGTATTAGCCCAATCGTGTAAGACAAGCATTTTTCAAGGTTCGACCGCGCACCGCTGTTTCTCAACATTGATTTGGATTTTCTAAAGGCAAGCCGAGTCGTTTGCGAAATCCTCGGTCATAGCACGCTTTATCCCAATTTCTCGTTGTTTTTAACTCTTGAAGAGTTAGGTTCTGAGAATTTCGGAGGTTGGCACTGGTAAGGTTAGCACTGGTGAGTTTGGTACTGACAAGAATGGTACTGATAAGGATGGTACTGGTGAGGTTGGCATTAGCAAGGTTAGTACTGGTGAGGTCACTATTGGTAAGGTTGGCATTGGTAAGGTCGACTCCGGTCAGATTGGCATTAGTAAGATTAGCACTGGTAAGGTCGACTCCAATCAGGTTGGCATTAGTAAGATTAGCACTGGTAAGGTCGACTCCAGTCAGGTTGGCATTAGTAAGATTAGCACTGGTAAGGTCGACTCCAGTCAGGTTGGCACTGGTAAGGTTGGTACCGATGAGGTTGGCATAGCGAAGGTTAGCATATCGCAAGTCGGCACTGGCGAGGTCAGCACCAGTGAGGTTAGCACTAGCGAGTTGAACATTATGTAACCTACCGCCAAGGTTAACCATTTCTTGAAGTGCTGAGACTAGTAACGAACTTTCTTTCTGTCTTTTAGTAGCATTAATTCTAATCCAAAGTTCCTTAATTGTTTTTTCTTTTTGAGCAACCAATTCTAGATATATTGTTAAAGTACATATGAGAAAAAAGCCAAATCCAATCAGCCTGAAGCGATTATTTCGTCTGTACGTGATACTTTGCTGAATAAATTCACAAGCAAAAGGTGATAGCATTAAGTTTGCATTTTCGTACTCCTGAAAACGCTTGGCTTCTTTTAGTTGTCGTCCTTTAAGTAAATAATTATTAGATTTTTTTTGGTGTACCCACTTGTCTGCTAAATGTTCAATTCTTAGTTTTTGCTTAAGTTTGTCCTGGTTCATTAATGGAATTGCGTAAAGGTTACTAATAGCTAGTACTTCATAATTTATCTGTTAAAAAGCTTCTTGGCTAAAGCCTACATAATCTAATGCATCTTTTATCTCTTGATGTTTCTATTAAGGGTATGTCTCAAACTTTAATACCTTTATTTGATAATATTTCTCGAATATCAGCTACGGAATTAAGAGTTACTATTTCAGCAGTCGTAAACCTTACTTTATAAGTATTTTCGATAGTAGTTACTAGTTGGATATGCCGCAAGCTATTCCAACTTTTAAGATTTTTAGGGCTTGAAAAGTCTGTTATATTTGAGATAGGTTCAGATAACACAGAAGCAAATATTTCTTCCAGTCTCATAGTGTCTTCTCCAATTTTTTGATACAAAAATTACACAATGTAATTATTTTACCATTATTTATTTGGGGTTCAGTCGGGATACGCGCAAATTGGGACACGTTGTAAATAGATGTTGCAGAACGTGTTTTATTGATTTACCAACTTGCCCATAAATGGTACTGGGTTAATCAAAGTTTTGCACGTTAAAATCAACTCTTGACCCCTTTCAATGCCTCAAACTTGCCCATAAACAATCATTTTTGGGAATGTTTCAACTGGAAGAATAAAGTAAGAGGCTATTTATAAAGTAAATCTAAAGGCGAGTAGGAGGGGATGCTCTTAAGGATTAAGATACGTCATATACAGTGTATTTACATAGTTGCTCATGGCACGAAAGTCTTATCCCACAGACTTAAATGATATGGAGTGGGAAATCCTGGCTCCCTTAATTCCACCACCCAAAGAAGGAGGACATCCGCGCACAACTGATATGCGAGCAGTATGCAATGCAATCTACTATCACTTGAAAACAGGATGTCAATGGAATATGCTTCCTGGGGACTTTCCACCAAGCTCAACAGTATACAGCTACTACCGCAAATGGCAGCGCAAAGGAATTTGGGAAAAATTAAACCATACACTGCGTGATCAAGTTCGTGCAAAATTAGGTAAATCAACACAGCCAACTGCGATCGCCGCAGACAGCCAGTCGGTTAAAACGGCTGAAAAAAGGGGGATGTGTACGGCTTTGATGGCGGTAAAAAGGTAAAAGGAAGAAAACGGCAAACTTTAGTTGATAGTCTGGGACTTTTATTGAAAGTGGTTGTGAGTGAAGCAAATGCCCCAGAACGAGTACTTGCTGCTTATGCTTTGATGGAACTGTTAGAGGAGCGTCCAGAATTACTGGAAAAAGTTGAAGTGATGTGGGTTGATTCCGGTTATGACGGTGATAAGTTTGCGCTCTGTGTTTGGTTAATGATTCAAGCTCATGTGGAAGTCATACGGCGTACTGAGCAAGAATTTCAGGTTTTACCCAAACGTTGGGTAGCAGAAAGAACATTTGGTTGGCTTAACCAGTACCGTCGTCTTAGTAAGGACTATGAGCATCTCCCAGAAATGAGCGAAGCTGCTATATATGCCGTTATGACTCGCATCATGCTACGTCGTTTAGTTCTCTAAAGATTTACTTTATAAATGGTCTCTAAAGCTTGGGATTGAAACAACCGTATATCAAGAGTTCTGCTTGATTTGCGTTACATAACTTTACAACGTGTCTCGTTTTACAGGTATCCCGGCTGAACCCCTATTTGGGTTCAAATCATTTTGTATAAGCAATATTATCAAATATAAACTACTTGGAATTTGTAATAAATATTAATATTTTTATTTGACGAGATTTTAGCTTTTTTCAATTTATAAAACAAAGCTATTCAAAAACTCTTGTTCTTAGGAAAGCAGGCCAGCAGTCAGGATTAAAACCATGTTGTGCAAATATAGCCAATACCCAACGCTCAATTCCTAATCCCACGCAGGCAGTAAATGCAGGGTGGCCATCAGCAGCAGTAATGTTGAGTTTAGTTCCAAAAAAGTTTCCGTGCATATTTATAGAACCACCCGCAACGGAACGCAAAATACTCTGTTTTTCTAGCTCTATAGCTAAACGAATTTCGTATTTAACTTCGAGAGATTGCTGCCAAAACATCTTTGCGGCAGATACTGTGGCAAAGAAAACATCCGTTGCCGTCTCAATTTGACATTCCAAATCCCATTCGGCGATTTGTTTTGCAATAAGTTCCAACACTTGGCTGCGCTTTGCAGTAACGAATTCATCAGTACCGATAAAAACAAGTTCGCGCACATTGAACTCCCACAGTCGCTCAAGACCTGTGACGTTCTTGGATTCATAGCGAAATACACGACCTTGCCAGGTTCGCACACAACCACTCTCGCCTACTGTCTGTCCTTCAAGCGATTGATAGCAAGGGAAACAGGCTGCTGGGTTTAGACAAACATGTGGTGTTGCCAGCATATCTGGATTAGAAATCTGAAGTTCACCTCCATTCAAATTTTCTTGACGGAATTGTTCAATCGCATCGAAATCATTTATCAGATGAGTAACCATTGACACCGTGTTTGGGTGAGACTCAAAATAACCACATCGTGCTAGCAAATCTGGTTTTACAAACGTGGGATACATACAGTCGAGCGCACCAAAGCTTTCACGGTAGAGTTTTGTAAAAGTCTCATCTATCGTGTTCATCAGCATAAGCGCAGGACCTGTGAGACCAATATATCCAGGACCAAGCTCAAAAAGCCATCCTCGCTTTTTAAGTTCGTTATAAACATCAAGAGTAAAAGGTTTCTGGTTGTGTCTTTCGTTACGGAGGTGAACTTTACTCTCAATCTTGCGAAACCTTGACAACATTGCTTCAAGATAACGATTGACTTTACTGCGTACCTGATTTTCAGAGACACTCTCACTTATTTCAACTTCAACAGCAGTTCTATCAGCAGTCACTCTAAGTTGACGGAGAAAAGGTGATACATAAACCGATTCTTTTTCAATGTCGGCAGCAAGATCTTCATCGATAACCTTAGATAGTTCTATGCGGAAACTTATCATATTTGTATATAGGGATTATCTTAAAACTTGTAATAAAGAAATTCCGTGCGCTCACTTATTGAAAGTATAGCTACTAAAAACAAAATAGTACAAAATAAAGCCCAACCGACATTAGGTTGCCATGCCAACCATGACGGCCAAGGTAAATCTTCTTCTAAAGAATCTGTAGTGACGGAAAAATTTCGCATCAATTCTTGCGTATTAGGCGCGAAAAGCACAATAGTGGACAAAAGAACTATCCAAGGCAATACAGTATATAAGTTCAAAAGTTTAGTAACATTTTTACTTATGAATGCTTCATTTATACCGACCATTCCTTGCAAAATACTCCAAGCAGTAGCCAAGCTTTCTGCACGGAAGAATAATAGTCCGACTACAACAACACCCATAGTTATTGTCCATCCAACTACTGGCGGTGGCGATATTAGCCGTAATTCTTTCCAAGCATGATTGACAGCCAGTGCAACTCCGTGAATTAGCCCAAAGATCACAAAAGTCCATCCTGCACCATGCCATAATCCTGCTAGCGTGAACGTAAAAACAATTGGTAAAGCAATAGCTACAGTGAATGTTAAAGCAGGATTATAAGCTTTTCTCAGGCTCATTCGCATCAGGCTGATAGCTAATGGTGAATACACAAACATTGTGAAAAAACGTGTCATAGTTATGTGCCACCGTCGCCAAAAATCAATTATGCTGACTGATTTAAGCGGAGAATTAAAGTTAAGTGGCAATTTAATACCAAACATACAGCCAAGTCCAATCGCCATATCTGAATACCCCGAAAAATCAAAGTAGAGTTGTAGGGTATATGCGATCACACCTAACCAACCATCAGCAGCGCCTATTAGACTACCATTAGCTGTATCAAATATAGCGTTAGCATAGGGGGCAATTCCATCGGACAAAACTAGCTTCTTAAACAATCCAATGGAAAATATTGACAAGCCAATAACTAGGTCATCAATATTAAAGTAATATATGTTTTTCAACTGCGGTAAAATTTCTTTTTGCAGCACGATCGGGCCAGCAGTTATATAAGGAAAAAAAGTTACAAATAAAAAATACTCTAATAAATTATGTTTTTCTACTTGATCGTTGTAAACATCGATAAGATAAATTATTTGATAAAAAGTAAAAAAAGAAATCCCAATTGGAAGAACTATATCTAAATTGGGTATAGTATTAGATAAAAAAACGTTTAGATTCTCAATACCAAAATTTATATATTTGAAATAACCAAGTGTTAGTAAATTAATAGTTAATGCAAAACATAAAAGGAAAATGTTTATCTTTTGTTTTTGACGATTTTTATCGAATAAGTGTCCAATATAATAATTAAATATTGTAGAGGCAATAAGAAGAATACTGTATTGTAGCAACCATGAAGCATAAAATACTATTGATGCTACTACCAACCAAATTAATGCTAAGTTTTTGTCCTTTTTATTACTTAAAAGAATAAACCCAGCTAATGTGATTGGTAAAAAACCAAAAATAAATTCGTATGAATGAAAAAGCATTTGGAGATTTTAATCCTTTAGCACACTTTTAAGTTTATTTAGCTGGTACAATTATTTTTAATTTCCTAGTTCAGGAATAGCATTAAAAATTTTAACTAAACAGTCTCCATTAGCGTGATGCCAATCTATAAATGTTGATACAGGACAGCCAATTTTATTTGGATCGAAGCTTCCCACTGCAATTGTGTTATGAGCTTTAGCTAAACGGTGAGCTTCCATTTCTATACGCTGTAAATCTTCACCGTAAGGAGTATTGAGCATTTTCGAGTAATACACTGGATGGAAAGGAGTTTGTGCAAATACAACACGCGTACCCTGACTCTGCAAAAACTCAATTAATTTACCTAATGCCACAACAAGTTCTGGGTCAGTTTCCAATCGCTTTTTCTCATTACGTTTAAATTTATTTAAAGCATCTTTAAGAGCATATTTTTCTGTGAAAAGTTTCTGATGTTCAGCCGACCAAGCCATTGAACCATCAGCTTTTATTAAGTCAAATTCTTTGCTTAAGGCTTCTTTCGTAGGGCCTGGTTGTGAGGCAACGCTTCCGCGTAGCTCAAGCTGCTGTTTCAAAGCCTCAACAGAAAACAGCTCTGTCCAATCTTCCAAGGAGAACGTCTTAAACAAAGAGGGTGTAGTAACACTTAGACTCTTGGCCATAGCACGGTATTCAGATGCAAAAGTTAGCCAGTCATTGGAATCTCTTTTTTCAAAAGGCACGAAAGTTTGATATCTAATGCTAAGAATTAATGTTTTAGGTAGCCGTTTTGCATCAAGCAGTAATTTAGTTAATGCAAACATGTCTTCAAGATAATCACTATGTATAAAAGCGTTATAAAAGCTTTTGTTTTTTACTAACTTAGATGAAGCCTCTTGAAAACGACTACCTCCGAAAACAATAATCTCCGGAGTTGTAGGCATCTGGCGAATATGCTCCCGCCTAAGCATTCGCCAATTTATGTTAGGGTCAAATATTTCATAGTTCAGTCCTTTAGATAAATAATTGGCAACTTTGCTATGAGCGTTAGTACTGTATCTTAAAGGATTGATATTATAATTAAGAACAGCAATGGCAATAAAAACGCTTAATAAACTTGCAGCAAAAATTGCTAAAAATCTCCAAGCTTTTGTTTTACCTTTAAAATAAATTGTATATTTATTTAGCATATTTACATTTATTAAAAACATCAATTAACAATTTATTAATAAAATTAAATTATTTTTTATTACGCAAGATTAAGCTAAAGAGTAATTACTTTAGTAGATTACAACAAATTATTTAAAAAGTAAATATATTAAAATAAAAATATGTTAAGATAAGATGACATTTTAGCAAAATTTATTATGGTATCTAAATTAATGTACTCGGAAAAGGGTATGTTACAAATATCAAACAAAGTTGCATAAATAATGCTTACTCTTGCTAAATTCTATTGTGCGACAATTGCTGTCTTTTCTCTAAGCGTTCTGGTTTATGACCAAGTAACATTAGCAACTATTACATTACCTTTACGTACTAAAAAGGCGATGGTAGTTTCGGCTCATCCTCTAGCAAGTGAAGCGGGAATTTCAATGTTACGCAAGGGTGGTAATGCAGTTGATGCTGCTGTCGCCACAGCCTTTGCGATCTCTGTAGTCGAGCCTTTTGCAGCAGGAATCGGCGGCGGTGGATTTTTGCTGATGCGCTCTGAGAAAACTGGTGAAATCAAAGCTCTAGATTTTCGTGAACGCGCACCTCTCAAAGCCACAAGAAATATGTACCTGGATACTCAAGGTAAGGTGCGCCCGAATGCCAGTACTAATGGTTATTTGGCAGTAGCGACACCAGGAGTAGTGGCGGGACTTTATGAAGTACATCGTAGGTATGGTAAGCTCTCTTGGCAAGAGGTGGTGAAACCTGCGATCACTCTTGCTAAAGATGGCTTTATTTTGAGTCACGAGGTTTCTTGGCGATCAGTACAATCTTATGCAAACCGCAAGCAAGCAGTTCTCGACAATCCAGTAGCGAAGGAAATTTTCACTCAAAATGGTGAATTTTATCAGCCAGGAGATCAGTTAATACAGCGTGATTTAGCTGACTCTTTAAAGAGAATTGCCAAGAATCCCCAAAGTTTTTACACCGGAAGTATTGCTCAGACTATCGCCTCTGACATGGAAAAAAACGGTGGATTAATTACACTTGCAGACCTCAAAGCATATAAACCAATTTGGCGTAATCCCCTGTGTGGAAATTTCCGCGAAGCTAAAATTTGCTCAATGCCACCACCTTCATCAGGGGGAGTTCACCTATTACAAATTTTAAATATTATTGGGGACACTGATTTCAAATCTCTGGGATGGCATCACCCTGATGCTTTGCATTTAATAGCAGAAGCAATGAAGATTGCTTACGCCGATCGCTCGCAATATATAGGTGATTCAGATTTTGTCGAAGTCCCTGTACAACAACTAATCAGTCCTGCTTATGCCAAAAAACGTCGCCAAGAAATTAATATGGAGGTGGCTAAACCTTCGAGTGAAATTAAACCAGTAGATAAAGAAACCCTAAATCAGTTAACCAAGCTCAGTCCTAATTCACCTAGATTTACTTCTTTCATTACCAATGGAGAGAGCTTGAGGACAAGGCTATTGAACCATTTGTCTGTAACTAAATATTTAACTCAACATGAATCATCCGAAACTAGTCATCTAACAGTTGTGGATGAGCAGCGTAATGCTGTTAGTTTGACTTTTTCGATAAATCTTGGTTTTGGTTCTGGTGTCATAATACCCAAAACTGGAATTCTCCTCAACAATCATATGGATGATTTTACATCTGCGCCGGGAATGGCTGATTCTTACGGTGTAATAGGTAACGATATCAATGCAATCACACCGCGTAAAACTCCGCGATCTAGCATGACTCCTACAATTATTACGGAGAATGGTCGCCTCCGCATGGCAGTGGGTACGCCTGGTGGCACTGCTATCATCACTCAGATAGTGCAAATTGTTCTAAATGTGTTGGAATATAAAATGGATATTGGTGCAGCCATTTCTGCTCCACGCATCCATCATCGGTGGCTTCCCGATGAGTTGCGAGTAGAATCTTGGGGTTTTGATGCTCCAACTTTGCAAGAGTTACGCCGTCGGGGACACAACATTAAAGAAACTACTCCTTGGGGTGATGCTAATGCGATTGTTGTTACAGAAGATGGAAGCTTAGAAGGAGCTGCCGATCCTCGAGGTGAAGGTTCTCCACGAGGATTTTGAACATTTGGTTAATAGTCAAACAGGTATGATACCCTTTATCGCCATGAACACATATAACGGTTTTTTCGTAACGGTGTTCTTCAGCGATTTTTCCGCTTTTTGTAAGGCACATTTAACAAATCAACTGCCCGTTTCTTCGCCGCTTCCCCACGCCTATCGTATTTACTTGTAGTACTTGGCGACGCATGACCTGCAAGTTTCGCTATTGTGACGATATCTGCACCTGCATCTAATAGATTACCGATAAAAGTTCTTCTAAAATCATGGGGTGTAAACGCTTCCACATCAGCTTTTTCCCCCCGCCGTTGCAATGCCCGTAACACCCCCTGCTCACTCATCCGTCTCGGTATGATTTTCTTCGCCTTATTTAAAGGATAAAAAAGCGACCCTGGCGCTTTACCCCGAATCAGCAGCCAATCAAGGACAGCTTGCACACCAGCTTCAGGTAAATAGACAATTCGTTCCTTCCGCCCCTTAGCTTCCCGTATTGTTAATGACCGAGTGCGCGGTTTAAAATCACTCAAATCAAGGTAAGTTACCTCACTGCGACGCAATCCTACGGTCAAAACTGCCAGTAGTGCCGCATCCCTCCGTCCCAATGTTGAGTCATCTTGAATACAATCATCCCAAAGCGCAGCAATTTCTTCGGTATCAAGGGAGCGCCCCTTCAATAAACTCTGGCCCCGCACGGACTCAATATCAGATGCTCGTCCATACTCATCCGTGGACATTAAGCCCAATCGCCAAGCTTCCTTAAGCGTTCGCCGCAATGCACACAACATTTTATTAGCCATTGCTGGGCTGTATTTTTCCATCAGCACTGACCTAACTGCGGCTGTGTGCTGGTAACGCAACTTTGACCAATCCAAAGTGCTTGCATCACAAGTACCACTGGTTAGCAGTTGGGCGATCGCGTTGAGTGCTTCCCGCATTGTCCGCCTTGAACCCTCCCCAAGACTGTTAAGGTAAACTTCAGCTGGGTGTAAAGTTAGCGGTACTGGTTGGGTTAATGCCAGCGATTCAGGTTTAAAATTGTCAGCGATCGCTTTGGTGTTCACGGGCTGTCTAGTAGGTGCTTTGAAATAGATCCTCCCTCAAAAGTGGCTTACTGCACAACTTTCAGGCGTTATGTGGTGTGTGAATAACCTTTCTCTACACCTATTTGGGCTAAAAGTCCCTCTGTGCAGAGATTTGTGTCTGAACATTGTTAAACTTGCGCTGGGTGGATGCTATCGACCCTCAAGCTACTTTCGTTTCTTGGCCAAGTTAGCTAAACGAGTAATGCTAGAGCGAATATTACCTGCTTCTTTGCGACTCTTCAGCCGTTTTTTGGCTTCTTTTAGTACTTGTTTCATGACTGTATCTTTATCTTGGCAGATAACATAAAAAGCTTCCAAGAGCGTTTCAACTGTTATTTTTTCAAGGTTGCATAGTTCATCGAGTTCTTGCTTGATTGCCATTTCTAAACGTACAGGTACTCTAGGCGCAATTTCCGGCAAGTTCCGTAGTTGCTCTTCTAATAAAGTGAGTTCAGAAACGGAGCTATCAGCAGTCGATGGCATATCAGGAGTAGGAGAACCCTGCTGTTGTGGAGCTAACACATCTTCTCGTGGTGCAACTGTTGGTGCAACCGCTCTATTTCTGATTTCGTCTAGGATATTCATCTTTTCACCTTTTAGTAAAATTTATTACGCTGTTTCTAAGGGAATTAATTTGGCATATTCTTCTGGCAAAGCTGGCTTGAGTCGTTGAGCTAAGACATGAATCGCATATTCCAGATTTGGCTGCCCCAAGTCTGTTGGTGCAACCCGTTGGTTGATGGCATTTTTGAATACATCCGATTCCAAAATATGCGGCAACATCAACTCACTACCCACCAGCTGCCGTATGGTATCGATACTTGTTTTAGTAGCGGTTGTTGGGTGCAAACCAGTCCACCGAGCGCGAAAAGGCACTATACCCAGTAGTTCACCATAAGGTAGCGCTCCTTTAAATTCTTTGATTAATTCCAAAGTCCGCAACAGCGATTGAACTCCTTTGACGTTTGACTCTGCTGGAATCACCCATCTATCCCCAGCACCCAAGGAAGTCTGCGCTAAATGTGAACGCTCTGGGGGTGGGTCTACAATTGCCACACCGAAATTACTCACAATTGGCTGGAGGCGATTTCTTAAAATAAACAGACTTAAGCCACTGGAGGCCAATTTATAGTTAGCACTCTCCAACCCATCATCGGAAGGAATTAAGAACAGGTTGCTATTGTTAATCATGCGGTCGCCCAGTTTTACGTCTGGTACAGACGCAATGGCATCGATAATTTTTGTTTTCTCTTCTGGCTGTGTCAGAACTTCCAGTAATGTTGGGGTATCAGGCTGCACTTGCACCCCTAAAAAACTGGTCAAGCTAGATTGAGGGTCGCAATCCACAAACAAAACGGGAATTCCTAAGCGCCCCAAATACCTCCCCAGCATCAAGGCTACTGTAGACTTTCCCTGACCCCCAGCCAAGCCCAAGGAGACTACTGTTGGCGGATTTGGCATAAAGCAATTACATAAAATTACTAAAGTACAATGTCACAAATATACTAGTTTACTTTTGTAGAATTGTACTATAGTGCAATTTTACTTTTGTACAAAAGTAAAATTGTATTTTAGTTAAGCTATAATGTTCCAGACTAAACTTGCCAACGATAAACCCCAAGTAGTCTGGATTGCAGTTCAATATAGATATTGCAGTAAAGCAGAACTAACCATGACTGAAGCCAAGTCTACTCGTACAGTGCGCCGGGGGAGAATATTCCCCGAAATCCAGTGGTCATCAGAGAAGAAAGCTCAATGGAAAGCTGAAAAAGCAGAATTTAAGCAGCGTTGCGAACAAATCTTTCAAAAATTGCAACCTTCTTTAATTAAGACTCACTACAACTGGTATGTAGCAGTTGAACCAGAAAGCGGAGAATATTTTATTAACGAGGATGCATTAGCAGTTAGCCAGATGGCACATGAAAAATACCCGAACTTCCGGCTGCACGTTTTCCGCATAAATGAAACTGGGGTGTGCGGCACGATATGATTTCTGGCAACTTTGGTGATGAGGATGAATTATTTTTTGAGATAGAGTTGATAGCTGTTGATGGATCAGAAATACCAGTAGAAGCACTTTTTGATACAGGTTTTTCTTGGTGGCTGGCAATTAATAACCAGGATTTAGAAGCACTTGATTGGATTTATCTAGAACAGCAAACAATGCTCACAGCCCAAGGAGAAGCAGAATTTGACATTTATTTAGGAAGAGTGCGAATTGATGGCAAGGAATTTGATATTCCCGTTCATGTGGGTGAAGGAGTGTCAGAAGTTTTACTTGGTCGCCAGTGGTTAAAAACTCGACGGTTGGTGGTGGATATGCCGTCTAGGGTGTTAACGCTGGGATGATAGGGGCGCACAGTTTCCAAAAACCGCGACATATTACAGTCTACCGCGCTGGGATGCCCATTACTACGTTGACAGGCACGCCACTGCATAGTTATTGCGAACTGTTATCAATTGCTAAATACGTCCATCTTGGCTCAATGCCAAATAGTCAGTCTGCGATGCCTGCGGTGTTATCGTTGCGATCGCGATCGATGGACACCTCACCCAATCTTGAAGTTCAACTGACCAGCATGTTCCGGCTATTGTAGTTTTGTCCTGGAATAAACTTTTCTCTAAATGATGATATGCAATGAATTTTCCATTGGTGTTATATGCAAATGTCAATATAATTAGACTGGCAATTGTTGAGTGATTTAAAATTTTTTTCATTATTTAATTCTCCTCAAAATTATTTAAATAGCTAAAGGGAAATACACCAAAGGATCAAAAATACTTACAAACTAGATATATCAAGAAACTAAGCAAATCGATGCTGATGTTACAAAACTTTATAACGTGTCCCAATTTGCACTTATCCCGGCTGTACCCCATATTATTTTCAACTGGTATACTATCCCAGAACTGGAAAATGCACAGAGAGATTCTGCATTATTTGTCAATACAAATTCACTGAAACCAATAGCACTTGAATTAGCGAAAAATTGTGATGCAGCACATGAGTTTCCCTGTTTGTTTAGTGGAGTACCTTTAAATGAAGAAGCAACAATGAGAGGCCATCTACTGTTTATGGTTAAGTCCAATAATGTATCCGATTTGAAAATTAATATTTTGACTCAAGAAAAATTTATTTAACTTGATCTGCCCGTCAGGACGGCCAGTTAACAGTTACCGGACTGACCGCCAGTCAGGACGGAGTGGCGCAGGTTGCTCCCTCACAGCCGCTTGCCATAGATGTCGTTTAACTACCATTAACCGACTTGATAAAAATCAAGTGAGGGTACAAAGAATGAGGACTCTTGTAAAAGTAAATACTAACTTCCTTAATTCACACCCAATTTCTCAGTCTAAAGGAATAAGACTCAAGGTAGAGAAACTTGATTTAATAAATTGTTTTGCTAATTTACAAACAATTAATAGTGCCCACTAGGTAGCTAGTTAGCGCTAGCCACTAGTAGGACTTCCTCCGTAATTGAGTTGGCAACTAAGGAGGCCAATTTATCGTGGCAGAAAGTTATTGTGATGCGTATCTTGAAGATGATATAGATATCTTCAAAGGAATGACAATTCTTGTAGTAGATGATACAAACGATTTTCTGCTCTTGACTACCTATATTCTTGAAAGCTATGGATTTCGGGTGATGACGGCATCCAATGCTTCAACAGCATTTGAAGTCCTTAAACAGTTTCGGGTGGATCTTTTAATTAGTGACATTGCTATGCCAGAAGAAGACGGGTATTTTTTGATACGGAAACTCAGAAAACTTCCGCAGTTCAAAACTAGAGAAATTCCAGCGATTGCTTTTAGTGGTTGTACTGAAGGCAAGACGCGCTCAAAAGCTTTGGCATCTGGGTTTCAAACTTATCTTCAAAAGCCTTCAACTGCTACAGAGTTAATAACAGAAGTTGCAAAACTGCTACTAAGAGAGTCTAAAAAAACTCCGATGTTTTTGGGCAAATACTAATAGTCAAATTGGCTTTGGGGCAGTTTGACAGTCACAAACCAATAATTTTTTCTTACTTCTACAACTTCTACGAACTGCTCAAAATTAACTACTATAAGAGCGATGGTTTTGTTAAGTCACACTATTGCCCAAAGTCCAGTGCCTTCATGCAATCGCATTCTAGGTGAGCTTCATAAAACCATCGCTCTTATGTCCTAATCAACCTTTGGTTGTACGAATTTATTTGTTGTTTTAGATATCCATTTCTCAACTTTTACAAATCACCCCAATCAAAATTCAGGAAGCGTCGAGCATTCAGCTTTGTATATTTTTCAGTGTGTTTGATATCACGGTGTCCGAGGAAGTCTTGGATTTCCCTGGTGTTATACCCCTGATTCACCAGATAGTAACCGCAAGCATGGCGCATCATGTGACA
>NZ_JBIQNW010000094.1:0-16712 GCF_047228265.1 Nostoc sp. UIC 10607 | reverse complement strand
AGGGCGGCTCATGGTTATTTTAATTTATCGAGTTTGTTTTCTCTATTATATGCAGCTTCATATAAAATTGGTATAAGTGCTTGACTAGTAGCTAATACGAAGTATAACTCAGAACCACCAAGAAGTTGGTGGTTCAAATTTTTAGTATGTCTTCACTAATATCTGAGTAATGCCATAGTTTCGGCTAACCTACAAATCTTTTAAAGTCTGACTAACCTTGAGGATATCAGGACAAATATTCATCTAAAATTTGGCAATTTAATCTAGGAGAATTCATGTTAGACTTTAACACCTTGACGGTATTCTCAAGCACTTACTGCATTGGTATTTGTGCTTTTCTAATCCCAGCCAACCTAATTGCTACCTCGTTAACAATAGGTTTGACATTATTGTGTCGTCCAGCTATTGAGATTTGGCGAAGTGCTGCAATTGCCAGTACCTTTGCTTTATTAATCATACTGCACGGATTTGCTTGGTTCATGATTGGAGTTGTCATGGCTCCCACATACATTTTATTGGGACTAGGAAGCATCTGTCTGGGAGCAAATTTAGGAGCAATTCTCCTATACAAACGCTTTGCAAATGCTTATGTAGCGATGAAAGTTGAATTTTCCTAAGCTCCATATTCCAAGCTCCTGAATTTATTCATGGGGTTATTAATTATGGATTACGTAAAGCCTGCGGCATAGCTTTGCTTAGAGCGTAGCGGGGCGCAGCCCATTAGTAATTACGAATTGGAGCAAAGCGACTTGGCTCCTGGCTGCTGAATTCTTCAAATCTATCTTTGTAAGTCTACTTGTTGCGTTTGAGATTTAGTTAATATTTTATCAATTTGAGTATTAGCATCCTCAAAAGTTTGCAATATCTGTGGAGTTAGTTTATTAGTCTGTACCCTCCCAGATTGCAAGTTTAAAATTACCTCTCCATCTTTCTGCGAAATAGTTAAATCCCTCTGCTGGGTATTGAAAGCCAAGTCATAAATTTTTCCTTGAACTTGAGTGGCATTTTCATTAGACTTACCCCAGACCATGCCAATCCTTTGAGCAATTTGAGTCAGCCGACCGATTCTTTCAAGCTCAAATGTATCTTGATTCATTACTGTCAACGCTTCGGCTGATAATTGCTCACCAGCTTTAAATTGATTGGCAACTTCCACAATGCGTTTTTTGTAATTCTCGGACTTCCCTAACTTATCTGCGGTATTGTACCAATTTCTCAAGTCATCAATAGTAACTGATTGAGGTTGGACTTCTTGGTTAGATACGCCTCTGTTTTGTGGTTCAGGAAACGGGACTATTTTCCCGTCCACATAATCCCCCAAGGGTTCAAGATGTAGTCCCCAGACCTGCCCTTTGCCCGTGAACAATTCTGGTAATGCCTTGGGTGAGTGCTTTTCCATATCAGCCCACTGCTGTTGATAAACGGGGTCAGCAATCATATCAGGTGTAATTTGATACTGTTTACCGACTCGAAAGACGACTTGTTTACCAATACCTGTCGCCAGAGCAATATCCCCTTCCTTAAACCCATACTGTTTGTATGATTGATAAGCTCTGGTGGTATGAGTTCGACCATATCCTCTCATCGCATCAATGCAAGTATTTACAGGTAGTGGGTTCGGCTCACCATGCATCATTAAAGGGTAGTTCATCGGAATCGGTTTGCCTTTGATGACAGGAGAGGCGACGGCGAGATTTTGAACCTCTTGGTTTGGGTGGAATTGAGCGCTTTGTTGAGGCGAGGACAATGCTGATTGAGATGGAGGTTTCAAAAACTGTGGTCGTGTGGCGAGGGAATTAACTCTTTGTTGATAGTCACTATCCGATTCAATAATTGACCCAAATTTCTTGGTCATGTTCTCCAAAGTTTTGGGGGGAATTGAACTGCTGACTAAGTGAAATACTGCTAGACCTTTTTTAGTTTCCCTGATAACATCTTCTGTTGGTACTTGCTGCCATTCAACTTTTTGAGCAGTTAACCATTTAGTTACAGTATCAACTTTCTGGTTGTCAACAGCCAAGCCCATGACTCCAAGTTTTTTGTTTGATTCTGTCGAAAATAAGAAAGTCGGACGCTCTTTAATCTGATGTAGAATTTTCGCACTACTTTCAATCATCTCTTGCTGTTGAGAATTAACTAATTGAGTCCCAAAAGCCTGAAATTCCTTCGTCCATTTCTGGGGATATTCAACGGTATTAGGGTCAATTTGAGCGCAAATAACAGAAAAATTACTTTGAATAATAGCGGGGGCTGGGGTAAGTTGTCCGGTTTTGAGTAGTCCAAGCTGTCTGAGCGCGTCTTTGTCTTTTTTGAAGTGCAATACTCCCAGGGGTTCACCATTTAAAAAAACAGCATCTCTAGTTTTAGAAGCTGAGGTTTCGATAGTCAGTTTTCGGTAATCTTGATCATTGAATGTCTGACCAGAAAAATCATAAAAGTTAATTTTATTTATTTTGAGGAGATTCCCATTAGGAGACTCACCTAGCACAAAAGCTTGATCTCCAGTTTCAGAGATAGACGTGAGCTTTAATTTTAGAGGATTACCATTTTTGAGATAATTAATTTCTTTTAACTGCTGGACAGAATCACTGTCTAACTCACCCAAAGTCAAAGCATCAATTTTGATTTTTACTATTTTGTCAGGGATCAGCACAGTGCCAAATTCTAAGTTTACCGATTCGGCGTTAAAAACAAGTCCTGCATAAGAGAAGTTCTTGAGTTCGCGGATAGTAATTTCAATCGGCTCGTTTCCTGGCAGTCCAATAGTTGCTTTGGCGGTAGCAGGTTCTATCCCAACCATACAAGAGAGCGCTTTCGTTCCAATGGGAAGCTGTGCAGTTCTGGTTTCGAGCATGGCGAATTCCTTATATTCGCCATCACTATCCTGGACAAACATTAGTCTGGAAACGTGGCGTTCATGCCCGACTGGGTGGTGACTAGCCCTGATTTCTATCGGGTGTTTTTCAGTGGGATTCCAGTCTCGACCCAAAAATTGATTCGCTTCATTATTCAGTGTGACTAACTTCGGTTCCGTAAATTGCAATTTATCTAAGCGAGAAATAATCTCATTGGGGAAAGCAGCGAAAGCAAAATTAGAGACTTTTTTCGCGATCGCTTGGGGGTTTGCGTTTTCTTTTCTTGCAACTTCGAGTTCATCCTGGCGGGATGCACAGATGTTCCAAGCGGCGGCAGCAGATGCAAGTTTTTCTGACTCTGGGATAGAGGCATAAAATGCTTCAGCCGCTTCATTTGCCAAGGCAAAGAGTAGTTTAGTTTGGCTTCTAGTAAGTTCTGGTTTTAGTTCTAGGAGTTTAGCTCCCTGCATGGTCATCCCCGATTTGAGGTTGTGGTCAGTCACAGATTGTTGGCTAACTGTCCCCAGGTTGCGGTAAGCGGGTTTTCCATCTGACCCAACCTCGCCATCTATCTGTGCAACTGCTAATAATTTATGGGGGCGTTCACTGTTTGTGAATTTAATCTCATCTAGGCGAATATTAAGTGTCTGGGCTTTCCAGATTAGGGGATGCCCGTAGCGGGTGAGGTTGGTAATTTCGAGTTGCGTTCCTGAATCCGTTTGAACAATTGCGCTAGGGCCAGACTCTGTTTCTCGCCGCCTTGAGACACGAACCGCAGCATTGAACTTCAGATCAAACTCGTACTTGGTGGCGATCGCTGCAAATTTTTGCTGTGGTGTAAATTCTACCCCTTTGAACAAGTCTTTAAACTGGACTATGGGACGCGATTCTAACTGTGATTCTTGGAAATATTTATTGGTTTGGCTAATCAATAATTCTACTAGTGAGTAGCCCTTTGGTGTTATACCTGTGCTTAAATAAACTGAACGCGACTTTTTATCTTTAATATAGTTAACATCACGATACAAGTAGCGGTTGTTTTCCCTGATTTTATCCATCTCAGGTTTTTTAGCACTTTTGAATAAATCAACCGCTATTTGGTTTTGATAACATCCTTCTTCAATCATGCTCCGGTACATTTGACGGTTAATGTCCATTGCTTGCTGGATAATTTCGGGAGTTCTTTGAGAATGAGCAAGTTCAACAACCCCTTGCATATAAGGCTTGTATTCTTCTCGGATTAACTTTGGATCTTTCTGGCGTTCTTGCTCAAACAGGGTTTCGTAATGGTTAGAAACTTGGTCTAGATAATTTGATTTCTGCTCAAAAGTACCATAAGTCTTTAGTACCTCAATTTCTGATTCTAATGCCTCCAGTGCCGTTACTTGATTGTTGATTATACCCACGCTGATGCTATCGCTCATGTGGATAGCTATTTCTTCAAATGGAGGCTGGCTTCCATTTTCCGAATAAAATGATTGCTTTTTAAGCTTAACTGTGGGGGAATAGGCGTTTTGGGGAAGATTTCTTCGCTCTGCCTCTGCTGTTAAATTAGGATATAAGCCGGCTCGTGCTACACCAATACAATCACCATCGTAGTCTCGTGCTTGGCGTTCTGATTCGGTTTCTGCTGGGTCGATAAAATCAACATCAACCAAGAGTGCTTCTAACTCTGTAATTCTTTGCTGTATGCGCTTGTGGTCTTCGTCATTGACTACAATTATGCCTTGCAAAGATTTACCATCTGGAGCAACACGGTCTAAAACGTGTTTATTATTAGAAACACACAAACCATTAGAGTTGAGGAAAGGAGAACGGAAGTTAAGAATTTTTTCTTGCTCATCAAGCCAAGGGACACAAATTTCACCATTTTTGAGTTCCTTGGAAGGAATAATCATTGCTCGGTCAAAAGTAAGCGTTTTCCCAATAGCAATATCTCGCCACTCACTTTGTACAAAACGGTTTAATTCCTGTTTGACCTTCTCAGTTTCTAAAAGCTGCTGATGCCCTAGTAAATCAGCTTTAATGAGTTTGTACATGAACAAGTCATCTTTAGTATTCTCGTCATCTAATTCCTCATCTGTATCTAAATCGTCATTTTTTCCTAAGTTTTTAACATCTATTTCTTGGTTTGTGACCTCTCCTATTTTTAATTTACTTTGGTTCAATGATTCTTTGCGTTTTTCGTATCTTTCACAATAGTAAGCAGCAACAATTCTTGGGTCATCTTGAATAGAGGCTAATCTTTGGGCTTGTACCTCTAGTTCCTCAACAAAATCTTTAATCCCTTGGGGGAAAGATGCCAGCAGTTGGGAGATAGACATCTGACCTTGCTGAGATTGCCCTTTTTCAGCTAACCAAATATTTTGCTGATATAATCCTGGTTGAATTTGAGGTTTAGTGGGGCCTTTGGGTCTATCCTTGTCTGTTCCCTTAAAACTGCTTACGGGGAGAATTATGTCTATTTTTGGTTTGTTATTTGGATCTGCATATTTTATTCTATCTAGTCTGTATGGTCGCAGTGTTCCTTTGCCAAAACGATATTTAGTAGTATCTTCTCCAACTCCATCCACCCAACCAAATCGATGCTGAATTACACGATAGCTTTTATCTATTTGGGATTCTCTTAAAGTTAGCAAGTCATAAAATTGTGTTGAAATCTGCCCATAACAATCACCAACTAATCTATATGCTAAATCATTTGATAATATTCCTCCATTCTCACCCTTGTTATCAGTAGAATCATCTACTACCAAAATATTTAGCTTTTCGTGAATCGCATTTTTACAAGCCCCAAGGAAGATGGAACCATAAGCACCCCGGTCTTTACTATCTGGACAAATTTTTTGTATCGTTTCTAAACACTCTTTATCTCCATAAAGTAAACGAGTTTTTGAAGATAATAGTAAAATCTGTCCATCTGGATGATTTTTTAAATCTTCGGCTGTACTATATTCATCTGAATGTCCAAATGAAAATTCTTTGTCAGGAAAGTAAAATTCTAGTAAAGTATTACTGAGCTTTTCAGTTAAAATTGATTGAGAGTTGGTTTTGTTATCGTCTATATAGATCCACTTATTTAAACGAGGGTCAAAATGCTTCAATTCCAGAGTCATAAGATTTGAAACTTGATAAACATTAATTAACTTTTTGAGAGGTTTTTATGTCAAGGATTAAGCGTTGGATAAATATGAATAAAAAAGAATTCAACCCAGATGGAAGTTTGAAAGATGAAGCCCGACAACAAATGTTGTCTACAGGAATGAGTAACGAAGCAATTACTGACTATGCTCTTTCGTTGAAAGAAGAATACGACGAGTGGAAGCACCTGGACGAGACTGATCCAGAGCCGTGGCCAATCTACACAGCCTACGATTTCTTCACTGAACAAGAGAAAAAGGAGTTTAACCCAGATGGTTCTCTCAGACCTGAATATGTAGAATATGCTCAGAAAATTGGCATCAGTGAAAGTGCGCTAGAGCAGCTTGAGTGGCGTAAGAAAATGGAGGTTGATCATTATAATAAAATGTCTGCCTCACACGTAGAACAAGGCATCAACTTTGGTGAATGGTTGATGGAAGGGAGGATTGGAAACAGCACAACATACGTTCAACGTCGTCAGCAGATGGAGCAAGACCTGCGTAACTTTGAGGATGCTGACAGTTTGCCTTTCGACAAGGACACAGCATTTTAGGGGGAGCTATGCACAGTGAGTAATAATATAAGCTGAAAGCTTTATCAAACAACGCTTTCAGCTTTTTGGTAAAATCCTTTTAATGAGGTTGAACAGCAGGTGGGTTGACAACAGCCGCAGATGGTTTAACAGAGCGAAATGCCCCATTGAGAAAGGCAATCATTCCTAAAATGGCAAAAGCTGTAATGATTACTCTTTGCAGTGAATTGAATGCCGAGCGTTCTTTGATTACTTCAGCCCACATCACTTGCAGTTGGTCTTGTGTTGTTTGCTTTGAAGCTAAATAATAGAGAGCTTCAATACAAGAGGATATGTCTTCCCCTTGTTGAACTTTCTGATACAACAGATTTTCTAGTCGCTCTTTCTGTTGAGGGATAGTGAATGAGTCTGTTGACTTTTGAGGGTATATACCGTTGTTGTGGCTTGGTAATTTTAGTTGTTGCATGATTTCTTTAAGAGATATTTGAGATGAAAGTAAGTAGGGAAAGGTGCAGAAGAATATTCCTCCACACCAGATTCTGCAAGTAAAAATGGAAATTATAATTACTCCCACCGCAGAGTTTATATTTTCTGCCCTCAAAAAATCAATCGACAAGAGTACGGAAAAAAACCGTACTCTTGTCTGTAGAAAAATAAGTCTATTTATGCTAAAGCTCTAATTCAGTATTTTACAAAGAAGGCAGGAGGCAGAGGGCAGGAGGCAGGAGGAAAGAAGTATGAATAAAAACTTTAGTTCTGGGTATAAAGCCCAGTTTAAAAGAAAAATTGTATCGATAGCGCAGCGTTAGCGAGTCATCGAGCGTCGACGCGTAGCGCGACTTGCATTGCGTCCAAGATCAATTCCACGTTTTTAAATGTGGGTTCCTCCTGCCTCCTATCTCCTGCTTCCTGAATTTGAGAATTAATCAAATACTTTCTTCTGGGTGTTAGAGATGGCGCACAGCCTACTTGGAGTCAGCGAACTTTCAGCTATAAGTATTTTTACTTGCTAACCTTTGAGAAATTGGGCTAGTAGAATTAACATCATTAATAAAACAATTAATCTCGACATAGAAAATAGATTTTCTGTCAAATCAATTTTAAAAGTTTTTCCATAGCTATCAAAAATCCCCTGAATCAGCAAACGTACCTTTAATAAATCAGCATTTAAAAACGATGATTTTTTTACTTTACCAATCCCCGGAAATTTGCACTTTTTAAACACATTCCCTCCATAACATTTACAGTTAAAGGATTGTTTTTCTGATAGCGCTTTCCGTTGCTGCTCAGTTTTCTGCCAGCACAAGTCTTTGGCCACATCTGCGCCAAGTCCACTCAGGGATACTAGAGATTCAAAAGGGTATTTAGTTAACATCATCTGGTTGAATGTTTTGCCCACAGAGTTGAATTCGTTCGCTGGGAGAATACCACCTCCAAACACAACTTGAGGAACCAGCACAAGAATTGTTAGCAGAGGTGCAACACTTTGACTTGGTGCAATCGCAGAAACTAACAGTCCCAAAATCATACTCCCAAAAGAAGCGAGGAAGAGGCTGAGGTACATGAGAGTCAAAGTACTGTTATCAACATTTAATTTCACCGCCGAGTTCATGCAAACTAAAAGTATTGCTGATTGATAAAGTGCTAGCAAGAATGCTAATTGAAACTTGGATGCTATATAAGGAACTATCCCTAGTCCGGCACTACGCTCACGGCGATAAATGGCAGTTTCCTTCGCAATCTCCGACATCGTAGCTAGCGCTCCAGACATTACAGCCATGATGACTGTAACAAACAGCATTGTAATTGCCTGTCCTGCATTGCCAATCTTAGTGTTAAATAAGTCAGGCTTCCACAGTGCAAAATTCAATGAACCTAAAATCGGCGCTCCTAGAAGCATTAACGCTAAACTGATTTTGTTCTTGAGCAGAATAGCCAAGTTACGGCGGCATAACACCCCCCATTGTTGGAGAAAATCCGGCTTAACTAGTACGGGCTTAATTGAGTTTTGGGGAATGGTCTTTTGGCGTTCACCGACAAACTTTTTGTAGAAAGCGTAAGACTTAAATCCCTGCTCCCATTCTGATGGTGACAACTGGTCTTCAACTCTGGCATAAATTGAATCAAAATCTTTGACTTTGAAATAGCTAAAGGCTAACTTCGGAGGGCCAACATAAGCAAGTCTGCCCCCCTTAGCCAGGAAAACTACCATGTCAGCGATCGCCACATTTTTGGTAGCATGAGTAATCAATATTACTAGACTTCCAGCATCTGCTAAACTCCGCAGAAGGTGCATGATTTGTAATTCTGTGCCAGGGTCAAGTCCTGAAGTTGCCTCATCCAGAAAAAATATGCTGGGATTGCTGATTAGTTCTACCCCAATACTTACACGTTTGCGCTGCCCACCACTAAGTCGCCCAATAGAGACATTCTTGCGCCCAGTAAGTTGCAGTTGTTCAAGTACTTCTTGTATGCGTTGCTGCCTTTTTGATGGCGATGCTGAAGGCAGACGGAGATGAGCAGCATAGTTAAGTGCTTCCCCCACAGTCAGTTCTGAATGAACGATATCGTCCTGCGGCACATAGCCAATTTTATTTTTGAAAGCGTTGAAATTCTTGTAGAGGTCGCAGCCGTTAACAAATACTTTACCTCTAGTGCGGCGTTGTCCGTTGAGTGCGTCCATGAGAGTTGACTTCCCGCCACCACTAACCCCAGCAATAACGACAAACTCTTGCGGAAAGAAAGATACAGAAATATCGTTGAGCAGAGTTGTACCTAATATTGGGCTGCTAGATTTTTTTAAATTGATTGCATCTAATCTCATGCGTTCAATTGAGAGAGTTTGACGTTGCCTTGCCTGAAATATTGGAATTTTGGCTGGTGCAGGGGAGCTAATTTTTATTTCTACGATCACCGAACCAAGCTCTATAAGATTCCCGTCTGTTAAAGCTCGGAATCGATATGCTTCTAGCCGAATCCCTGCCACCCGTGTGCCATTGGTACTACCTTCATCTAGCAAATAATACTGACCTTCTTTAAACGCAATCTTAGCGTGTCCTTTATCTACGCTGTTATCAGGAATTACCAAGTCATTGTATTTATCGCTACCAATACTGAAAGGAGTTTTTTCAACAGTGCATTGCTGAATCGGAATCGTGTGAATAGTCAGATGTAGAGTCTGCATTTGTGCATTGTCAAGAAAATAGTTTCTATTTTTGTCGCACTCCAGCAGATAATACAACAGTTAGCAAGAAGATAAAAGTAACTGGCTAAAAATACAAAATTTTTTTAAAGTCAACAAGAAATTTTTGATGGCAATGGATTCATTCATTACCGTAATCATGCTTTAAAATGGAATCCTTGCCACCAAATATTTGCTGACTATGAATTATTAATCCAATGTGCTAAAAAATATGGAATTAGTACATTTAAAGTCAATCCTCAAGTTTTAGTTAATTATATTCAATCGTCTGAAGGGACTATTGGTACTTCAACTTATAGCCAGTGGGCAGAAGAACTCAAACAAATAATCAAATCAGCTTCTTTTTATTCACTTGAATTATATCAAGTTGAGCATCTACAGGAACTTACTAGAATGTATAACAATATAGCTAATAACCGCGCACCAGCATTTGTATAGTGTGCAAATTTGAAAGCGATCGCCTGGGAGCAAGCCGCAGAGAATCTACGTATAGGCAATCACTTTCAAATTAGGGCTTTAAACACCAGGGTGCATGGTCAAAAACCCGTTTTTCTCCCAAACTTCTTTGGGTGGGGTGGAATTTTTTACAGGTGGGGATTGATGATAGTCTGGAACCAAATCAGTTTTACGTTGGTAGCCAAAATTGTAGTCTAACATCTTGATATAGGTAATGTGTGCAGTCCAGACATCAGTAACTCGGCTACCTAGAGAGAGGGTATCGAGATACTTAGGCATCTCGACGTTGCCATTCCAAACAATAGGTATGCCCTCTTTTTCAAAATGTTGAGTTAATTCCTTATGCACAAACTCAGCAGTCCCGCCGCAAATGATAACTTCATCCAATACGGCAATATTTCTAATCCAGCGAATTAAAGCTCGACAGTAATCACCACGGACATCTAGTAAAACTGAGTTAAACAACTTTAAATCAGATTCAACTCCAGCAGATGTGGCTTTGCGTGATAACGACTGTAATGCATTCACGTTGCCCAAGCTTGCTGACACTAAAGCTTTTGGTATACGTAAATCATCTTTTGCTAGCCCAACAGCAGTACGCTCCACAAATTGCTGCACTAACCAATTCATCCCCAACTCTGTAGATTCAGCCTTTGCTTGATTACCTTTAGCCGAAACAAAAAAACTAGCATTCCGGTAGCCCAACATCAACAAACCAATACTTTTTTGCCCAAACAATGCCCCCAAAGTCCGACTACGGTAAGCCATAATCCCACTCCCCTCTGGAGCCACGTAAAAATTATGTAGCTTAAGTTTTAACTTGCCTGTAGGTGTGGCAATTCCTTTTCTTAGCGCTGCCGACAGCTTCTTGCCCAAATCCTTGCCGTCCGACATTTCTCCTGGTGGTAGCAATAATTGCACGGAAGCATCAACACCATTACTCAAGCCCAATTGAAGACAAATTTTCCATAATAATCCCGCTATTTTTGGTAAAGCATAGTGATATTTCAGATCCCTGAGCGCTGGTGTGCCAGCAAAAGTATTTTTAGCTAGAGCGCCCAAGACATAATACTCATCATCTATTCCTACCCAAGTACAGTCTCCTGACAACTGAGTAATTGAGTTTTTTCCCACATCTGCAATTTCTGGCTCCATTGCTATTACTATCGGCACACCCGAAGGATATATCTGAACAATTACCTTGCTCTGACTCCCACCTAAATCAATGGACACAGCTACCCTTGTGTAAACGGGTGCAATCTCTCTTTTCGACGTATTCATGAATTTTTCTCAACTATTACTCGACATTAAACAAGCTGTTAATCTGCTTTATTTCTTCTGGCAGAACTAGTTCTGCCAAATCATCAGCGTCCTCATCCAAGATTTGGTCATCCTCATCATTAATGGTGGACACCAGCCTTTGATCCGAGGCACTGTCGCCAACTTCAGCGTTGTTCGCAGTCACAGCAGTTTGGACATGAGATGACAAAAAAATTTCACGAATCAAAGCCGCTTGTGCTTCTAATTTTTTAATTGACCAAATTGCCCTCTGCCTGACTTCTTCTCCATCCACTCCATCAGCAGATATGGCAAAGGGCGACCAATATTCAAGCAGGGTCAACATTACTATTTCAGGTAGGTTCCCTAAATCGAAGGGTCGAAGGGTCTAGAGTGGAGATAATTAATTATCTGTCCATCAATAGTGCCTAACCTTCGCCTAATTGAAAAAAAGACTTGTTGGTTCTGTTCCATTTTTTTCCATGCAAAAGTTTCTGTACATTTACAGCCGCGTTGCTTCGGTTTTTTACTTGCAGAAAATCAAAATGCAGAATCACTTATTAAAGTCTAATCGATTTTTTCTGTTTTAAAAACTGAGTTATAATCTCCCCTAAATCTATGTAATTAGTGGATTTTGAAGAAGGAAATTGTATACCAAACTACATTTTCTCCAGACTATGCCTAGACTAAGTTTGAACTATTCCTAGACTATGCCTAGACTAAGCACTCTTAATCAGTTTTTTCAAGAAACTTGTTCTTTAGACTATGCTTGGACTATCCCTAGACTATGCCAAAACTTAGCGCTCTTAATTGCTATTTTTTGCCCTCAACAATTCTTCGCTTAGAGAATAACATAACCATACTCACTATGGTTTCATGCCCTGCGGGTGGCTGCGCCATCTCTCGCTGCGCTCGTGACATGAAATCGCCGTTCGCTTGGAAGGTTTTTGAGTACTACGCTCACACTACATTTGTAGCATAATTTTTTTATGTCGCCACTAACAATTCTCAGAATAGAGAAACTAAAAACATTTGGTAACGTTGCCGGAAGTGATGACCATGTTACCAGAAACAGAGAAACACCCAACGCAGATCCAACTAAAGAGAATGTCCCCTTGATTAGGGGAGAAGACTCACGCTCTTTAGAGGAGATAGTTAAGCAAAAAATCTCTATGCTCAAGCATCGCCCACGAAAGGACGCAGTGTTATGCACCGAGATGTTTCTCTCGGCATCACCTGAATATTTCCGCCCTGGTGATCCATCTCTTTCTGGGCAATGGTCTGATTCACTGATGCAGCAATGGGCGATCGCATCTCGTGACTGGCTATCTCAAAACTATGGATCAAAATGCGTCAGGGCAGAGCTTCACCTAGATGAAAGTACCCCACACATTCACGCCTTCATCGTGCCATTGAACGAGAAAACTGGGAGAGTCAGTCATGACGCGATGTTTGGGGGCAGAGGTGGACAGGGAAGAATTAAGTTATCCAAACTCCAAGATAGTTATGCTGCTGCACTCGCTCCTTTGGGCATTGAACGCGGGGTAAAGGGCAGCAAAGCAACCCACACCAAAGTCAAAGAATATTACCAAGCTGTTAATAGTGAACCACTCACCGCAGTCATTACAAATAACCAATTAGCACCCACACCATTTGAATCAGCTAGGAGTTACGTTGCCAGGATTCAGTCTGATGACCAGTTCCAAGCCATTAATCACCAACTGGCTGATCGCTCCTTTATGGCAGAGCGATTGTTCCGTGCAGAGCAACGGGCTAGAGATAGTGAAAAAGAGCGACAGCAATTAGAAAAACGGGTGCAATTGTTAGAATCTCAAACTCAAGAAATGCGCGACTTGCCCTTGGAGGAGGTCGCCTGGGAGTTGGGGCTACACAATAGCCAAGGAAAATGGAAGGGTCACGGACACATCATTAATATAGATGGGCCCAAATTCTACGACTTCGCCCCCGAACAGCAGAAAGGCTCAGGGGGTGCGATTGACTTGGTGATGCACGTTAACCAGTGCAATCTACGGCAAGCGGTTGTCTGGTTGCATGAGCGCTTTGGTGAAGCTGGGGCAGAACGAGCAGCGATAGCTTTTGCTAAAACAGTGGCAGCTGAGATTATCCAGTTAGAACCATGCGACAAATTCAGGCTACCAGTTGAGGATAAAACTAAGTGGTCTTCTGTCTGCAACTACCTGACCCAAAAACGGGGGATACCTGAAAACTTTGTGGAAGTTCTGCATAACCGGGGGCTGGTTTACGCTGATGACCAGCAAAACGCTGTGTTCGTTATGCGGAATCTTGGCGAAGAACCCCAGGCAATAGGAGCATTCCTGCGGGGGACACGGGGCGAGAACAACACTTTCAAAGGTTACGAGAAAGGGACTAAGCGGCGTGAGGGCTGGTTTTACTTTCACTTAGGTGGACAGCCAACAGATCCAGCAGAAAGGTTAGTGCTGTGTAAATCCCCCATTGATACCATCTCTTTTGCCATGCTGGAATATCTTGTCAAGGGCGACGTACCGCTCAAAAGAACGCTCTTCCTGGCAATAGATCGCCCTAATACTTTGCCTGTTGAGCAATTGCAGCATATTTTTAATGTACAGGTAGCATTGGACTCTTCGGAACTTGGAAATGCAGATGCACGGGCTATTAAACAATTGCTGCCACAGGCTAAAAGAAATAAATGTTTTGCGAGAGATTGGAACCAAGAACTGGTCAATCTCTCGCAGAAATTACAACAACAACAACGGCATCAAAATCAGGAAATGGAGCTTTAAATAATTCGTAATCCGTAATTATGTTTTGTGATTGTAAAGCGTCAGCATAAGCGTTGCGGCAGTGATAGCGCAGTGCCATTCACCCTACCCCTTAAATTAAAAAAAGTAAACCTGGAAATATATAACAAAGGAAAGTGAAAAATCAAGATACGAAAGTACTGATTATTTCCGTACCTTTATCGATTCCTTTGTCATTGGCAGATATGGGATAGTGATATCGTTCTGAGCCATAAAACGATGGTAGAAGTTTGGCAGTTTTGGGAATTTGAGCATTTCTCGAACAATATAGTACGAGTAATAGATGCTCCAAGCGGATTAGAGTTGTTTGCGGTTGATGTATTCCAAATAATTGCTCCAGCCCTGAACAATGGAAAAGTAATATTAATAGATGCGAAAACAAATCAGCGACAAGTGATGATTAATCAAAAAATAGTCGTCGTTAATACTTTGAATGCCTTGGGGATTCATTCATTGACAGGTATAGTAAAAGCTGATGTGGTCAGGCAATTTATGCAATGGGTAAGGAGCCAAATAGTACCAATTTTTAGAAAACAGACAAATTTGGATATAGAAACTAACATTAAGCATATAACTTCAGGAATTATTTTTCCAAAGAGAGATTCTTTAATAAACTACCTATATTCAAAGGGGCAGAAGATATGGGAAGTAGAAATAGAAATTATTGAATTATATTTAAAATTGATTTATAAGAAAGTTCCCCTAGCTGCTAATTGTCCGGGAACTAGTAACTATCAAGAATTATCCTTTAGGCAGCAGTATTTAGAATTGGTAAAACTAGTCTTATCGGAAGTTACAAATTACGAAGAACTGTATACTAGATTAGTAGCATTAGCTCCGAACTTATTAATAGCTCAAGAATTAGATTTCTCTATATATAAATTTTTAAAGTTAAATAGTAATTATGATTTGATGAAGATTATAGAGCAGGGTTTAATTCTTCAAACCTTCAAGCCAATTACGGATAATTTAGCAGATTTTAGCAAACAAAGATATTTAGAAATATTTTACTTTCAAATACTGGAATGTTTCTCAGGGGACTAAGGGGAGTATGGGGAATATAGATTCTTTTCCTCCCACGCCTTCTAACGGCAAGGTTTCATGTTATCAAGCGTGCCATTTATCTACCCCCTAAACCTATAGTTTTTGACCACTAATAATTATGAGGAGGAGAAAGAAAGTGACAGATAGTATCGAACTTATCAATAATGGTTCAGAAGACAAGGCGAACGAAGAATCAATTGAGCAAATAACCAAAAAGAGATTAGTGATAGTAACTGGAGATAAGGGTGGTGTAGGTAAGTCTACTTTTGCAAGGGGATTAGTGCAAACATATTTGGATAAAGGACAAAGATTTATCGGCTTTGATGCTGATAGCTCCAATTCTCAATTATTAAGATTCTATGGTCGGCATTGCCATATAGAACCACTTGATATTTTTAAAACAGGCAATATAGATCAGTTCTTTGATGAAATGAAAACAAAAGCGAATCCCAAGGTAGGAGGAGATGGTGAAATAATCCAGCCAGAATCTTTATTTTTACTAGAATTACCACCACAGTCCAGAAGAATATTGCGAAAATTTGTAGAAGAAATGACTTTCCTGGAAACAGCCGAAAAACATTATAATATCCGCGTGACTATGGTAGTAGTTATTAGCCGCGTTATCGATTCTATAAATCAACTAATAGATTTGCATAGCTTTTGTGGAAATCAAGTAGATTACATAGTAGTAAAGAACTTATTTTTTGGAGAGCCTGATGAATTTACGAGATACAAAAACTCTCCCGAAGTTGAGAAAATTAAGGGACAACTAAAGTCGCAAAAAAGCCCATTTTCTGACATTAAAATGCCAGAACTAATAGAACGCAGTTATGATTACCTGGATGAAAATAGCATGACTTTTAGGCAAGGGATGGAGCAAACAGATTTACCTTCGGTTAAAGGTAGAGTCACAAGTTGGTTAAGAACTTTCAAAGAAGAGATTGAATCAGTAAAAGAATCGTTAGGTTTAAATAATGTTGAACTCTCCTAAGCGAATGATTATGACTGTAGGAGACTCTCGTGTAGGGAAGTCTACAGTTACGAAACTATTAATTGATTGGTTTCAAGTTCAAGGAAGAAAAATTCAGGTCTACGACCATGACAATCGTGAGAGATTAAAAGCTTACGAAAGTTTACTGGCAATTGAAAGCTTAGACTTTTTTAATGGAGGTACGGATAAAATTTTAGATAATTTCACCAAAAATGAATTAGATATAATTATTGTTGATATGCCAGGGCAATATGTAGATAAGCTCTGTCAGTATATTGTGGGTTCGGATCTGTTCGATCTCTTAATTACATATCAATGGAAACTAACTTTTTTGCAACGTAAGGATTCAGGTGGCAGAGTATTGACAAAGGGAACACTTGAGGGGGAATATCACAAATATGAACCAAAACCT
>NZ_JBIQNW010000093.1:10250-17348 GCF_047228265.1 Nostoc sp. UIC 10607 | reverse complement strand
CACCTATTTCAAGTAATTAATTAGCAGAGACGCAAAGAGAAATTATCAAAGGTAAGAATCTATAACTTTCCCCTCAGATGACCATTTTTCATCTAGAAGGCGACAAGCGACATAAACAACTTTTTGAGGATTGCGCTTATGTCCTCCATTTATCCCCCAGCAACGGACAGTGAAATCACTTTCATAACCCAGGACAAGTGCTAGCTCGTTATAAGTTAATTGCCATTTTTTCTTAAATTCTATTGGGTGCATAAATGTAAATCCCTCACTATTTTTAATCGACTAATCGACAAAGTTTTCAGGTTTTGTGACTCACGAGAAATATTTCTCTAACGAGCGCTAATAAATCTGAGCAAGCTATCAGGATAAAACCAGTCTGGAACTGTAACGCGCTCCGATTCAATCAGATTTCCATCGTCATCATAAAGACCACTTATTTCAGCATGATTTAGAGGGACGCGACCGTTCTTTGACTTGCGCTTGATTTGGATAGTTTCGGTTTGCCTTAAGTCATTAAAACCCTCAGCATTACCACTGGCGGCATTAGTAAAAGCATGAGCAATGCAAACTAGATATTCGGCAGCCTTGCGAACGTCAGTAAGTGAATGTCTCACAAATCTTTTGACTGATTCTTTACAATCATCCTGCATAGAAAGCTGTGTCAATTCATCCCAAAGTGTTTGAATGGGTCTGTCGTTTTCTGTACGGTCGCTCCAACGTTGAACAGCTTCATTCATTGCCTCACCAATAGCTAAATAATCGTTGCGTTCGCCGATTAATTCCGGCTCCAAAGGTATCAACAACTTCCAAGCTTTAGCTCTGTTCTTATGTCCATGAGCGTCAACGATTGATGTGATATTCCAATCAAAAATCGCCTTCCTACACATAACAATTGATGCAGCAAAACTGCTTTTACCACTACCTTGACCCCCTAGCACCCAAACTGGTTTTGTGGACTCGATGACATCCCATAGCCAGCCGCCCTCATGATTTTTTAATAGTTGAACTAATTCTTGGGCGCTTGTGCCTTGTGGAGCCGATACTTTTTCACTACTGGGATTGATGTTTTCTGCGTCCGCTTTGCGCTTGTCTCTTCTGTTTTCAGCAATGGATTTGTCAGCTACAGAATCAGCGACCTCGAACTGTTTTTTAGTATTATCAAACTGTAAATCTTCAAGCTCTGACTGACGCTGATACTGTTGCTGCAATTCCTCAAGAGAGATATAGCGTTCTTGGACTAACAAATTATCAGCGCGTCTGTCGATGTCCTTTTTATGCTTGTCCTTAATCCGCTCTGATTCATGTGACTGCAAATCGCGCTCAGTCCTAGTAACTAAACCTTGGCGCTTGATTGACGTTTTGAAGGACTCCAAACGTTGAAAACTTGACTCGTTATCAATCTCATCTTTTGCAGCCCAGCAGTAATAACCCATCCAGACAAAAGCGGGTGCGACTAATAACCACAGGCTAGGATTCTCTGATGGAGCCAAATCTGACGTAATGAAAGCACCGTCAGGGAGAGATACAACATCATTAAACTGTCGTGACTTCCATACTTCTGTGAGCAATCTGTACTTGAAACGGCAGTATTTATTATCAAGTGCCGATTGTGATTTTGCAGGGTATTGATAGTGTTTAATTGTGCGTTTATTAGCTGTTACCGGACAAAATCGCACTTCAGTAAACTGATAAGGGTGCGGTGTCTGCCCATAGTAATAAGCGCTGAAAAGCCCCAGAAGTAAAGCTGTGACAGCACCAATTTTCAGTAGCGGTTGAGCCTTCATGACTTGGATTTGTGGATGCCGTAAACAACACCGCCTGCCACCAATGCACCCACCACAAATACAATAGTTTTGTCTGATTCTGGCAGACGGTTAAAATCTTCTACAGTTGCTTTGATGTTGTCGTAAGTCTTGTGTGAGTTCTGCATTGTCGCGTAAAAATCGCCGATAGCAGTCCACAAAATGAAGCATCCGAATATTGTTTGAAAGAGAAATTTTATCGCCTTGTCCATGTCCGGAAAAACCCATCCTTCAGGAGACTTATTTACGGTAAACTCCAATAAATCACGATTAACTATTTGATTAATTCCCAACACAATAGCGACCGCAGGCATTAGCCCTGCCGAGCCTGTAGCTATTACTAAATACTTAGCCAAGCAATAGGAAGTAACACCCCAGCCGCAAGATTCAATTCCTTTGAGAACAGCGCGACTGCGATTAAGCTTTTCAATTTCCTTCGCTTTGAATCTTTTAATAGCTTCTTGTTCATCCTGGGTAAATGCAGTATCAGGATAATCTTGATAATCGAGTGATTGTTCGGTGTCCCCGTCTTGCAATTCGGTGTCAAGTTCATCTAACATTGTTCTCATGACTAATTTGACTTCCCCTACTGAGCGCTAACTTAGTAGGGGATTTTGCTATGCTGATTACTCGAAAATCGTAGAAACAGCAGTACGGAACGCTTGCACTAATTTATTAGTCGTGAATGACTTACGAGGTACTAAATCAAGGTCTGAACCTTCGCCATAAGTCAATAGATGTTTTGCCTTTTCCGTTTCATAAGTCCTATTAGCGTCTAGCTGTGCCTTCACGGGTCGCGCTAACTGCGATTTAGCAGCCGCCAGATGGTCAACCTTACTCATGTGATAATCGATGTAAGCCTTGAGCTTAACTAGGTCAATGCTTTCTCTGTAGCGCTGATTCTCTAGTGTGCGGTCGCTGGACAGCTTCAATCCGATTTCTGAGCGCTCATGACCATACTTTAAATTTGCGATCGTTAAATCAGCACTAGCTTTGTCGAGAGCAATACCAGACGCACCAGCTTGCTTGTAAATCTCTGCAAGTCCTTTGTTGTACTCCTCAGTACCCTTGATGAATGCTGACAGGTTATCTGTGATGTAGGGCATGATGGTTAAGATGCGTTCGCCCTCGTTGCCCATTTCTCCTACTTTGGTCAGCGCTGCGTCATCGCCATTGATGCAACCCATGATTAAGTTGTCTGCAACGCCTAATTTCTCAGCCCTTGCCTTGAGCTTTTTACCGTGTTTACCGACCAAATTCTTGATATGCTTCACGTTTTTGACTCCTGTATGTGCAACATTCCGTCATAAACCATTGAGAGAGGGGAGCCGCGAGTGCAATTAGTAACGGTATCCCCACAAGCCCAATCAACAAATGCTTGTAAGTGAGCTTGCCTCCGGGCTTAATCGATGATTCCGGCGAAAGATAACGCGAGGTCTGCAAACTGGCTTTTGTAGTCCAGGGCGGTGGCCTCCATCGCTTGCTTGATTTGCGTCAGTTCACTGCCAGCAACATCATCCATCTCTGCTAGTGTCTGCCTGATTTCGTCGGCTTTGCGTCGGATTTTGGATACTTCTTGATTCTTGAATTCCCTTGCAAAGTGGACGAGCGCGTTAAAAATCGCCTCGTTCAACTCCTTTCTAGATGCGAAGGTGGAAGCAATGGACACTGTAATCTGTTTCACATCCGCCGCTTTGAGTTCAATTCCCGCCCCCTGTGCAATGTCTGCAACGAGGGCTTGCTTTTCAAGGTCTGTCAGTACAATCTGATTCTCTGGTTCGGCAACTGCAAGCTGATTAGATTCAACTTCAGGCTGTGCATCTTCTACGCCTACAAGAAAGGTTTCTTCAACGGGTTCATCAGTTACAGATAATTGGCTTGTCGATTTGACTTTGAGATAGTCAACGGCTTGGCTCAATTGGTCTTTGGTGGGATTGTCAAGGTCATCGCACTCGACAGCGATCGCTGCTGACGTGTAATCATCTTTAGTAAATCCTTGATAACCCTGTTTGTACAAACGAGCGCGGACATTGTTAGTAAACTTGTCAGACATGATGATTGCTCCTTAGAGGGCTAGTGTTAAAACTTCGGTGGTTGCGGATTTAATCGGTTGCGAACGTTTGTTGATTGCCCATTTAGCAGCGACAAACGCAACAAGCGCTAAATCTTTGCAGTGGTAAATATTTTCAGCGCTGAAAGATAGTTCAGCACGTTCAAACCAGTAGTAAGGAGTGCTACGCGGTACGTCATCAAGATTGATTTTTAGATGCTCTGCAAGAAGCTTTAAGAACTCTCCCCCCTGATATTGAGTATCTATTTCATAGAAATGTCTGAATGCTTGCCAGCGTTCACTAAACCCCTCACCCCGACCTGTAAAGCTGCCGTAGCGCCGTTTAAATCCGGCGAATGTCTCAACTATCTTTTGAGCGTCACTACCCAGTACGTTGAAATTAAAATGCTGTTTCAAAGTAGCTACCACTCGATACCAAGTGATATCAGCAATCTCTTTTCCTAACTCACGCTCGTAAATTTGTTTTAGCTGATGATACTTAGCGATATACTGTTTCGTTGCCACATTACCCCCAAAGTATTACTTAGGTGTGTATAAAATCGATGCGTATTCCGAATGCGTCCAAGGTTTTTGATGTATGCAATTAGCTGAAAAGGGGTATTTGGTATGACCCGCTAGCTGAAACCTATCAATAACTCTGAAAAATAACTCTGACAAATTTCAAAGTATGTTTTTTCGTCGGCTATAATCACGCAATAACAAGGGTTGCCAGAGTTTCTGATATATTGACAAAATTCCTTTTACCCCCGTAAAAGCGCCCCTTTTGGACTAGTTGACGCGCTTGTAACTTTGCTTTTGAACGTTTTGCGCGGTGGTAGATGTTACCAAGGTTTAGAACAAACTCAGCTGTATTGAGTTGTGATTTATCTCTGCTGTGTGCTGTTTATATAAGCTCGGCACTTCGTAGCAGCGCCTTAGCACTTTGTCCCGATTGAGCTTTAAGTCAGCACTCTTAGACTGACGCGGTAAAGGACGGAAATAGTACTGGGTGTATCTGATACTGTCGCTACTGGTTAAATATCTGTACAGCGTTCCATCGATCCAGTAAGTTTTGCTCTGGCTCAACAGTGTGACGCATCCTACAAGCTCTTTATCAATCATCATTTTTATCTCCCGCGACACACGCGCCCGTTAAGCTTGCACCCAGGAAGACGGCGATAGATGCGATGGCGCTTCCTTCAAAAATCTTGGCGTTGTAGATCCATGTGGGTTGATATTTCTCGCCTCTACTTTCTTCAATGCGGTCAACGCCGTGACAAAAGATAGTACCAACAACCATAAAACTAGTAGTTAGTAAGCTCAGAATTGCTACTTCTGACGCTGCATCGAGTATGAATGAGTTAATCTTTTCACGCCAAGTCTTCACACGACGAATGTGCATTACTGGTTTCTGTTCTAGATATGAATGCCACTCTTGATCAGTAAAATTTGTGGGCTTGTAATCATAGGGAACGTGAAAATCAAGTAGTTCGCCTACTGCTTGGATTGCGTCGCCTAGCATCACATCTGGGGAGTATTCTAGTTGCCCAAATTCCTTAGAATCTCGGATTTCTCTGAGCCAGCGATCTATTGCTTCTAACCTTCGTAATTGATTTTGATTAAGCATTGTTCTCTCAAGAGGTAGTTCGTTGATTGCTTCTAAGTTGCGTAAATTGATATACATCGTTTAAGCCTTTTTAGTCTGTGTCTGTATGGGTTCGCTCATGGCGTTGTTTGACATAATTTGCAAGAGCAAATAGTTAACCACTTCACCAGCATCATCAACACCCAATTCTTTAGCCTTTGCATTAATAAATGGCTGCAATGGCTGTCTAATACTGACTCGCATTGATAAATAACTCCTGATGAATGCAGGCATCAAGTTTAGTGAGCGGTAGTCATTCCGCTCTATGTAATTATTAAAGTTTTGAAAATCTTTGCCGTGCAAGACTTTTGGATACTTGCGGTCATTCAGCCGTTGTGGGTGAAACCTTTGTCAGCCCTTGACTGTTTTGACTGCCCTTGTCTTTTTAGCCTTACAATGGCTATACTAATACAAGACAGCTATTAATAGCAACCTAATTTTAATTAAATAAAGCTGTGCATAACAACATTCCTTATAAGATGCTTTAATAGGAGTCTGTTATTACCAGACGGGTTTCTATGCCAGTTCGCAACACGATCAGGAGGTTTATTGACGAAAAGCTCAAAATTACGCGTTATGAGTTCAGCGAGCGTACAGGGTTAAGTAAAACGACTGTTTACAACTTATATGACAATCCTGAGCAAATACCTAATGGATTAGCGCTTAACAAAATCTGTGACTGCTATAAAATCCAGCCCTGTGAGTTATTGGAATGGAGGGAAGATTAAGCGATCGCGTAAAACAAATTTTGTATTTAGGAAAACTGCAATGCAAAAGTCCTTCAAAACAAATCCTAGCCCCAATTCCAGAGGGAAGCGGCGATATAGAATCGGCAGCCCTGGAGAGGGCAAATGGGAGCCGAGAGGGTGCAGACAATTTAGCACCTCTCCTCAAAACGGATATCCCCACTAGCAGAAACTAGAGGGGATGCGTACCAGCGGAGGCTGGATTTTATTGATTTAAACACGCCGGGTAACTCCTAGTGCAATAAGAGGCTGGACACTTCTTGGTACTGGGTACACCGCGCTCGCTATAACCATAATAACTTAAATAACTTAGCGACGCGAGTTTGCAAGATGAGGAGTTATCCGAAATCTAAAAGATTTCGAGGTAATACAAATGAATGCTACACAGGGAACTACAACACTGACCGCAGCAGGCCCGATTACAGCTTATCGACTTACTCACGGCTATGAACCTGCATATACTAAGCTCTATTGGAGCGTAGCAAATGTAGTAGGTGTTAACCAAGCTTTATTGATTCAAATCATTGAAAGCTGGTGTTTGAGCAATGCCAGACTCAACAAGCATGGCTACTTTCATGATGGGGAATGGTGGACTAGCGCTACTTACAAAGAGTGGGAAAACGCATACCCGGCGCTAGGATCACAACGTAGTATTCAACGTTTGTTGCTGGGGCTAGAGGAATCAAGCTACGTAATTTCTTGTCAACTAAAAAAGAATAAGGGCAATGCAGCTAAGTTTTATCGCGTTGACCCCATAAAAGTTGGCGCATTACTGCTGAAAGACTTATCTCTAGTACAAAAAATTAACAATACAAATACTGCTCCAATATCCATGATGCCAAAAATGGATGATGC
>NZ_JBIQNW010000093.1:0-10154 GCF_047228265.1 Nostoc sp. UIC 10607 | reverse complement strand
ATGTAAATGATACACATCAACCGATAGTGCCAAAAATGGATGATGTAAATGATACACATCAACCGATAGTGCCAAAAATGGATGATGTAAATGATACACATCAACCGATAGTGCCAAAAATAGATGGCATAGTGCCAAAAATGGATGGCATAGTGCCAAAAATGGATGGGGTGCGGGCTGAAAGTCATTCACAGCATACCTCGCAGCCTCTTAATAAGATTAAAGAAATAATATTACCTCAATCGATCACTGGAGAGACGGAGGAAAAAGAGAAAGAGGGGAACAAAGAAACTGACCAAGAAAAAGCACTTCCAGATAATCACTACGCTGTTAATAAAGAGAAAGTCTCTGCAACTAACGAGAAATCCACTCATGAGGATCTAAATTCCGGCGCGGCGCGTGAGAATCATTCTCAAATTTTGGTTTTCAGTGATGACCCAGTTAAAGAAGTGGATTTCCTGCTTTACTATCTGACCTATCAGCGTAAGCAGGGCAAAGACATTAACAACGTTGCCCCATACGTGACTACAGTGCTTTCTAAAAAAGATGAAGGTAGTACAGAGATATTTTGCTTATTTGAGCAATGGAAAGCGGGTTGCAGGAAATTAGAGCGCAAAATTAACAACTTTGCTGATGACCCCACAGAAGTAGAGAAACAGCGCAAGAAATATGATTTTCCCAGATGGGAGGCGCGGATGCACGATCACTACTACAGTATGCTCCAGTCAGAGGGACTATCTAAGTTTTGCAAGCATAAAGTATCTGCTAAATGGTACGAATGGGCAAGCGCCAAGTTTCCTGAAAGATTTGTAGATATTCCCGATTGACCAAGCCCCGAAGAGGCTGGGTGTAGGGTATGGGGTGTGGGGTATAGGGTCAAAATTTAGCCCCATCCCAAGCGCTGCGACCTAATTGTGAAGAGGGGTTCCATCCCACACCCTACCCCATACACCCTTCTTTTTTGCGGATGTATGACTGTAAAAATTTAGACCTAATTGAAATCAAAGATTAATATGTACGCCAGTGACGACAACGTAATTCCTTTTGCTACGACAGCCAATAAGCTTCCACCACAGAGCATTGAATCTGAAGAGGCGATACTTGGGGGCATCTTGCTTGACCCAGTAGCCATAGAACGTGTCCGCGACATTTTGAAGCCGCATCACTTCTATATCAGCGCTCATGGTCGTATATACAACGCAGCCCTTCGACTTAATGCCCAAGAATTGCCCACAGATTTGTTGATGATCACGAATTATTTAGCTGATAATAGTTTGTTAGAAATTACCGGCGGTCGAAACAAATTAGCATCGCTGGTTGATAGGACAGTATCAGCAGTTAACATTGATGCGCTGGCAGGTCTGGTTGTGGAAAAATGGAAGCGCCGGGAACTCGGTAGACTAGGAAACCTTGCAATCGAGTTGCAACACAAATCCAATGAAGAAACGCCCTTAGAGGAAGCCTTCTCACAATTACAGGACTTTATCTATGAATTGCAGCGTTCCTCTGATAATGCGGGGGCCAGCCACATAAAAGATGTGATCGTTGATTTGTTTCAGGATATTGAAGACCGCAGCCAAGGTAAGGTATTACCTGGGATTCCCACAGGCTTTTATGATCTTGATGCAATGACTTGCGGATTCAACCGCAATGATTTAGTTATCGTTGCAGGTCGTCCGGCGATGGGGAAATCAGCGTTTGCGGCTCAGATAGCTTTTTATCTAGCGTCTGCATATCAGTTTCCAGTTGTCGTGTTCAGTCTGGAAATGTCAAAGCTACAGATTGCCATGCGTGCGCTTTCAGGTGAGGCAGGCATAGAAAGCGGCTACTTGAAAACAGGGCGCATCTCTAACAAACAATGGGAACCACTATCACAGGGCATCGGTACACTATCAGAACTACCTGTTTATTTAGATGACCGCCCAGACCCATCACTGAGTTATATAGAATCTGAGTGTCGTAAAATCATGGCACAAGAGCGCCGTGATTTGGGTTTGATTGTCGTCGATTATCTGCAACTGATGGATGGTAACTCTGGGGGCAACAGAAACAATGAGATAGAAAAGCTCACACGCGGACTGAAGCGTTTAGCAATGAAGTTACAAACACCTGTAATGTGTTTATCGCAACTATCAAGAGCAGTGGAAAGCCGTAATAACAAACGCCCCATGCTCTCAGATTTACGTGACAGTGGCGGGATTGAGCAGGACGCGGACAAAGTAATCATGTTGTATCGTGATGAATATTACGACTTAAATACGCAAGAGAAAGGAATTGCAGAGATTATCCTTGCTAAAAACCGCGACGGGGCTACAGGCACAATCCAACTACTGTTTGATGCACACTTAACAAAATTTAAGAACATGGTGCGACCGCAGTCAGAACAAACTGACTGGGATTAAAAAGCATGGTCAGAGAAACGTTGCTTAACCAGCATGGTTAAGCAACACGAGTGTTGCCCTAACTTACTTTGGACATAAAAGCCGGACTCTTAAAGCCTTCTGAGAGCCAATACTGAGTATCACTGTTACGCGATAATGGCTCAAGTAATTGAATATAGCCGAGATTTTGAACCCTCAAGGAGGTCTGCCGAGATACCGATAGCTTTCTAAATAACCTATGTATTCTCTTTAGGAAACGAACATTCAACAGTAATTTTCATATTGCTTTTGGCAGTACCTTTTGTCACATAGGGAACACCAGCCTCTCCGCCCATTTCAATGCCGAACTCTAGGGTAACTTTGTTGACTTCAGCGATCGGAATCTGTTTAAAAGCATTCAAGGTATAAACTGTATAAGTCCGAATTGTATTTTGAATCGACAAGAAATTTTGCATCATTTTTTGTCGTATTTGTTCAGGACTCATCCCTTTACCAACTAGCGCTTCTTCTTCCTCTTCCTCATCCAACACCACCGTGTTGACTACAGGAATGTTTACATCGTCTGTAGCTTCGATGTAGATTACCGTGTTGTCATCTAGTTTGATGGGTATGACTTTTGTCATGAAATGAACTCCTGATACAGAAATTTTAGTAATTATCACAACTTTATAGAAGTTTTTACGGAATATTTATGAGTTTTTTTGTAGTTACTGAGCGATAATGCTGAAAACAAAGATTCTCTAAAAATTTCTCCTACTTATGATTCGAGACGCTTTGGTAGTAGGAATTAATACTTATAGTTATGAACGTCTGCCTAGTCTGACAGCACCAGCAATTGATGCAGAAGCTATAGCCAAACTACTAGAGCGGTACGGTCAATTTAACGTTAAGCGGCTACCAAGCGTCAAAGATAAGGAAAATAATACTGTTCGTGTTGGTCAAAAGACCTCAGTTACCTTAACGCAGTTAGAAGAAGCTATAGTTCAACTGTTTAAGCCGGAAGGCAAGAATGCCCCAGATACAGCACTGCTATATTTTTCTGGGCATGGACTGCGAAAAAGCCGAGGTATTCAGCAAGGCTTTTTGGCAACCAGTGATGCTAACCCAGACTTAGGAAACTGGGGTTTGTCTTTGCAATGGTTACGTCAACTGCTGCAAGACAGCGAGGTAAAACAACAAATTATTTGGCTGGACTGTTGTTACAGTGGCGAGTTACTAAATTTTGCGGAGGCAGATCCTGGAGACAGGGGAAAAGGACGGGATAGATGTTTTATTGCTGCATCCAGAGAATTTGAAGTCGCTTATGAAGCGATTGGCAGCAATCATAGCGTGTTAACAGAAGCTTTGTTGCAAGGACTTGACCCGCAACACTCACCAGGAGTATCAGTAACTAACTATACTTTAATTGATTTTCTCCATCATCATTGGGCAAACTACCCGCAACGTCCCATTTTCGCTAACTCTGGCAGTGCAATTGACCTAACATGCACCTGGGCACTGCAAAAAGAGCAGTCTGCTTATGTTGTTACTGGCTCAGTTTGTCCTTATCGTGGTTTGCAATACTTTGACTGTAAAGAAGAAGACGCTCAATATTTTTTCGGTAGGGAAGCATTAACAGACAAATTACTAGAGAAAGTGCGTTCTAGCAATTTCTTGGCAATTTTAGGAGCATCAGGTAGTGGAAAATCAAGTGTTGTTAGAGCTGGCTTACTGTATCAAATTCAACTAGGGCAACGTTTATCAGGTAGTGATAACTGGCCAATTAAGATTTTTCGCCCTGGTGAGTATCCCATCCAGAGTTTAGCACTGACTTTTTTAGATTCTGGGTTATCAGCAATTGATAGAGCATCTCAATTAGCCACGGCAGAGGAACTGCTAGCTAAGGGCGGAGTTGGCTTACGGCAGTTGATTAACGCTACTGGTACTGAACGGATAGTGCTGGTAGCAGATCAATTTGAGGAAGTTTTTACCTTATGTCAAGATGTCAAAGAACGACAGAGATTTTTTGAATGTTTGCTGAGTGCTTTACCTCACACTAATAATAAACTTTGCTTAGTGTTGACGATGCGGGCAGACTTTTTCGGCAAGTGTGCGGAACAACAGTATAGTGGGCTGGCACAACGGATTCAAGAACATCTAGTGACAGTAACACCAATGGAAAGGGAAGAATTAGAGCGAGCCATTACCGCACCAGCAAAAAAGGTAGGTTTGCAGGTACAATCCGAATTGGTACAGCAAATAATTGCTGATGTAGAGGGTTCACCAGGAAGTTTACCTTTGTTGCAGTACACGCTGACGGAACTTTGGCAGCAGCGTACTGGGGAAACGTTAACTCGTGAAGCATATTTTGATTTAGGTGGTGTGAGTAAAACTCTGCAAAAACGCGCTACCAAGGTTTATGAATCATTATCCCTTGAAGAACAGCAAGCAACTAAGCATATTTTTTTGGAATTAACACATTTTGGTGAAGGAACTGAGGATACACGCCGACAAGTTTATAAAAAAAAATTAATCACTGATAAATATTCAGAAGACATAATTAATAGAGTAATTCAATGTTTGACTAATGAGAAATTAATTGTTAGTAGTATTTTAAATGACAAGGAATCTGAATTAAATAAAATTGAAGTAATAGATGTTATTCACGAGACACTTATTCGTAATTGGGAAAAGCTCCGCATTTGGATTAATGACAATAAAAAAGATATTATAGAGAAGCGGAAAATTGAGGCAGCTTTAGAAATAGATGAAAAAGTTCGTGAAAAGGCAGAATCTATTAGGCTAGTTCAAGCTCTTTTAAATCGCTCCGTTCTATGGCAAGAAAGTGGAATGACTGATGAATATCTTCTTGCAGGACAATTGTTAATAGAGGCTGAATATCTATTAGATAGGGACTTTGATAAATATGGTTTAAACGATATGTGTGTAGAGTTTATTAATAAAAGTATTGAATATAATAAAAAGCTCCAAAAAGCTAGAAAAATAAAGCTTTACCAGGATAATAATAAATTTTATATTTCCATTGCATTTAACATCCTTTTGATTTTTGGTTTTTTAAATTATTATAATTCTTTTATCAATAAAAATAAACAATTAGAACAAACTATACGAAGTATCGAGATATTAATAAAAAATACTAGTGAAAATACTAATACAAAAAAATCTGTAGTAATAGTTGAAGAACTTGAAAAACTTATTAAAATAAATATTAGTTTTATGGGTTATAACCTCAGTAAAGCTAACCTCAAAAAAGCCAATCTTAGAGGCGCTAACTTCAGTAAAGCTAATCTTAAAAAAGCTAATCTTAGAGGCGCTGATCTTAGTGAAGCTAACCTCACTAATACCAATCTTAGTGGTGCTGACCTCAGTGGAGCTAACCTCACTAATACCAATCTTAGTGGTGCTGACCTCAGTGGAGCTAACCTCACTAATACCAATTTAAAAGATGCTGAATTCACTACTCCTCCCAAATGTGATCAAGATACTACATTGACCGATGATCCTGAAGATTATATTCATTTTCCAGGTTGTATAAGGTATTGAGCCGAGATGCGCGACGTGAAAGTTGTGCATCTCGGCTCAATACCTAATAATGCCCCCTTAATGACCGTTTTAGAATATTGTTATTTTAAAATCGGCTTTTAAACAGCAGATTTTTACCGCCGCCGTCTAGAGTTTGGATCTGTCCCCAAACGTTTCTCAACCCGTTGAAGCTTGGCATTACTCCAATCAGTATTCTGCAAAATTTTCTGTAGAGACTCGGTAGTTTCAATAGGAGTAGGGATTGGGGTCAGGTGCGAATAAAACCAAAACAGAATAAAAAATGAGATCGGAGAAAAAAGCCAGATCATAATAGCTCTACCCCAACCTTTAACGACCGATTCCGCGTCTTTTTGGTTCAATAGAGATATTCCCGTCTGAATCTCGTTCAATTGTTCTTGCAACGGTTGGCTCAATATCTCTGGTTGCCTTGGGGAGATATTGTTCAAATTCTCGGAGAGTTTGGTTAAGCTCGTCAATTGCTTGAGTTGTTGCTGAGACGTTAGATTTAATGCGCTCAAGGCTGTCCCTAGCTGATTGCAACTCGTCGCTAGGTTTTTGATGTTCTCCGTGTGGTCGGCTTGAACCTTCAATTGCTCCGCCGTCAGTTGACTCCATTGGTTTAACTCATCTTGTAAATTTTCAAATAACAACTTCCAATCATTTGGAGCAGTTTCTGTCAGTTGTGCCAAATAACCGATGTACTGAACTAACCTAAATGCTGGGTCATCTTGTTTCATCCCAGAATCCAACGCAAACCGCAAGACCTTAGCCTGAAACTCAGGCGGCTTTTCTGACAGCAACCTATCTAAATGAGATACTGCACCATTGCCATTACCATTACCTGTATGCATGAGGGTGTGGGGTGTAGGGTGTAGGGTGTAGGGAAATGTTTTTCATTTATTTTCAAGGGCACGAATTAGAGACAGTAGAATCTTGCCAACTAATTCACACTGATTTAGAACAGTATTGATTGTTTGCTCAGAAGCTAGTTCTACTCTAATCGCCAGTAATAAATGTGTTTCTAATTCTTTAAGAGAACCTTGTGCAATGTACAAAAATTGAATATATTCTCCACGGGTTTTTCTACCATATCCTTCTGCAATATTGGCGGGAATTGAAACAGCAGCGCGACGAATTTGAGATGTCATTCCATAGGTTTCCTCTTTAGGAAAGATTTTCGTGACTCGGTAACAAGTCTCAACCAAATTCATACCTTCTTGCCAAACTTTTAAATCTCGATAAGACTGTATCGATGACTCTTTCATAAACTCCATTCCCTACACCCTACACCCCACCCCCTACACCCTTCTTTTTACTCTAACCCCAACTGTATAGCCGCCTTAGAAAACTCAGTTTCAACCGCATCAATCCAGCCAAAAACTCTCGATTGATTACTCAAACTAAAATCCTCATGCTCTAGAGCTTCCCTGAACGTCAGATCCTTGGAGTCAACGAGGTCAAAAATATCGTCATATAACTCAGGCAATAAAAGTTCAACTGCCCCCAATGCTTCTACAGCCTGCTTCATCTTAGAATTGTTGTAACGAGTGAACTTGTGTTCATCACCCCAGTAGAGATTTTTCACAACTACATAATCAACTTTGTCGCCGCAGAAATCCACCAGCCGTTTTAACTGCAACAGACTATCTTTGACTCGACCCAGTACCGACACCATAGTGATGCGATAACCTAAACGCTGGGCATTTTGAAACAGAAAAATATCCTTAGCCACTGACTCAAAATATTCTGCTGCCCCAGCAGGCAGATCCACCAGAGAAACTTGAGGAGATAAACGCTTCAAATCATCCTGCAAAGCATCAGCACCACCGCGCTGATTTAGTTTGAGCGTTTGTACGCCAGGAGCGACTTTGTTGTAATGACGATAAAGCTGAGGGTTAGACTGGTCACACTCATAAGCGATGCAGTTAATATTTCTGTGGCGGTAAATGTCGAGTAGGATTCTAGCCACCACACTTTTACCAGTACCGCCCTTATCCCCAGTCACCAACACCAAGCGCCCAAGAGTTTTTGGTTGTTCAGTTGCCTTTTGTTCCTGAACTTGGTCAGCCGATTGTTTAGGTTTGACTACCATCTACAAATCCTCATCGTTTATTATTTCAGGCACAAAAGCAAGGCGAGAGGAATTTTGATTCTCTGGAGCTTTAACATCAGAGGTCTTTTTAGCCGTTTTAGGAGTTTTAGGAGTTGTTGATTTTGATGAAGCAGATTTTGATTTTGGTTCTGATTGAGACTGAGGTTTGTTGGCAGATTGAGTATTGCTTTCTGTAATCTCAGGATTCTCGTCTAAAGCCGGCTCATCAATAACTTGTGTACTGGTATTCTCAAGACTTGGAGGAGTGACTGACTTTTTGCGAGTAGACCTACGAATATCGTTAAGTAAATAACGGATACGTTCAGGACTGATATTGATATCCAAAGGCGCTAAAGTTTTAGACACTTCCTCATAGCTATAGCCAAGGCGAAGTACCCGTTCAATTTGACGGCGCATCTTTTTAATAGCTGCTCGTGCTGGGATATCATCTAATTCCTTAGCACCCAAAGCGCGTAAAGCATCAAGAGCTTCTGGAATCTTTGACTTAGGAATATTGTCTTTAGCCACAAGATTAAAAATCAAACTAATGTTTATGTTTAAAACTTTACTTTATTAGAGAGCATCTATCTAAAGACAGGTAATTATCAATGCAACAAATAGTTAAGAGACAGCAATAGATATTAACGTAACTGATTGAACAGTGATTACTAAGAACGTGTAAGATAACTCACGAACAGTTAATCAAAAATAAATCAGATAGTTATCACCAATAATTAGCCATACTGTAATTTACGTCAACTCGTTAGTAATATCATCGTGGTGGTAGCCGCAGATTACGCACTTTGTCCCCATGTGGGTAGTTCCCCTAGTTCTCCTGCCTCCCCGAAAGACTGGTTAAGAGCAAGCCATGCCTAGCACTGCGTGCTGCCGTCGCTGCGCTCGGCTCGGCAGGCTTGCCAAGGGGGTAAGCCTCCCCCCTTGGAACCCCCCTCAAACAATTGCACATTGTCAGGTATGACATTATGAACAAGCGTTCTTCTCAATCACTTGTCCGCACCAAAATGTTGCAAGTGCGATTCAGCCCAATTGAATACGAGATGATTCGCTCCAAAGCGGAAGATACGAGCATGAGTTTGGCAGAATTAACAAGACGTTGTATATTACTGCGACCAATCCCAGCACCACCGCCGCAATTGGGCAGAGTTACACTAGATACATACCTGGAACTGTCGCGCATCGGCAACAACATCAACCAACTGGCCAAAGCCACCAACACCGCCATTAAAATGCAGTTGCCACCGCCAGCATCACCAGAACTTCTACAAGAACTCTTAGAACTGCTACGACACTGCCAACGGGAAATAGCCAATACCTTCATCGAAGAATCGGACGAGGAAACTGATGATTGGCAACCAGACTAAAGGACGAGGGTTTCGCGGACTGCTGAATTATTTGGAGTCTCAGAAAGATGCCAAACTAATTGGTGGTAACATGGGTGGCAATAACGCTCGCGCACTGGCCAGAGAATTCAAAATCTCTCGACAACTAAACCTAGAAGCTGACCGAGTAGTGTACCACGCATCATTATCACTACCAGACAACGAGCGCCTAGACGAACCAACCTGGAACGAACTTGCTAACCGCTATCTCGAAGAGATGGGCTTTGACAGTAACCAGTACGTAGTCTACAGACACAGTAATACCGAACACGACCACATACATATTTGCGCTAGCCGTATCCGTTTAGACAACGGGAAGATTGTACATGATAGCTGGGATTACAAACGTAGCGAAACCATTATTCGGCAACTAGAACGAGATTACGGCTTACAAGAAACCCAAAGTAGCCACGAGAAATTATCGCGTAATCCCAGTATTGGACAACAAAAACGGCTAGAAAGAGAGCAAGAAGAATATATTAATGGTGAGCGCCAAACTCCACAAGAACGCCCCATGAAGCAACAACTCCAGGAATTAATCGACCGCGCCACAATAGACAAACTAACTATGCCCCAACTGCTTGAGCGATTGCAATTACAAGGTGTAGAAGTTCGCCACGGATTAACGCGCAACGGTAAAAGTAAGGGCATTTCGTACTCATGGAATGACCAGAAATTTAGCGGCACATCTTTGGGGCCTGCCTACACATTCCCAGGTTTACAAAAACATAAGGGGAT
>NZ_JBIQNW010000092.1:0-17377 GCF_047228265.1 Nostoc sp. UIC 10607 | reverse complement strand
TGTACACGGAAACGGGTACGCACGGATCTAACTGAGAGGTGCGGGGAATAATATCCCCCATCGACTCAAACAGCTGGCAATAAGATTCCATCCGGTCGCATAGTGAAAGATGTTGTAGATAGGATACGCGAAAGTCCGAAATTACCCAATCCTTACCACATTGGGGAGATATGCGTTCTTCTGCCCAAAGATAATCCAGACTTGAGAGGTAAAGCGGGTTATTGGGGCGTAGTCAGCCATGTTGGAGACTATAGCTGTACAGTTCAAACCTGGGATGGTGACTACACCGTAAAAATCGAACACCTGAAGTTACTGGAATTGCTTGATGAAGATTGCCAATTCATGCAGCAGTTATGTGTGAGATTACGGCAGTTGCATCAAGTGGCCAGCCGTGACTCTTCTGTGGATTGGCTGTTGCAGGGGTTGGGGAAACAAGCTAAACCGTATCTGTCATCCTTGCAGGCAAAGCTGCTGGCGGCTGTTGAGAGAGAGTACAAGCTGGTTTGGAAGCAGCCAAAGCAAAATTGATTCTTAATGTAAAAATTCAATCTAGTGCCTGAATCTTTTTTTTAAGTTTTACGCTCTCTTCGTTTAAGGAAGATAACTTAATCCGCCGACTTTCACGCGATAGTGGTACTAAAACTGGGGCAAGACTTTGAGCATTGCTTTCTTTAAAGCTTTCCACCAGCTTAGATAATTCTGCAATTGTCGATGCCTCAAATACACTACGCAAAGGTAACTCCACGTGTAAGGTGTCGCGCACTCTAGAGACAAGCTGAGTTGCTAGTAATGAATGACCACCTAATTCAAAGAAATTGTCATAAATTCCTACGCGCTTGAGTCCTAAAACCTCAGCAAAAATTTTCACCAGCACTTGTTCAACAGGAGTCCGAGGTGCGATGTAATTTTCAGGCAATTGGGGCTTGATTCCATTATGGAATGCTCTTAAGGCGCGGCGATTGACTTTACCATTAGCTGTTAGAGGTAAAGACTCCAATACTACAAAACCTGATGGCATCATGTACTCAGGCAGTTTTTGTGCTATGTAAGTCTGCAACTGCGGCACTAACTTACGCACTGTTTTGGTTTGTAGGGGATTATTGCCGTAAGATTGCCAGGGACGAGAGAGAGTTGTGCTATGGGGAAAAATAGTTCTTTTACCTACTTCATCTTGTCGTACAAAAACTACATCATAATGTCCTTCAGTACTTGAATGTGACCATGTAATATCAAGGCTATAAGGTACGTTCAGCACATAGAAATCTTCTGGATCTACTCCGAAATTTTCTAGTTCTTGCAAAGCTTTACGTATTTGACCTACAGTTTTAAAACTTTCTACGTCTGTTAGCCATTCTGCTGTTTTAACTGCTGACATTACCCGCGCATTAGGTACATTGATAATGTTTAATATTTTTGGTTGATTCTCAATTAATAACTGACGCACTGCTGAGACTGTGAGATTATCTTCAGACCAGTTCAGCACTGAATATTTTCCAGTATTACTAACAATTTCGGCACTAATATGAAGAATCACATTGTAACGAAACTCAGTTAATTCATTGTGATGTTTACCCCGCATCAGTTGAATCTGTACATGATTAATTTGCGGAAAGCGTTGCTCGATTGCAGTAAAAAAATCTGGGTCAATAACTAACTCTGTTTCTTGAAATATTTGCCTTTGTACCCGTTGTTGCAACTCGAAGCAGGTAAGGGAAGGTTCAGCTTGATACAGTTGAACTGACGCATGGAAAGCTTGCAAGAGTGGCAAACTACGCACATCCCCTATGAAGATAAAGCCACCTGGAGCAGTTGCTTGTACAGCACCTTCTAATACACTAATCAGATAATCAATAGTAGGAAAATATTGTACAACCGAGTTCAGAATTACTGCATCAAAAGCTGCTGTTTCTACTTTCTCGAAGTCAGTAGCCATTTGCTGATACAGTGTTACCTGCGGCATTTCTTGTTTTTGTAGCTGTTGCTGAATGGAGTTAAGTGAAACTGAGGAAAAGTCTGTTCCCCAATATTTAGTGCAGTGAGGTGCAATTCTAAACAGAATCAAACCTGTCCCACAACCAATTTCTAACACTCGTTTGGGTTGCAAAGCCAAAATCTGCTCGACTTGGTTATCCACCCACTCACGCATCTGCTCTGCTGGAATAGGCTGATTTGTGTAACTACTATTCCAGCCGACAAAATTGAATGTAGGATCTGAATCAGTAGATTGATTATAAGTTTCGTTATACAGCATCTGCCATTGCAAAACCTGCTCATTCTGCAATTGCATTAATTCCAAATTCTCCTGTTCGTTACTGTATTCAGTTTTTGGTACTACATAAGCTACTAGGCGCTTTTCCTGTTCATCCTCACTAGTTATTACTACAGTTTGCTGCACTGCTGGATGCTGACTCAGTACCGCTTCAATTTCTCCCAACTCAATACGATAGCCACGAATTTTTACCTGCTCATCAAGGCGACCTAAAAATTCAATGTTGCCATCTACTCGATAGCGAACTAAATCACCTGTTTTATAAAGTCGCGCTTTTAACTTATTAGTAAAAGAATGATAGATGAAAGATTCAGCAGTTAAGTCAGGATGGTTTAAATAACCTCGTGCTAACCCATCACCACTTATGTATAACTCTCCCGAAACGCCAATAGGTACTGGTTGTAAATGTTTATCTAATATGTAAATTTTTGTATTGGCGATCGCATGACCAATTGCAGGTGCTAAATTACCTTTATTCTTAACAGAAATATGACCAGAAGTTGTTACAACTGTATTCTCAGTTGGCCCGTAATTGTTAAATACTTGGAAAGAGTGAGAAGCTAAAGGATATTGATTTAGTTTGTCTCCACCTGTGAGTAATATTCGTAAAGCTGCGCTCTGAGGAAAATCTAATAACAGAATTTTCTCTGCTAAAGGTGTTGGGATGAAAGAAATTGTTATTGCTTTTGATACTAGCCAATCTCGGAGATAGTCAGGCGATCGCCTGGTTTGATCATCTACAAAATAAATGCTTGCCCCAGTACTCAGATAAGGCCAAATTTCCCAACCGCAAGCGTCAAAGGCAACTCCAGAAATCTGCGTTGCTCGATCAAGGAGTGAAACTGCAAACGCTTTTTGATGCCAAAATACTAAATTTAACAATCCTCTATGTTCAATTTTAACCCCTTTAGGTTTTCCAGTTGAACCAGAGGTATAAATGATATAAGCGAGGTTATCCACTGTAACTTTACTAGTAAGATTATCTTCAATCTCTTGAGAAAGAATCTCCCAATCTTTATCTAAACAGATTATTTGCGAATTATAGTTTTTCAGGCGTTCAAGCCATCGCTCGTGAGTTAATAAAACTGAGACTTGAGCATCTTCAAGTATAAAGTTTAAACGTTCAGATGGATAGCTTGGATCTAAAGGTACATAAGCTCCACCTGCTTTCACTATGCCCAACATCCCGATTATCATATTAAAAGAGCGTTCTACACAAAGTCCTACTAAAACTTCGCTTTTAACTCCTAATTTTTTGAGATAATGTGCAAGTTTATTACTGCGTATATTTAACTCTTTGTAGCTAAGTTGCTCATCGCCAAATACTAGTGCAGTTGCCTCACCATTCTGCTCTGCTACGCTCTCAATTAACTGATGAATACACTTATCTTGAGTATAATTTGCCTGTGTATTATTCCATTCGACTAACAATTGATGTAGCTCAGATTCGCTTAAAAGTGGTAAATGTGCAATTCGGTCTTCTGGATTTGCAACTATACCCTCCAGTAATATTTGGAAGTGTCCTAGCATCCTGGTGATAGTAGCATCATCGAATAAATCAGTGCTATAAATTACAAAACCACTAATTCCTTCTGAGCTATCTGCCCATAACCCATTTTGAGTATTTGGTTCCCACAAGTGGAACTCCAAATCAAAGCGTGTTGTTTCCGTTTCAAATGGTAGCGGACTTAAAGTTAAACTAGGTAACTCTAAGGCTGTCATCGGTGCATTTTGGAGTGCAAAAACAACTTGAAATAGGGGATTTTGATTCAAATTACGCTCTGGATGTAGTTCTTCTACAAGCTTTTCAAAAGGTAAATCTTGATGGCTGTATGCTCCTAAAGCTACCTCTTTAACTCGACTCAATAGTTTCCGAAAAGTTGGGTTTCCTGATAGATCGGTACGCAGTACTAAGCTATTGACAAAAAAGCCAATTAATCCCTCAATTTCACTACGATTGCGATTGGCAATAGGTGAACCAATAGCAATATCTTCTTGTTGTGTGTAGCGGTAAAGTAAAGCTTGGAATGCTGCTAGTAGGGTTATGAATAAAGTTACCCCTTCTTGTTGTCCGAGAGCTAAAAGTGCTTTGCTCAAACTTTTTGATAATTGCAGAGGTTGCCTTGCACCCTGATAAGTTTGCACAGCTAGTCTTGGTCTGTCGGTTGGCAGATTTAATATAGAAATGCCGTCTAATTGCTTTTGCCAGTAACTCAGTTGCTTTTTTAATACTTCCCCTTGTAACCATTGGCGTTGCCAGTATGCAAAGTCTGCATATTGGATTCTAAGTTTTGGTAGAGGAGAAGGCTGATTGCTGGCAAAGGCTGTGTAGAGTGCTGCTATCTCTTGAATCAGCACCCCAATAGACCAACCATCAGAGACAATGTGGTGCATAGTCAGCAGCAGGATGTATTGTGTCTCATCCAACCACAGCAGTTTTACTTGCAGCAACGAATCAGTTGATAAATTGAAAGGACGTTGAGCTTCTTGCGTAGTGAGTCGTTGTGCTTGTATTTCTCGTTCGGCTTGTGGCAGTTGCCGTAAATCTATTATTGGTAAAGGTATTGTTAGGGTAGAATTAATTACCTGAACTGGTTGCCCTGTCTGTACGACAATAGTGGTGCGTAAAGCTTCATGTCGTTGCACGATTTCATTAAAAGTTTGCTCTAGCGCGGCTAATTTGAGCAAACCTGTTAAATGTAGTGCTAATGGAATGTTATAGAAAGGATTATTAGGGATTAATTGGTCAAGAAACCATAGCCGTTGTTGAGCAAAGGAGAGGGGAAGATTTCCTGATCGCGAAATAGGTACGATAGGTTTAAAACTGTGGTTATTAGTACGATTAGATGCGGCTAAAAATTCAATAATTTCTGCTTTACGCCCTTGAATTTCTGCACGCAGTTCTGGTGTAAGAATTCCATCAGGGGCATTAGCGCGAAACTTTTCACCATCAATAAAAACTTGAATATCTAAGCTGCGAAGATAAGTTAAAAACTCAACCGTATTCAAAATTAAACCCCTTCGCAAATATTGTTATTGATTAGAAGTTAGCAGGCAGCTATGCTGTAAGAATACTGCTTATGTCAAGCTGCACTGCTTATTACCTAACCCAGCATTTTTATCACACTTCTAAGACTATATAAATCATTCCTGGGAATGAAACTTCGGTGATTATAACTATGGTATAAAGCTAAAACCAGGTGAATACATGGCATTGATGGAACAAAACCAACAGTTTGCTGAAGCAATCAGCACATTTTGCGCTGGCTGCTCAAACTCAAGTGTTTCTCTTTAAAATTCTACATCTTCTCGCTCTTGACTCGTAGTTCCACCTTTATCTAAACCCTTTGCTGTCCAACACATTGTGTCAATATACCTAGCAAGTTGTTCAACGGTTGGTGCTTCAAACAAATTGCGTACAGGCAAATCTATTTGGAAGGTGTCACGAATACGGGAAGTTAGCTGAGTCGCTAGTAGAGAATGACCGCCCAATTCAAAGAAATTGTCGTGAACGCCTACTTGCTCTTTTCCCAAGACTTTAGACCAGATTTGGGCAAGTAATTCTTCAACTTGCGATCGCGGTGCCACATAATCTTGATTATTGAAAGAAATCGTATCAGGCATGGGTAAAGCACGGCGATCCACTTTGCCATTAGATGTTAGAGGTAGAGATTCCAGGATCACATAAGCTCTTGGCATCATGTATTCTGGTAACTTTTCTTTCAGGAATTGGCAAAGTAAGGATGCAAAGCTTTGCACCTCTTGCATCGGTATCTGTTCCTGATTTGGAACAATATAAGCTATCAAGTACTTATCATCAGGTACATCCTCACCCACAATGACAACAGTTTCTCTCACTGCTGGATGTTGATTTAACACCGCTTCAATCTCTGACAACTCAATGCGGAAGCCACGAATCTTTACTTGATTGTCAATGCGACCTAAAAATTCAATATTGCCATCTGGTAAATAGCGGGCTAAATCACCCGTTTTATAAAGACGTGTTTTTAACTTCTTACTAAAAGTATGAGTACTAAAGTGTTCAGCAGTTAATTCAGTGCGATTGAGATATTCTCGTGCCAGCCCCTCCCCACCCATATATAATTCGCCAGTAACACCAATAGGCACTAGTTGTAAATGGCTATCTAATATATAAATCTGCGTGTTTGAAATGGGGATACCAATAGGTAAAGATGTGGCTGACGGTAACTCTTGTACGCAGTAATAAGAGGAAAATGTTGTATTTTCTGTAGGGCCATAAACATGAATTAAGTGCTTTGGCGCACCAGATTGCAGAATCTTTTTAATCCATCTCTTATCAACGGTTTCGCCACCAAAAAGTAAATATTTCAAGGTCGCAAAAGCTTGCGGAACATCTCTAGTAATCTGTTGAAATAAGGCAGTAGTCAAAAACAGAATACTGATACCTTTTTCTCGTAGTTTTAATGTAAATTCGTGAGGCGAGAGGGTTATATCTTTAGTAATTCCCACAAGTTGAGCGCCGTTAAGTAGCGCTCCCCAAATCTCGAATGTTGCAGCATCAAAAGAAGTGTTTGAGGCTTGGGCGACTTGATCAGATGGTAATAATTTTATATAGTTCGTATTGCACACTAAGCGATTTACAGCTTTGTGAGGTACAGCAACTCCCTTGGGTTTTCCTGTAGAACCAGAGGTGTAAATAACATAAGCTAAATTATCACTATTTAAATTGCTTTCGGGATTATCTTGCTTTTCTTGGGTAATAATTTCCCAGTCTTTATCTATAGAAATAATTAGTTTTGAGAACCCTTCAAAATGCTTGAGCAAATTTTCTTGTGTCAGCAACACTGAAACTTGTGCATCTTCAAGCATAAGATTTAGACGCTCTTGAGGATAACTTGAGTCTAATGGAACATACGCTCCCCCTGCTTTCAGAATACCCAACAATCCGACGATCATTTCTATAGACTGTGAAATACAAATGCCAACTAAAACTTCTGAACATACTCCGATTTTTTGTAAGTGGTGTGCTAGTTTATTGCTGCGAGTATTCAACTCTTGATAAGTCAGTTGCTCGTTAGCAAAGTTTACTGCTATAGAATCAGGATACTCCTGTACCTTTTTTTCAAACAATTGATGGATACACTTATCTTGAGGATAATCTGCTTGGGTGTTATTCCATTCCACCAATACCTGATGTAACTCCGCTTCACTTAATAACGGTAAATTTGCAATTCGTTCTTCTGGATTTGCAACAATAGCTGACAACAAAGTTTTAAAATGTTCCACCATCCGGCTAATAGTAGCTTTATCAAATAAATCTGTGTTGTAAACCATTACGCCTCGGAGACCTTCAGAATACTCCCAGTTTCCGGCCCATAAGCTCCTAAAATCCTCAGAACACTTCCACAGATGCAGTTCTAAATCAAAACGTGTTTTTTTCAAATCAATATTCATAAAGCTGGGTACTAATCCAGGCAGTTCTAGCGATGACATTGGCGCATTCTGAAAACCAAATACCACTTGAAATAAGGGATGGTGGCTCAAGTTCCGCTCTGGATGTAGTTCTTCAACTAACTTTTCAAACGGCAAATCTTGGTGGCTGTATGCTCCTAAAGTTACCTCCCGTACTCTGCCTAGTAGTTCCCGAAAAGTGGGATTTTCAGATAAATTGCTACGTATCACCAAACTATTGACAAAAAAACCAATTATCCCTTCTATTTCGCTACGGTTGCGGTTAGCAATTGGTGAACCTAGCGCGATATCTTCTTGATGTGTGTAGCGGTAAAGTAATGTTTGAAATGCTGCCACCAGTGTCATAAATAAGGTAACACCTTCTTGCTGTGACAGCTTTTCTAGTGCATCAATTAGCTTGAGCGGTAATTCTAAAAATTGTGTTGCTCCTTGATAGCTTTGTATAGCTGGTCTTGGTTTGTCAGTAGGTAGATGCAGTATGGAAATACCGTTTAGTTGCTCCCGCCAGTAAGCTAACTGGGTTTGAAGTACTTCTCCTTGCAACCACTCGCGCTGCCAGTGAGCAAAATCGGCATACTGAAGAGGCAGTTCTAATAGAGGAGAAGGCTGGTTTTGTGCAAAAGCTGCGTACAGCGTTCCCAGTTCCCGAATCAGTACCCCCATAGACCAATCGTCGCAGATAATGTGGTGCATATTCAGTAATAGAATATGTTCTGTCTCAGAAAGGACGAGGAGTATTACTCGCAGCAATGGCCCGGAGGATAAATCGAAGGGATGTTCTATCTCTGCGGTAATAATGCACTTTGCTTTAACCTCTTGTTCATCATCTGGCAATTGCTGGAGGTCTAATACAGAAAGAGGTATTGTTAAGCTGGGTGCAATAGCCTGTAGGGGTTGCCCATCCGACACAATAAAAGTTGTGCGTAAGGTTTCATGGCGACTCACGATTTCGTTAAAAGTCTGTTCTAGTGCGGCTAATTTCAGCGAACCAGTCAAACGAATTACTGTCGGCACATTGTAGATACCATTATCGGGGATCAACTGGTCGAGAAACCATAGCCGTTGTTGAGCAGAAGATGCTGGAAAAACGAAGACTTCTTCAGAAGACATATTGATCCTTATTTTAAATTCTGTGCTTTCTCAATACAAGCTCTTAGCTGTGCGGCGAGAATTTGGATATGGGGTTTTCTCAGCATAGTTAGGTGATTGCCAGGAATATAATGAATTTCTGTTCCTCCTACAGTTAGCTGATCCCAACCCAAACTCGGATCTTCCTTGGCAATGCTTGATTGAACATTTGTTCTGAAAAGATGAATTTGTTTAGAGTAGGCTTGCGGAACGTAGTTAAGAACTGCTTGGCTATTGGCATAATAAACACGAAGCATTGGACGAATTGCTAACTCGCTTAAAAGTCTTAACTTGGATTCTTCAGGTATAATGTTTACTGGGGCATCCTCTTTACGGATGAAGTGAGAGAAGAGATTTGTTTGGAGCGATCGCGTTAGCGACTTCCAAAAGGAGTTTTGCACAATTTGAGTAAAATTAGTCAACCGAGAAGTTAAACTGTTAATTTTTTTCTTAGCGATCGCAATAATTAGATATAAATAATCGAGGAAAAAAGGCCATATATATCGCGCCACTGTCGTCAGCATAAACTTGAAACCACTACCCAAAGAAGGTATATTGCCTGGAATTGGTGCTAAAGTGTCAAGCACAGCAAGTAAAGCCACTTCTTCCCCAGACTTTTGGAGTTGTTGAGCCATTTCAAAAGCAACCCAACCTCCAAAAGACCAACCTCCTAAAAAATAAGGGCCTTTAGGCTGAACTCTACGCAATGCTTCAATGTAGTGGGTAGCCATATCCTCAATGCGAGTTAATGGAGAACTTTTTCCGTCAAGTCCAATGGGTTGTAGCCCATAAAATGGTTGATTTTTTCCCAAATTCTGAGCTAATTCGTAATAAGGAAAAACAACACCAAAAATTGGATGTATGCAGAAAAAAGGTGGACTTGAACCAGCAGGTTGAATCGGAACTAAGGGCGACCAGGGAAGAGAATCTGCTTTTGAGGATAGAGAAGTTGCTAAACTTTCAATTGTTGGATTTAAAAATAAGCTAGATAGCGGCAATTCACGCTCAAAATGCTTGTGTATCTGCTTCATCAGGCGTACAGTTAACAGCGAATCTCCTCCCAAGTCAAAGAAGTTATCGTAAATACCCACACGCTCAATATTAAGCACTTCAGCCCAAATTTTTGCTAAGGTTGACTCGGTTGGAGTCCGAGGAGCGATAAATGCTTTATCTATTAAACGGCTAGCGTAACTGTCGAGTTCTGTTAGCGCCAAACGATCCACTTTCCCACTAGCTGTTAGCGGTAGAGAATCCAGCATTACAAAAGCTTTTGGGATCATGTATTCTGGTAATTTCTCTTTTAAGAATTTACGTAGTAGAGACGTAAAATTTTGCGTCTCTATATTGGGAACAATATAAGCCACCAAGTACTTATCACCAGATACATTTTCTTTAACAATTACTACTGCTTTTTGTACACTATGATGCTGACTCAGGACTGTTTCAATTTCTGACAACTCAACGCGGAATCCACGAATTTTTACTTGATTATCGATGCGTCCTAAAAATTCAATATTACCGTCCGGGCGATACCGAGCTAAATCACCTGTCTTGTAAACTCGCGCTCTCTTTTTATCACTAAAAAGATTGGGAATAAACTTTTCAATAGTTAATTCAGGGTGATTAAGATAGCCTTGTGCCAATCCCTCACCACTTACGTATAATTCGCCAACAATTCCAATTGGTAAAGGTTGTAAATATTTATCTAATATATAAATTTGAGTGTTAGCAATAGGGCGGCCAATGGAGGGTTTTTCACCCATAGTACTAATCTCTGCAACGGTTGACCAAACTGTTGCTTCAGTAGGCCCGTAAGCATTAAAAAACTGACGCTGAGAGTGCCACCAACGTTTTACAATATCATCGGTACAAGATTCGCCTGCACAGATAATAGTTTGCAATGCCGGCAGTGATTCTGTAGGTAGGACTGCTAATACTGCTGGCGGAAGGGTGACATGAGTAATAGCTTTTTCTCGCAATAATTTGAGCAAAGCTTGTCCGGGTAAAAGGGATTCTTTGTTTGCTAAATAAAGAGTTGCTCCTGTTTGTAGTGCCATAACAATCTCAAAAATTGAGGCATCGAAACTTAATGATGCGAATTGCAGAATGCGGTTAATCGGTTGTATGTTGAAAACCTCAATCTGAGATGCCGCTAAATTAGACAATCCTTGATGTTGGAGCAAAACACCTTTAGGTTTTCCTGTTGAGCCAGAGGTGTAGATAACATAAGCTAGGTTGTCAAATGTTACGTAACTAGTTGGGTTTTCTTGGCTATGTTGTGTAATAGTTGCCCAATCTTTATCTATGCAAATAATTGGATTTGAGAAGTCTGCAAAATGCTTGAGCAGCTTTTCTTGTGTCAGCAATACTGAAACTTGTGCATCTTCTAGCATGAAGTCAAGACGCTCTTGAGGTAGGTTCGGATCTAAAGGCAGGTATGCTCCACCTGCTTTGAGGATGCCTAATAGTGCAATTATCATCATTAGCGATCGCTCTACGCAAATACCTACTAAAACGTCAGGGACTACCCCCAATTTTTTCAGATAATGTGCAAGTTGGTTGCTGCGTATATTTAACTCTTTGTAGCTAAGTTCTTCATTGTCAAATAGTAGTGCGTTCGCGGAGCGTGCGTTTAACGCAATCGCATCGGGAGTTTCCTGCACCTGTGCTTCAAATAACTGATGAAAACACTTATTCTCTAGATAGTCTCGTTTCGTGTTATTCCAATCAATTAATAACTTTTGTCGTTCTTGCACAGTAAGCAAAGACAAATCTGAAATTCGCTGTTCTGGATTGGCAACAATGCTTTCTAGCAGTGTTTGGAAATGTCCCAGCATTCGCGTAATGGTTTTGTCATCAAATAAATCGGTGCTATAAACCATTTGTCCTTTCAAACTTTCCAAGTCTTGCCACAAATGGAACTCTAAATCAAGTTTTGCAGTTTTGTTATCGAACTCAAATAGCGAAAGCGTTAACCCAGATAACTCTAAGGTTTCGATAGGAGTGTTTTGTAGGCTAAATACAACCTGAAAAAAAGGATGATAGCTCAAATCTCGTTCTGGGTGAAGTTCCTCCACCAACTTTTCAAAAGGTAAGTCTTGATGACTGTATGCTTCTAAAGTTATCTCTCGCACTCGATTCAACAATTCTCGAAAAGTCGCCTTACCTGAGAAATCTGTACGTAACACCAAGCTATTGACAAAAAAACCAATTAATCCCTCTAGTTCGCTACGATTGCGATTAGCAATAGGTGAACCAACTGCAATATCCTCTTGCTGCGTGTAGCGATAGAGCAAAGTCTGAAACGCTGCCAGCATTGTCATGAACAAGGTAACGCCTTCTTGGGAACTCAGTACCTCTAGCGCTTGAGTTAAGGAGGGTGGTAGCTCTAAAAATTGTTTTGCACCCCTGTAGCTAGGAACTGCTGGTCTTAGTCGGTCAGTGGGGAGATTCAATACCGAAATCCCGTTTAATTGCTTTTGCCAATAAACTAACTGGCTTTGTAGGGGTGAGGTGCCGTTTGCTGCCGCTCCTTGTAGCCACTCCCGTTGCCATTGAGCGAAATCTGCATATTGAATGGGTAGTTCTGGTAAGAGCGTAGATACGGAGTAACTAGTTGTCAGACATCGCTTATCCCCTGCCAAGGCTTTGTATAATACCCCCAATTCTTTAATTAGCACTCCAATTGACCAGCCATCGGCAACTATGTGATGTAGATTTAGCAACAGCAGATATTCTTCTTCATCCAGTTGCAGCAGCTTTACTCGCAGTAATGGCCCAGTGGTGAGATTGAAAGGATGTTGAGCCTCTTGGGTTACGATTTGCTGCACTCGTGTGTCGCGTTCTGGGCTATCGAAATTGCGTAGGTCTATTAAGGGAAGAGGTATGATTAAGCTAGGTGCAATCGCTTGTACTGGTTGCTGATCTACCATAACAAACCTAGTACGTAAAGTTTCGTGGCGACGTACAATTTCGTTGAATGTCTGCTTTAATGCGGTGAAGTTGAGGGAACCTGTCAGGTTAAGTGTTGTTGACACGTTATAAAATGGATTCCCCGGTGCTAACTGGTCGAAAAACCACAATCGCTGCTGGGCGAAAGAAGTGGGAAAAACGAAAACCTCTGCTTCCTCAGAAAAATTAAGTTCTTCATCATCTGTGAGACTACTGTAAATATACTCGCTCATAAGTGAATGGCAAACAGTTGTGGTGGAATTTGTGGAAACTTTTTCTCAGCCCATCTTGTTGTCAATGCTTCGATAGGAGTTTAGCTTTGAAGAACTAATGGTTCTCGGACCACTAAATCAGTTATTAGTGATGCCTATTTCAAAAGCAGGGGAGGAGTATTTCAAAAGCAGGGGAGGAGCAAGATTTTGGCAATGAAAATTTCTTAAATGCCCGCTTAAAATAGATACAGTTATTTTGACGATACATTTCCCCTCCATCGCATATAAAACTGAGGTGACAAGTTGTGCATAAGCCCAGATTTCCTGCTTGTGAGAAATCCGGGTGATAAATTATTGCTAAGTGGTGCAAAATTAGCTGTGAGTGTCGAGTCAATCCAGTAAAAAATGTCCTTTCCTGATAGATTAGCCATATTTTTCCGTCGAGTATAGTGTTAGATAAAGGCAATACTTTGATAACATAATTGGTCTTCAAAACAAGATTTCAAGACTTAGTTTTACTTGCTTGTTTATTTAAATTTTCAGGAATGAGGCACAACTTTTCTTAATTACAATTTATACCAAAATTTCTCATATTTATATTTAAAATACCCGTATTAACATAGAAAATAAAAGTATCTTACGGATAAGCTTTATTGACAAAGTAGAAGATGTATATCAATCTTAAGGCATAGATAAACCAGTAGGGCAAATGCACGCAATCGACCTTCCGCACCCTAAAGAACTCTTGCAAAAGCTTTTTGTGATATAATCAAGTCTTTGCGAATTTGCGATTAGACTTTGATTATGTGAGAAGAAAAAGGACTTATACAAAACGTCTTGCACACAAAATAATACAAGAGGTTTTAGAAAAAGATATTCACTGTAAATTAAGTCAGAATTCGGAATTCGGAAGTCGAAAGTGAATCAATACTTGTCAGGTTTTTTGGGAAAGGGACTCATTTTAAAGAGGAAGAAAACCTTATATATTGAGACTAGTGAATTACTTCCGACTTATGAATGCTGTACAATGCCGTTGAAGATGGCAGAAGTTAGAGAGCTTTTCACCCAGACATTATGGTTGTGATAAAAATCACCACGCTGTTCAAGTGTAAACCCACCCAGCAACAATCCTAACCACACCTCCACCATTGGCATTTTCAATCCCTGTTGTAATTTAGTCAGAGAAATTTCATCTTTGACATTTATCAGGTAGTTAGCGATCGCACTCTGCCATTTTTGCACATCCTCATCTGATGCCAAATTGCGGACATCTTCTAAAGTTGTCACCTCATCAAGCATTGCCAAAACATTCGCTTTCTCAACGGGTGCTACTACAGAATCGCCCGATTCAGTAAAATGTGAAAATTGGTGTGGGCCATGTGGTTTAAAGGTTTGTGGTGTTTGCGGTTCAATCAAATCATCTAAATCTAGGTGCATTGTTGTCCGCACTAGACCAGCAAAGAGATCGGTGCTAACAACAGGCCCCAAAAGACTATTGCGATCGCGGGTATCTTGCAACAGCATTTCCGCACGAGATTTGAGAAGATCCGCAATCTGACTGAAGGCAAGCGCTGCGGTTGATAACTGTGCCTCCAGGGGTAATTTTTCTAACTCGGCATCTAAACATTCCCACATCGGTGCTAGTGTTGATGTCGCTGGAGATTCGGACAATTCATCTAATACATCCCAGATGGTTAATTGACGATACGTAGTCATCTCTAAGATTGTGGATGCAAGGGGCAAGGCCGCACTGGGCAGTAACTTGAGGTAATTTCAAACATATCCTTATATTGATATAGTGAAACACTATATTGTCTGGCAAAAGCCTGCAACACCTGATCTGTATAGGCGCGGATCTTGCCAGCCGTTAACCCAAAGCAATGAATTGGTTCTAAGCGACAAATAGGCTGTTGCCCCAGCCAGAGTTCTGCGCCCAAGGCGTGCAATGGTTTATCCCCTGATTCTTTATATAAATACAGCACTGCAAAATATGTTGCTGGTGGTTCGACTGTTACTGAATCAATTTCTGCTGCATTATTTTGGGAGCGGTGGCGATAGAATGAGCGGCGATTGTGGCAGACTTTTGGATTCCAGCATCCATCCCCATTTGTCCCGTGTAAAACTTTAGCTTTAGCTGTTGGTAACTTGGCACATAACTGACACTTGGGGTCTAACGGTTTCGGCATACCTTACTCCGCTTCTTCACCGATTGCACGATAGTAAGCAGCGATCGCCGCCTCTTGTTCACTCCGTAAAGTATACCGCCGAAACGCTTTCTCGCTTTGATGCCCTGTTAATTTTCGTGCATGGCTGGGGTCAACTCCCAATAGCAATAAGTCAGTGGCATAGGTGTGGCGAAAGGAGTGAGGATGTAAATCCTCAATGTGAGCTATTTCACCAATTTTTTCTACAGCAAAGTAAATCCCGTGATAACTCAAGCGTTCACCTTTGTATGAAGCATGGTGTGAAATCATCAATGGGAAGTCGCTGTTTAACACCTCCCCTTGCTGTTCGCGCGATCTCAAATACTCTGCTAAAACTTCCCGGCTCTCTTTTCGCAGTGGAACCAAGCGTGGTTCATTGGTTTTGGTGTCTGGTAAAAATAGCAGCTTGCCATCAAATGAGCCAACATTTAACTGCACAACTTCCCCAGCCCGCAGTCCATGACTGAGAATGTGGACGAGTGCTGTATCTCGTTGCTTTGTTTCTCCCAATAACTCCAACGCTGACCAAACCTGTTCCATTTCTTCAGGGGTTAAACTCTGGGCTGGTGGCAGTGGTACTTTTTCCAGTTTTATCCCCAGTGTCGGATTAGTAGAAATAATTTCAGGATATGTGTAAGACATCCATTTGAAAAAGCTTTTGAGTGCCGCAATTCCCGCATTAATGCTGCTTTTTGAAAGGGGTTTACCTGCATCAGTCAGTATTTCATCACGGAGATATTCTTTATATAGCGCAAGGTGACGTGGACGCAGTTCATGATAATGTAGCTCACTCCAAGCCAAAAACCTTTTGAGTTCGCGTTCGTAGAGTTTGCGGCTGTTGGGCGCGAGATTGTTGCTGCGTAAAAATTCCAGCACCTTTATCCATCGAATATCTGTGGGTGTGCTAATTTTAACAGAACTTCTATGTTTTGTTGTTTGCACACTAGATAGATTTCTATCCAATGGTATTAGTTTTATCGGAGGTAAAGAATCTGCGCTATAATCCATCTTTAAACTAAATAAATAATTTTAATGTTTCTATTTATTCTCTAGTACTTATAACTTTTATAAAAGAATTAATTAGCTTGCATACCATTAGTTCTTATAACGATACTAACTTTACATACTCAAGGATATTTTTGCTGACTCATTAATACTTGCCTTTGTAGTAATCGATTAGGAAGATTAAACTGAAGTAACTTTGCAGTTGCTTGCCCTACTTGAGTTTTTCCCTCAATTCTTACACTCTCAAAATAGAAATGTTCATCCCAAATCTGACGGCGAGGATTATACAATGGCACTATTTCTCCGGTAGCCGAGTCAATTGTCGCAAAATCAGAACCTTTATGACGATTGCATGATAAACACGAAAGAGCTAAATTTTCCGCCAAAGTTTCGCCCCCATGTTTCATAGCGAGAATATGATCTACTTCATGGGTATATATTGAAAAATCTTGGTGAATTAAACAATATTCACAGCGTCCTGACGCTCTACTAACTACCAGCTTGCGAAGTTCTGTTGAAATTGAAGTACTGGCCATCAAATTTTCATGACTTTTCCATAGCGCGGGCCTTTAGCAGAATCATTAAATGTTCTAATTGTTCGTAAACATCTAATTGAGCTAATTCCATCTGAGTTAGTGAAGCAGAACGGTTTTTCTCTAATAATGCTTCTAACTGCATTTGTACTTGTGATGAAACTTTAAAAGCAATTATCTCTTCTGGCGTTGGACGTTTAATCAAGAAATCCAGCACTTCTTGATACACTTCGGAAACCTCTACAGTTTGTGCATTCACTTTTGGCTGCTCGCTTGTTTGTTGCACATCTGCATCCAACAATAGCCAAAGTAGTTGGGGTAAGCGACTTTGTAAAGGTTCTAAACGCCCGGCTAGTTCATCTGGGATCTGAATCGTTAATTTTGCCACGTTTCCAACCTTGAACTAAGGTGTTTGCTCACATTATGCTTTAGATTACATCGTAATACAAGACTACAACACAAAATAAGTAACCCTTATCTTTTATCCGATATCAACTACGATTAATACCTCTTCTCCAGATAGCTCAGTGTTTTAAGTATAAAATTGTGACTGTAACCATAAGTTTGCCGGGGCGGCACGTTTATGCTTTCAAAACGCCTGGGCAAGTTTCGGTGAAAAAT
>NZ_JBIQNW010000091.1:0-17479 GCF_047228265.1 Nostoc sp. UIC 10607 | reverse complement strand
CCCTGGTTTCATACCTATCTTTACAGCAATACTAATGAATACTCACACCTGTGTAAAAAACCTACACCTGTCAGGGGGGGTGCTGGGGCTATCAGCTATGTACTCCAAAAACCGAGTCAGCCACAAGCGCCAAACAGTGAGCCAGAACCCCAACCCACACCAGTTAAAACCCAAAGGAGAAGAAACAAATCATGAGCGACCAAGACACCCAAAAGACACAACCATCGCTAACAACAACCGAAATCATGACCATTATCCTTGGTTGCGAACAGACTCTAAGGTTTGTGCAAGCATCCCCAAATTACAAACTTTCTCGAGCCTCCGAACGGTTCAGTACATCGAATGACCTAAAAATAGGTGATGCCGTTCAAGCCTTGATGGAGATTCACGAAGCAATCTTAAATATCGAGTTTTATTCCCAAGTTTGAGGAAGCAAATGTTAGAAACAACAGCCTTACAGCGTAACCATTTGTACGAATTTCGCGGTCAACAACTGCGCTACAGCCATCGCTCTAATTGTCGAGTCAATGCCCCTTTCATTTTCAATGACTCGAAAGCTAGACGCTTTGAACTAAGCCAAAACCAAGTGCAAAGGGAGGTTTTTGAACTTGTTGAGTTTTGTGAAAACTGATGATGAAGCGATTGCATCGACCGACCAAAGTAAGTGCAATCGCCTCACCCGAAAGTGCATCAAGTACACATCGTTACAAGGATTCTAACAAATGACACTTGACTACAGAAATCTCAACGATTGGGGCAAATCGCCTCTGACTGACTCCGCCCTGAGATTAGAGCAATTCAAAGCAGAAAATCCTGAACAATGGGCAGCAATGATTTCGGCAGATATTGAAGCACTCTCCACACCATTATTCGAGAGTGAAGATTACCCACCTTTCACAGGAACCGAATTCTTAGCAACTCATGAAACCATTGATGATCATCCATACTCTGCTGCATTTGGTCAATTCTTGGGCAACGGCATTGACCCGGATATTGCAAATATGTTGGCGTTTGGCTCTAACCGATTTGATTTAATTTCTGATGATTTTGACGACCCATTACGGCAACTGGCAATGAGAATTTATAGCCGATTTGAAGAGATGGGTTACTGGGATGAAGTGCCCCAAGAGTCGAGCGATATCAACTAGGCGTGGCAGGGAACAAGCAGCGATCGCATCTACTTTTGTGTCAAAACCCCTTTGAAAACATTGACCTGCTCAGACAAGAATGGACGACCTTTCAGGATGACCCCATTTTATTGGTCACAGTGGAAGAGTGATGGAATGCCGCGCCAAATAGTGCGTAACCCAGCTATGGGCGTTAATGGACTGGTGAAAGCGACCAACCCATACAAACCGTTTTGGGGGTTTGGTGGATTCCTGGGGTTTGCTCTTGCTGGGTGGATGCTTCGCCATTGTCAAAATGAGGAGAAGCAGAGAGCAGTTTTTGAAGACATCGCCCTTCATCGGGATGCTGCAAAAGCTGAGATGGCTGCACGTTCTGAGCTACTAGAGAGTTACCGAGATGTTGCGATCGCAGAAGTCCAACTACAAGCTGACCTGGATCTAGTGGCCAATGATCGCACTGTTGATATCACCAAAGCCGAGATTTATGCCCACACTGAGATAGAAGTTACGCAGATGGAGGCATCCGAGGCTATTTTTGAGGCGCAGACGGCGGGGATGACCGAGCAACAGAAGGCAGAGTACATTAAGCAACTGCGAGAGATGAAAACGCCCTATTTGCAAGGTAGCCAGACTTTACAGGGGACGATTGACCCCAACGATAAGGTTACTGGATCTGAGCCAGGAGCGATTGCAGACGGCGACAAATATCGCTGGATCAAAAACACCATCGGCTACCCCACTCTGATATTTGGTGGCATGGGTGCAGGTAAGTCCTGGACTACCAGAGAGATTATTTGGGCAAAGCGTCAAGCCGGTTGGAATCAAATCTTTGTACTTGACCCTCACGGAACAGAAGTTGAATGGCGGGGGGTAAACCTGATTACTGGCTACAAGGAAATAGCCGACTTTATGCAATGGTACATGGCGGAAATGCGTCGCCGTTACAAAGCCTATCGTGAAAGTGGAATGGTTGAGGAGCAATGGACGCAACACTTAAGAGACACAAACCAACATTTCTGTGTAGTCGCTGAGGAGTTTACAACTTGGACGGATAACATTGTTGAGCGAATGCCAGACGATTGTGAGGATGAAAAATGGAAACCAGATCCAGATTTTATTGGTAAATGGTTTCGCTGTGCCATGACCGAATCCCGCAAACAGTTGATGATTCCTTTGTTCGTAGCTCACGACCGCACAATGGAGATTTTAGCCAAAGCTAAAGGGTTATCAAAACTTCGGGATGCGGCACTGTTAGAAGTAGAACTAATCGCAACTATTGACCCAATCACCACAGAAGCTAAAGCTAGTGGTAGGGGTAAAATCAAACTGCCAGGACATGGGCAATGGATTGATATTGAACTCCCTAAGCTTGACCACAAGCGAATTGATTTTAGGCTTGATGAATCCTTTCAAGCTGATGCTCAAAGCAACACCAGTCATGTAGACCCCAAACTTTCCACTGATCACCAAACAGCCGAGCGCATCTGGCAATTGGAATTTAATTTAGAAAAGCCCTCAACAGACTCTAGTCCAACCCCATCCCTAACACCCCATGCCCAATCACTGCTGCAATACCTCCAGCGCACAGGAAGAACATCGGCAGTCATACAGGAGATACAGCCCAACTTCAAGGTAAAAGGTCAACGGTTCAGTTCGGAGGAATTGAAGCGATTGTTTAACGAACTGGTAGAGGCGAGTCTGTCTGTCTGGCTAGATGCCTCGACCATCGAAATTAACTCAAATCAGACAGACCTAGAGGACAGACAGAAGTAGACAGAATCCTTATACAGCAATGGACAGACGCGACAGAGGAGTAGACAGAATTAAGACAGCAGACATTAGCTCTCGGCTCTCTACTATGGCTTAGGCTCATGTCTACCACTGGTGTACAGTTTTGTTCATAGTAGATATTCTGCTTGTCTAGGATTTGTATACGTTGTGTAGACAAATCACCATTGCTCACTCAATATTGTCTATCACAAGTATTGTTGCCCTTCCTTCAACTCTAGCCCGATGTTTCGTTTTGGCTCTAACCACAAAAAGCTCATTGGCAGTAAGCGTATGCGTTCCGTCTTCAGTATCAATGTGAACCGTGCCCGAAATCACGTAGAACAACTCATCACTTGCGTCGTGTGAATGCCAACGTGCTGTTACATCCTCCATGACTCTGAAGCGGACGTTATTGCCATTCACTTGACTGATGTTAAAGCTTTTCCAGCTTTCGGTAATGCCGTTGGCTAAATCTCTCAGACTATGTTTCTCCATCTACCACCTCTTCTATCCTCGCCCATCAGCACAAATTTAAATTACATTTACAAGTCAGTGCCATAAGTCCTGATAGCTATACTTACTGGCTAGTTTTTGCCCCAAGTTTTTGCTCGTCCCCCAACACCGGGAAGTACCGCCGAGCCTGAAGGGGTTTCTTCCACCCAGTCAATTCAAACAGGTATTCATCAGGGTCTAGGTTGAGCATCGTAGCCCATTGATTGATTTGACTGCCGTTGATGTTTATCCGCTCACACAGGTCAGTCTTGGTTAGCCCCTGTTTAGCATCATGATCAGAATATGAGAATTTAATTTTGCCTCTGGGAATGTCTTCTACCCTCTCTCTGAGAGATGATAATCCCGCGTTAATAAGAGCTTGCCGTAGTCCATCGATTTCTGTTCTGAGCGAGTTAATCTCATCATTGAATTCCTTTTGTTGCTCGGCTACGGCTGCCTCTAGACCATCGATTTCGGTGGTTTTAACCTTAAGCTGTTTTACCTCTTGTTCAAGGTTCTCTGGCATCACTTCAATCGGAATATTGCCCTCTAAATAATGCTCAAGTATAATTGTGAGAGCCTGAGACGCTTTTTTTATTTTGTGTGTTTTCATCCACTTTTCTAAACTAGCATAGAGGCTGAAATCAAGGTATGCTGTCACTTTAGCGTGATTGTCTAACCAGTCTTTAGTAGCCATACACTGCTTATTCTGTATTGGTAATTTAAAGTCAATTACGTTAAATTTAAAACAAATGAAAGTAATATACTAGTGTGTTAATAGTAATTTACTAATGCGCTTTGGCAGCTTACTGCATTAAGTTAAGAAAATTAAAGTAAGTTACTTTTTATTTAAAGTGTATGACTCTAAATATCTAAATTTTAGTTAGTATCTCACCTAGATGGTATAAGGCAAGCCGCTAAGAGCTATTATCAATTAAGTAATTTACAGCATAAAATCAATTAAGGCACAGTCAGATAATTATTTAAATAAGTTGTCTACTTTAATACAGTTGTAGATTATTAGTAAACTAAAGCAACTTACCGCAGTAAGTTACTCTCGCCTAAAGCAAGACAAATAGCGGGTTTTATCTACTTGGTGGTTGGTGGTAGCGCAGCAGGCGCACTGCCTTAGCAGCGATCACTTTTAAAAAGAAATGGTTGATATTATTAATGCAGCAATTTAGGACAGAAATTATGTCTAATGTCACGATTAACCTGCCAGAAGAAGTGTTTAGCGCCCGTCGCCTAAGCCCAGAAGAATTTGTGCAAGATATGCGTCTTGCTGCTGCTATCTACTGGTATCAGAAGCAGGAAATCTCAATGGAGAAAGCCGCCTCTGTTGCTGGGCTAAACCGCCGAGACTTTCTAGCCGTCCTAGCCCGTGAACAAGTGGATGTCTTTGCTGTTGACTTTGATGATTTGCAGAGCGAGTTGAACCGTGGCTGAACTCCCTGCTATCAACACATCCCCATTAATTTTTTTGACCAAGGGCGGCTTTCTTGATTTATTACAGGTAATTAGTTCATCGGTTATTGTTCCTAATGCTGTAGCCACAGAAATTCAGGCGTATGGGTCAGCAGATGTAACAGCAGTGGCGCTTAATAATACTGATTGGTTGGTTGTACAAGAAACACCACCTGTCCCGAATGTGATTCAAAGCTGGGATTTGGGTCTAGGTGAGTCAGCCGTACTAACCTGGGGCTATGTAAATCCTGGAACGGAAGTAATTCTGGATGATTTAGCAGCCCGTCGCTGTGCTGCCACTTTGGGAATTCCGGTACGGGGGACATTGGGCATTGTTATTACTGCCAAACAACGAGGCGTAATTCCTGCTGCACGTCCAGTTTTAGAACAATTGCGCCAGTGTGGAATGTATTTATCTGACCGCGTGATCAATCACGCATTAGCATTGGTAGGGGAATAGATTGACTACCAAGCCTTTAGCGGATCATACCTGATGATGGTTAACGTGCTGCAATCATAAGCAGATATGATGACTCACACGGAATCATAGGGTTTTCAGGCTGTGGTGATGGAGAGTGATTGATAAGCTGCGGTTCAGTCGGGTAATGGTCAACGAAAGAATAGGCATCGTAGCGAGTTAAACTGTCTATAAAAAGACCCTTTTACAGACAGTTGCCATAGATTATAAATGAACCAACCATTGCCGCTAATCCGCAAAAAAAATATTCAATATCGATCTAGAGAATACCTGACTTTGGCTGAGGTAAACAAGATTGTTGCCGCAGCAGGTTCTAGAGGGAGACATAGAGAGCGCGATCTGGCTTTACTATTGATGATGTTCCGCCACGGGTTTCGAGCATCTGAAGCTTGCAACCTCAAATGGGATGCGGTGATGCTGGATGAGGGAACGATTTGGATTAATCGCCTTAAGGGTAGCGAGAGTGGTTTTCATCCCTTGGGCGAAGACGAAAAAGAACTTCTCTTGAAACTGCAAACACTCTACCCAAACTGCATTTTTGTGTTTCCCAACGAACGCGGTAATGCTCTTTCTCCAGATGCAGTAGCCAAGATTGTCGAGCGTTCGACATTGGCGGCGGGGGTTCGGATCAAGGTTCATCCGCATCAATTTCGCCATGCATGTGGCTATCATCTGGCGAGTCAGGGTGCTACAACCCGCGACATCCAAGCCTATCTAGGACACAAAAATATTCAGCACAGTGTTCGTTACACAGCTCAGAATCCCAAACGGTTTGAGCATTTTAATTGGGATTGGGACGGGAAAAATCCATTTTAATATTTATGACGTTCATTGAGATGAGCGATCGCACTCTTGGCAGGCGGGTACGCCATCGTAGATGTCAAGTGCTGGGATACCTTTGCGAACTATCCAAGAAATCTCTGAGCATTTTTACCATCTGCTATGTACAAGTGATCCACTACCTACAACTATCCGGGGCGTGTGGACAGAATTAATGAATAACCCCAAATTATTTCTCTGCATATCCAAATGCACTTTACTGACTCAGTAATCTAACTAACTCATCCTTAAGTTTTCTACCATATCCCGGTATTTTACGTTCTCTAGCCATTTCTTTTAGTTTTGCAACAGTCAACTTTATTAAATACTCTTTAGATGGTGTTTTTGGTGAAAGTTCATCACCAGTTGGCAGTTTTGATGGAGGTTCAAAAACTTCTTTTTCTATGGTGTCTGTAACTTTGGGTTCAGGTGTGAGGGCAAATACCTCTTTTAAAGCGTTCAACTTAGCCCCTTTGGTAATTCCACACCCAAGCTTTGTTATAGGCTCAAAAGTTTTCCAATATTTGCGGTCAGAAGCTTCTTCAATCCTGTTGACAGCAACCAAGATGCTCACACTTTTAATAACGCTACCTGGTTTCTCAATTAAATATTCAAGTGCAGACTTTATTTCATCTCTGGTAGCATGGCATAGGTTAATTTTTGGTCTGATCTCCCCAGCCAGAATCTTAGTAACTTCAGATGTTTCTTTACTATCATCGGCGATGATACACCAAACCTTATCTAACCCGGCTTCTTCGGCAACTGCATAAATAAACGAGTTACCAATCACTTCATATTGGTCTTCACCAATCTCTTTAACAATTACAGGTATCCAGTTCCGACCTCCCAAGCTATTCAGGGCTTGTGCTGTGGATTTAATTAAAAACTCAGGAGCATCTGTACCTCCGCATAGAGAAATTTCTTTTCTGTACAAATACATTAAATTACCAATGTCATCTATTTTCATTGCAGGAAATATTCCTTTGCTAATTCTGCATAATAACTATAAGCAATTCTGTCCTTATAGACAGCAGGTATCCGAGAAAAGGCAGCGTTAGCTATATGTGCATAGCTCGGTACTTCAAATATAAGTTGTTTATGTATATTGACAGAATTTTTAAACCGTGGGTAAAAATATGGTTGCAAATCAAATGGAATCTCTTTATTTTTTTCAGACTCTTCTATCAGGTTATCAATTGCTTTATATGCAGCTTGTTTTTGAGGCTCAGTAATCTTTTCACCATTCCAAAATATAGGTAATGCAATAGGAGTACCGTCTTTGTTTTTCTTTAATTCTTGAGCTTCGGGTATGTAACTTTTGATAGTTATAGCGGCATTTTGTAAAGAAAAAATATTGTTTGGTTTTGTGGGAATTATTACTACATCAGAGGCAATGACAGCACTTCTACTAAAAAAACGCCAGTTAGGTGGAGAGTCAATTAGAATATAATCATAATAGAACTTTACTTTGTCTAAAATTTGGCGTAATCTGCTTTCTTTGAATAACTGTTTAAGTTCTACTTCAGAACAATCCCCTAGTTTTTCATCACATGGCAAAATATCAAAGCTCAATGTTTTGACTGGAGTTTTGAAAGTAACTTTATAACTGAATAATACATCCTTGATAGAAACCCGATCATTTTTATCTTCTAATAGTGAGAAAATAGATTCTTTTTGCGGTTTGATATTAAAGTAATTAGTTAAGTCCCTTTGATTAGCATCAAAGTCTACAATCAATACTTTTTTCCCCATAACAGTTAGTGCAGCAGCTAGATTAACTGTGGTTGTCGTTTTTCCTACTCCTCCCTTATTGTTATAAATAGCTACTGTTAAAGCTTTGGATGTGTTATCTATTTTTTGTCTTATATCTTTAGCAATTTTACTAATATTATCAGGTGTTATCTCTAGACAGAGCGAAGATGGATGGATTACTTTCCCATGCTTCCTAAATAACTGTATATGAGAACCATTAGTAATAATTCCCCATTGCACATTTTTACAATTTGGAGCTAGTAAGTAACGAGTAAGTTGCTCAACAGTTTCCTTGTATTGTAATGTGCCTTCTTGAAGATTTTCGCTCCTCTTTTTTATTTCTACTAAGATATCAGGATTAGTTGGCTTTTTTAAAAAAGTGACACTATCTTCTTTGTTGTGGCGCAAAGCATAATCGACAGCGCCTCCTCCCGTATTGTACTCCGAGGAAATCTCTGTTAATTCAAAACCAAGGGCATTAAAAAATGGAGGGATAAATATATGCTTTACATTAGATTCTGATGCCTTATCAGGAAGGTCAATCAATGCTTGTTCAAGTGCTTGGTCGTTCATGATAAAAACAAGGCAGCCCTGGCTGAGTCATAGTTAATAAGCAGTCACCTTTTTAGAGTTCCCGTATTGATGTACTAACTAACACAACTCACCGTGCTACCACATAACTCGCAATGCACAAAATCAATGCATTAGTAGCAGGTCATGACAATCCATATCTGTGCTGCGGTCGCACCGATAGTTTGCGGGGGAATGGCTTACTCTAATTTTTAGGCGGGTTTTGGAGTGTATGCCGACGACACTAAAATCATAAATAAAGAAATCGTTTTTTCGTTATTTAGCGAAAGGACGAATCTTTACTAACCATGATTATCTGTCCAGTATTTAAAAATCCGTTGCAATAGCTCGACTTGGGTACAACCGTAAGTAGCAGCCGCAATCTTAAAATCCTTTTTAAACTCGGCAGGTACTTTAAAATTCAGGTTGGAAATTTCACCTGGATCGGGCTTCTCCAAGTTATCTTTTGTTTCCTTAATGCTAGGGGGTTCACCCTTGCTTGGTTTGCGAGGTGGTGGAGGTGGTTTAGTTGACATAATTAGGCCCCTTGCTTACTTAACAGATCAATAATTCCTTGCGCTACTTGTTCGGCCCGTTGCTTTAAGGTAGGAAATGTGACCTCAGAAACAGCACGACCGTTATCACTTGCCTGACGGTAAGCAGTCTTTTCTGGAATGGAACCAGCCACTGTGACATATCCAGCTTTATGAATATATGATCTGCCCTCCTCAATTTCATTCTCCCGATCGCCAACTCGACATAAAACAAAAATAATTTTCTCCGTAGGAATTTTGGCGTTTACCAATTCATGCGCCAACAGTACAGAAGGTTTGAGATCATCCAGTGATAAACCAGTGGGTAAGACAAGTAAATCACTTGCACGGGCAATTTCTAGAGTGCCTTGCATAGAATGCGGTGGCCCGTCCATAACCATAAGGTCATAAACCGAGGCGTGTTTCAGTGCTTGAGCAACAGTGCGGAATGGTTCAACAGCAATCTCCGGCTGGATACCATTGACTGAGCGGCGTTGTTTCCAATCCGTACTCGTACCTTGAGAAATATCTAGGTCGGCAATTTTTACATCCCAGCCAGCAGCAGCATATTCACGAGCAATGAGCCGAGCAAGGGTGCTTTTACCTACCCCCCCTTTTTGAGAAATGACACCCACCAATACGGTCATCAAATTTCGTCCTTTCGCCTTATAGCGAATTAGTTATATCGTGTTTTCGCTTAATCGTACAGAGAGATTTCGTTTAAGCAAGAATTAGCGATTTAACGAAATAACGATTTCGTCCTTTAATCAAGGCAAGGACAGCAAACGTAAAACCTATTGTAGATATACTGATTGAGAATGCAAAACTGCTCTCAAGTTTTTACAAGAGAGCAGCTAAGAGAAGAGCGATAAATTTACATGGGGCTTCATAGATTCAATGCCCCGGTTACTGTATAAGTGGTTTGGTATGTAGGGATATACAGCTTACATGGTAGCAAGTTCAGAAAAAAATTCATGTTCTTTACAGAGAATTCATGAATCGCACCAGGGATCTGCGGTCAACTTCATACCTCAAACTAAGCCTGTTCAGCCCCCAACAGCCCCACACCAAACACTAGAGCAGTGAAGGAGTAGGGTTTTTTTGTATGTGGTCATGAAGAAACGCCAGCTTCAGATACAGTAGCCCCTACATCTGGTTTGACTTCCTTTGCTTTTTTCTCAAAAAGTTGGATTCCTGCGTCAATGATCTCAAAGCCGTTTTCTGTTCGCACTCCAAGCTTGCCCGATACAGCCCCAGCCCAGTCTGCAAACTCCGAGGCGCTAGTTTCAGCCTTACGCCAACTTTTGGCATTAACTTGAGCGGTGAAGACTATGCCGTTCTGATCAGTCAACTCGATTGCAACTTTTTTATTTTCTGTTGGTTTGGCTGTTGGTAGTTCGCCACTAAATTTTATTGTTACCTCGCTTTTGACTTCCATAGCTTACCCTTGGCTCATCATCAATTTCATTTTTTCGCTCTTGATTTTATCAGGGCTTCAGAAAAACTTCGCATACTAAACATTATTTAACTAAAAGGCATTTATAAGGTATTTACAAGGATTTTTTTGAAAATGGCATTTGTAAGGTAAATTAATGGCATTTCAATGGTATTGCAATGGCAAATATAAGGATTTATTTGCACTTGCAACTCTGAAAATCACCGTTTTTTACAAAATGCCTCTTTTTTGCCAAAAATAAGGTACTGCAATGGCATCTCCAAGGTATTTACAAGGTATACATAAGGTAAATCTAAGGATTTCGACCCCAAAAACCTAATTTACCACCCTGATTTATCCGCCAAAAATTCCTGACCAAAACTCTCGCACAGTACGCAATAAAATAAAACCCATTTTTTGAACCAAAAACTCAAAAAAGAGAAACAGCACTGAAAAATGAGTAATAAAAGACTACATTTGTAATATCAGGTTGTGGTTGTAACACATTTAGAGGAGGATTGATCCTAAAGCTTCTTTTCACTGCCCGTGAATACCCTCCAATGGGCAAGGTACTGCAATGCCATGGCCCTGTGCGTAATCAATTCCTAGAGCCGTAATTCGCTCTAAAATCGCGTTATTCTCCACAAACTCAGCAATCGTCTGAATACCCATCACACAGCTAATGCGCGTGATTGCTGTCACGATTGCATTATCCACAGGATTATCGACAATGTTCCGAATAAAGCTCCCGTCAATTTTGAGGTAATCCACAGGCAGAGACTTCAGATAGGCAAACGACGACATCCCCACCCCAAAATCGTCTAACGCGAAGCGACAGCCCATCTGTTGAAGTTCTTGAATGAACTGCTTGGCTTTTACGAGGTTGGCGATTGCCACGGTCTCGGTAATCTCAAAGCAAATGCGTTGGGGTGAGATGGGGTGTAGGGTAAACTGCTCATGCAGGAAGTCAATGAACTGATCGTCGTTGATGCTAGAGCCAGAAAGGTTAATCGCATAGATGCTTTGTTTATCGCCAACGACGCTTGACCAATTCTTGAACAGAGTCCGAATCACCCACCGATCGATCAGGTGCATCAAGTTGTAGCGTTCTGCTGCTGGAATAAACGCCATCGGCAGCACTAAATTTCCCTGCTCATCCCGGAGCCGCAGTAGCACTTCATAATGGTCGCCATTACGATCTGTCGGAGCGATCGCGGTAATTCTTTGAGCATAGAGACAAAACCAATCATTTTCCAAGGCTTGAGAAATGCGGTTGGCCCACTGCATCTGGCCACGCTGTTGCAGTCGCTCCTGGTCGTCAGCCTCAGCAACATATACGCGATTGCGACCCCGGTGCTTCGCGGCATAGCAAGCTGCGTCAGCCGTGCTGATAATCTCTGCAAGGCTCTTGATATTCGTGTCGATACCGACCAAGCCAATACTTACTCCAATTGAGAATACCTGCTCTTGCCAAACAAACCGGAACTCTTGAACACATGAAAGCAGATTGTTGGCAACTCGTAAAGCTTCCTCTAATGTACACTGAGTGAGTAATACGCCAAATTCATCGCCGCCTAAGCGTGCGAGTGTGTCAGTTTTCCGAATCTTCTCCTGCAATAAGGCAGTAATTTGACGCAGTAATTCGTCTCCAGCCACATGACCACAGGTATCATTTACGATTTTGAAGTGATCGAGATCCAAATAGCACAACGCATAAACCTGGTGGTCTAAAAAAGCAAGGTGCAATGCTTGTTCAACCCGCCGCTCAAACTCCTGACGATTCACCAATCCGGTTAAGGCATCATGGGTTGCCTGCCAGGATAGCTGACGCGAAAGCTGGCGGTTCTGAGTCACGTCATGAAACACCATAACCGCGCCAATAACTTGTCCCTCACGATTGCGAATGGGCGCGGCTGAATCTTGAATTGCAATCTCTTGATCGTTCTCAGTAATTAAGACGGTATGGTTTGCTAAACTCACAATTCGATTTTCCTGTAACGCTTGCTCAATTGGGTTCTGAACTATCTCCCGTGTCGTTTCATGCACAATTCTCAAGACTTCTTTTAACGGCAACCCTTGTGCAGATGCTTCACTACATCCGAGCAGAGATTCTGCAATGGGATTGAGGTATTGAATCCTGCTAAACGCATCTGTGGTAATAACTGCATCTCCAATCGATTGCAACGTCACCTGAGCTAATTCTTTTTCTTGAAAAAGTGTTTCTTCAATTTGCTTGAGGGCTGTGATATCCCGTCCCACTGATTGAAATTCGATAAAGCATCCTTGCTCGTCAAACAGCATTCGGTTATGCCACTGAGTCCAACGCACTTTATTTGCCACAACCACGCGATTCTCAATAATCACAACAGGATTATCGACACTAATTGAAGCGACTAATTGAACAACTCGCTCCCGATCTTCCTCAAAGATAATCGGTTGATAGCGGCTGCCGATCATTTCCTCTGGCGATTGTCCAAAATAAACTGCATAAGCTTGGTTGACAAACGTAAGTGTACCGTCTGGTAAATATCGGGCAATGAGTTCAGTCTGATCTTCGACAATGGCACGGTAGCGAATCTCACTTTCTTTCAGAGCAATTTCTGCTTGCTTGCGATCGCTAATATCAATCACCACACCCAACATCCGCACAGGTTTACCTGCTTCGTTGTAAATACTGCGTCCTTTTCCAACCAACCAGCGCACTTTGCCATCAGGATGAATCACCCGATATTCAGCTTCATAATTAGTATTCTGAGTCATGGCGTTGAATAGAGCCTGTTCAACTCGCTCAACATCCTCTGGATGAATAGCATTGCGCCATACCTGGTATCTAGCTGATGATGTTTCTGGTTCTAACCCTAACAAGCGAAAGTGGTTGTCATTCCAGATGACTGCCCCATCAAGCAAATTCCAATCCCAACTACCGATATGGTTAAATTCCATCGTCAGCCTGAGTTGTTCTTCACTTTTGGCTAAGGCTACTTCTGCTCGTTGGCGTTCTTCTTCGATACGCTTCTTGGGGCTGATATCTGTAACTCGCACCAAATTCATCGCTCGGTCAGCAACTATGATTTGTTTGATTGCGATGTTTCCCCAAAAGCAATTGCCCTGCTTGGTGACGTATTCAATTTCCTGACTCCACAACCCTTGCTGGTTAATTTCTTCGATGATGGTGGTTAGTTCATCAGAAGTAAACTGCACCTTTTGTAAAGTTTGACCTTCAATACCAATGAGTTCAGCTTTACTTGAGGCTGCAAATAGTTCTACTGCGCGATTATTACAGTCAATAGTCAGTAAGGTTTCTATATCTACCAAAAAGAGCGCATCAGCAGATCCATTAAAGACAGCTTCTAGCAAGTCGCGGCTCTTGGTGATTTCTAACTCACTTTCTTTACGTTCTGTAATATCTAGAATAGCTCCATACAGTCTAATAGTCTTACCTTGAGTATCATAAGCTACATCTACTCTTAACTCCAGGTAGCGCAATGAGCCATCAGGTCGGACAATGCGATATTCAAGATTGAAGGGGTTTCTCTTGGCGATTGCCCCTAATAGATGCCTCTGCAACACTGGTCGGTCTTCTGGGTGAACCATCTGGAGAAATGCAGCCTGTGTCGGTGCTAATTCAGCAGGATTTAAACCGAAGATACGGAAGGTTTCGGCTGACCAAATTTGTTTTTGAGACTCTAAGTACCATTCCCAACTGCCCATCTGGGCAATCTTTTGAGCAGTAGCTAGCAGCCTTTCACTGCGTCGGAGTTCTTCGTCAGCTTGTTTGCGTTCATTGAGTGCGGCTTGCCGTTCTGTAATATCTTGGGCAGTTCCATAGAGGCGAATTACTTTTCCATCTGCGTTGAATTTTGCATGTCCAATCCCCTCAATATAAATAGTAGACCCGTAAGTTTGAGATGCGCGCAGAATGAGTTTGTATGATTCGCCAGTTGACATTGCCCGCTCAACAGCTTGTGCTAATTTTCCTGCGTCTTCTGGGCAGTACAGTTGCAGATTTTCTTGGTAGTTCGGCTCAAGAAGTGCGGGATCTCGATTAAAAAGGTCAAACATCTGTTTTGACCAAGTAATTTTGCCAGTGGCAAGATCAAACTTCCAATTACCGAGACGAGCAACTCGCTGAGATTCTTCTAATAAGGCTTCACTCTTGCGTAGTGTTTCTTCAGCACACTTTAGGTCAGTGACATCCACTACTAGCCCATCCCAAGCCACACGGCCATCCTGCAACTGACGTGGCGTGGAACGAAAATGAAACCATTTCAGCCGAGCGCTGGGCGTTTGGATTCGCAGTTGTATATCAAATACCGAGAGATTCTGCCGAGATTCCTCGACTGCTGCCTGTAAGAGTGGTGCGTCCTCTGGGATAAACTGACGATAGAGCAAACTTGAATCTTTCAGTGCATCTTCTGCGCTGACTTCCGTCAGTCTTTCAATCCCCGCGCTGATATAATCAAAGCGATCGCTGCCATCGAATTCGCGGATTACCTTATAAATTGCCCCATTGGGCAGATTATCGCCAATTCGCCGCAACATAGCTTCCCGCTCTTGTAGTGCGAGTTCTGCCTGTTTGCGTACACTGATTTCCCGCTCCAGTTCTCGATTGGCTGCTTCTAGTTGTGCAGGACTGGGGAGAGCAAGTGCTTTTGGTATCAAAGGTATAAGTTCGGAAGCTGTGTACAGTGAAACTAAGGCTGTAATCGCTTTGACACAACCACTCAACCAATACGTAGGATACCAGAGCGTCCAAATGTCCATCAGGTGGGTAGTACCGCAAGTAACAATAAATGCTGCAAATAGCAGAAATATCCAGTTGAAGGGCAAATCTTGGCGCTTGCGGACAAAATAAAGTAGCGTGAGCGGAATGGAATAATAAGAAAGCGCAATTAAACTGTCGGATACAATATGCAACCCCACTAATTCTGGTTTCCAAAGATAGCAATGACCGTGGGGAATAAACTGTTTATAAGCAAGAAGGCTTTTCCAAAATTCCAGCATCAAGTTGTCTAAACTCAACTATTGTATAGTTGTTAAATATACTTAATTTTTGTCCGAAATTCTTACAAGATTAGACAGTAGAATATAAATAACTATAACTACGATTATTAGTATTTATACTGAAAATATTTATAAAGTTTAAGAACTCGTGGCTCGGAGTCGGCCCAACCAGTAATCTTTCTGCCCGTAAGAGCCACCGACTCCAAGAGCGCAGCGGCCACAAGTTCGTCGGGTCAACATGAGTTCATCGACTAAAACCACGCCCCCGTTGCTTTTGCTCCAGTTCCTCTTGCTGCTGTCGCTGCTGTTCAATAAGAATCTCATTCCAAGTCAGCCCCGACGGTGGAATTCTTTTAGCCTGGGGCAGCATTGACTGAACAACCTGGGCGGCAAGATTTCCAAGATCATCATTATTAAATGCCAGCCCAATCCTGTTGATATTTTTGAGGAACTCTATTGGCAAGTGATCCGGGTCATCCACTGCCATGTACATTGTTCTAACTGGTGGTTGCCCCTTGTGTTCATTCCTGTCAATCTCTGCCATTGTCAACGCATCAATGGGGGAGTCACACAAAAATACTCTCTCGATTTTATCGTCTGCCTCTCCACCCAATTTCAGATGAAACCACCCCTGAGAGCGATCGCTGTTTTCGGGATACTTGAAAGCACGATTGTCAAGACGTGCGGTGTCCCAAACCAGTGCGCCTGACTTTTCACCATCTAAACCCCGCTTGATAAACACAACATTTTCCTGCTGATCTATATAAGCCAACCCCTGGCGTTGTAATGGTTCCACAAGGTAATTTGTTATGCCGCGTTGCTGAGTCAGGTAATACTGTAATACTCGCCGTAGACTCTCATCCTCTGGTGGTGGCGTAAACTGGGGTGAACTCTGTTTTTCCTCTCTATTGGATGCCAGTTGATTGTTAACGATTATAACTAATGCTTTAGCTTCAGCAGTAGTCCATCCGGCTGGACTGGCAAAGATAATTTCTTCAACTTCCTCAGATGGCTTATCATCTAATAGCGCCCGTATAGCAATTTCTTTGTCTCGGTCAGTCACTAATAAGTTTTGCAAGTCGGCGCTGTAATACTGATATAACTCGGCTGTTTGATTCGGGGTTAGTTTTAGTTTATCTGTGGCTAGAGTTTGAGCTTTATTAAGAGCAATTGCATCCACTGGTTTTTGTGATCTATGGAGTTGCTCCAAATAAACAATCGCTGCTTCCAGGTCGTCGAATATGGTTCTTCCGGCTTCTAGCTGCTGCTGATTTTGAGAAAGTTGTTGTGTTAATTCTAATACTGCTTCAGTTAATGCTGAAGATACAGTCGATTGCTCAATATAATCAGAAATTGATGAAATGGCTCTCTTCTCTAGATATGATTGTAATTCAGTCGCAAGAACTGCATCCAGGTCATTGAATGTAGTTTTAGCTGTAATGAGTTCCTCTTTGTATTGAGAAAGTTGTTGCGTTAATTCTAATACTGTTTGGGTTAATGCTGATTCAACAGCCGATTGCTCAATATAATCAGAAATCGATGAAATAGCTTTCTTCTCTAGATATGATTGTAACTCAGTCGCAAGCACTGCATCCAAGTCATTAAATGTAGTTTTAGCTGTAACGAGTTCCTGCTGATATTGAGAAAGTTGTTGCGTTAGTTCTAATACTGTTTGGGTTAATGCTGATTCAACAGCCGATTGCTCAATATAATCAGAAATTGATAAAATAGCTCTTTTCTCTGTATGGGATTGTAACTCTTGAGTAATCGCCGCGTCTAGTCCGTCGAATGCGGTTCTTCTTGCTTCTAGCTGCTGCCGATATTGAGAGAGTTGTTCTGTTAATTGTGGCAACGTTTCACTTAAGGTTGACTCAACTACTGACTGTTCAATAAAGTCAGCAATCGCATCCACTGTTTTTTGTGATAAGAGTTGTTGCTCCACATCAGCAATCGCTGCGTGGGAGCAATGCGATTTTGTGAGGTCGGCTAAAAAAGGTGCGATCGCTAAATTCTTGTCTCAGTGTTCATTATTTAT
>NZ_JBIQNW010000090.1:0-17600 GCF_047228265.1 Nostoc sp. UIC 10607 | reverse complement strand
ATCGACAGAGTAAGACTTCATTTAAAAGTATTTATATTTTAATCTAGTGTACCTCATAATAGACGCAAGTGCTGTAATAGGATCTCATGGCAAGCTGGTGATTATAGTACCCGGTGTCCCGATGGAAACGACTGGCTTAGCCGATGCGATCCACGGATTACAGGTGCATGGGTAGCTAAGGGCATGATTGGCTTCATGTGGTCAGCTAACGGGATGGGTAATTCTCGCCCGTTCCCCTACGTAAGGGTTGTTCGGCTCGACGAGAACTCAAAAAACATCATTGACGAACCAGACATCTGGAACCCAAACCACGCATTCGCTTATCCGGACGCCTGCCCCAACGACCAAGGCATTGTTGATATCGCCCTCTTCCGGGGCGGCGGGAACCGACATCCTGGTCAATACAACAACCCAAAATTTTAACATCATAGTTCCTGCTCCTAATGGCAGTAATTATGATGTGAAACTAACCTAATTTGTCCGCAATACATAAGCAAAAGGAAGTGAAGTTATGCCAGGTCCCTATCTTGCCCCCGGTGTTTATGTTGAAGAAGTTCCTCCCCTTGCTCGTCCCATTGCTGGAGTTGGGACAAGTACCGCAGGTTTTATTGGAGTAATACCAGATAACTTCATAATTTCTCTGGAATCAGTATCTAAAAAGACTATTGATGTTGGAGATGGAAGTAAGACGAGTTTCAACTTACCACAATCGGATTATCCTGTTGATACAACTACTGGGAAATTTACAATACGAGTAAATGGTAATCTCGTAACTGACGCAACTCTTACGAATGATGATGCAAATCGGATTTCAAAAGTAGACCTAACTTCTGCTCCTGGAGCAGGGCAGAAAATTGAAGGTGATTATATAATTACTCGAAAAATAGTAGTCGGTGCTGGTGAGCCTAAGCTATGTACATCCTTCGACGATTACAAGAAATATTTTGGAGACTTCTCAGCAACAGATTCAAAGCAAAATACCCTAACCCATGCGGTCTATGGATTCTTTAATAACGGCGGTTCCCGTTGTTATGTGGTGAGAGCTAAACAAGATAGTGACATTAGAGATGATTTCCTAGCAAGAAGTTTTGAACCTATTGACGAGATTGCTATTGTTGCAGCCCCAGGGCTGATCGATTCAGGAATTCGCAGCGCACTTGTAACTCATTGTGCAGTCAAAACCAAAGATCGAATTGCGGTTTTAGATTGTCCAGAGTTAATTGAAAATACTGGGCAACTAGACTTGACTAAATTAAATCCTTTATCTGCTAACAATATATTGCCTGATAAGTCAGATTATGCCGCTTTTTATTTCCCGTGGATTCAAGTTTTTGACTCTGCGACTAAGGCTCAAAATCCAACAGGTGATGGGCTGAAATATGTTCCACCCGGCGGACATATTGCTGGAATATATGCCCGAGTAGACAAAGAACGAGGCGTTTTCAAAGCACCTGCTAATGAGCCTATATATGGTGCGCTGGGATTGAAATACAATATTAGTCAAGCGCAACAGGAAGGACTGAACCCTCAGGGTGTAAATGTAATTCGTTCTTTAAATGGCAATATCCGAGTTTGGGGAGCAAGAACAATTCGTGGAGATGCAAATGGCGAGTACAAATATATCAGCACTCGTCGCCTGTATAACTTCTTGCGTGAATCCATCGATCAGGGAACTCAATTTGCCGTATTTGAGCCGAACAGCCCTGCATTATGGCAACGTATAACCCGCAATGTGAGCGATTTCCTATTGGGACAATGGCGGGATGGAGCATTGTTTGGAGATACTCCTAAGCAGGCTTTCTTTGTGCGTTGCAATGCAGAGACAAACCCATCGGATGTGCGAGAGCGAGGAGAAGTCGTCACAGAAATTGGTGTGGCCATTGTTAAGCCAGCCGAGTTTGTTGTCTTCCGAATTCAACAAATAACTGGGGGTTAGTTTATCAAAATTTTCTGATCGAGCGTCAAAATGAGGAACAGCTATGCCGAGATCCAATCCTTATAAAAACTTTCGTTTTCTAGTCGAAATTGATGGAATTACTCAAGCCGGCTTTACCGAATGTAGTGGTTTTGGTTCCAATGTAGAGGTGATTGAATATCGTGAAGGTGGCGATTCTACTACGGTATACAAACTGCCTGGGAAGTCGAGCTATCCTGACCTGATGCTGAAATGGGGATTGACTGACTCGCGCGATCTATACGATTGGCACTTGTCAGCTATCAATGGACAAATTCAACGAAAGAATGGCTCCATTATTGTGCTAGATGATATAGGTATTGAGAAAATACGGTGGAACTTCTTTGGTGCTTGGCCCAGCAAGTATGATGCACCAGATTTGAGCGCCAAAGGAAATGATGTAGCTATTGATAACTTGACCATTAGTTGTGAAAGATTGGAGCGGGCATAAGACACATTACGTCTTAGTGTAAGGAAACAACCAATGCTACAGACAGAATTTGAGTTTATCCTCCCTAAAGGCTATGTGGATCAAGAAGGAAATTTACATCGTCGGGGTGTGATGCGGTTGGCTACAGCCGCTGATGAAATTTTGCCGTTGAAAGACCCACGAGTGCAGTCGAATTCGGCCTATTTAGTGATTATTTTGTTGTCACGAGTGATTACCAGTCTAGGTTCGCTGGAAGTTATTAATCCCAAAATTATTGAATGCTTATTTGCATCGGACTTAAATTATTTACAGAAGTTTTACAACCGTGTTAATGAAAACGGAACGCGATCGCTCAAGATGATTTGTCCCCACTGTCAACAAGCTTTTGAAGCGGCACCTGAAACGCTGGGGGAATTCTCTGCTACCCCTTGAATCTGCTCCGTCAGGAGGTAGCCTATATCGCCTTTCATCTGCACTGGTCTTATGAACAGCTCATGAATATGGAACATCGGGAGCGACGAGAATGGGTGCAAGAAATCTCTAGGTTGATAGCAAGTAAACAGTCAGGGATAAGGTAAAAATTATGTCAAATCAAGATGCAGAAGATTTATCACAGGATCTCGCTGATTTCCTCTCTCATCGTTTAAGGCGACAGTTTGCTCTAGCATTGGAACAGCGGCGAATCCTGAATCAGCAACAACTACAGTTTGCCAAAGCCTTGCAAACCAAACATCTTGCAGATGAAAAAACGGAATCCTCGACCGCAACTGTAAGAGGATTTGTTCAAACAATTGGAGCAAGGGGCTGGATGCCGAAGCGATCATTCCAGGATAATCCCCTAAAGTTTGCCAGGGCTAAGCCGCTTGAGTTGACCTATCAGTCCTTGGAATTGGCTTCAACGGATGCAGCCGCCCCTAATGTATCGCTTGACCTTTCCCCTGAAGTTGCAAAAGCCAAGTCTTTAGATCCAGCAATCAGATATAGCAGCAAATCATTAACAGGTGTTACACACTCTAATTCCTTGAACTCCCCAATCGTATCTAGCAATAAATCAATAAACGAAATCAAGGAGCTGGAGTTGAAAGTCAATCAAAGCAATTTTCAGATTCTAGAATCGTCGGTTCAAGGGTTTTTGTCTCGTATTTTAAACATCCGTGTTCCTGGTGTTAGAGTTTATGCCAACACCCTATCTGACTCGCTAGTCCAAAAATATCATGCGGATGCTCTCACCTATCCCGATAAGATTTTGTTTCGGATCGGCAAGTACGATCCCCGTAAGATGATGGAATTAGCTCTGTTAGGGCACGAAGTGACGCATTTAGAACAATTCAGGCGGCAAGATATGTTGTCTACCTCGGAAAATTCTGCGATCGCAGAAACAGAGGCACTCGCCAACGAACGCAAGGTCTTTCGCTACATTTCAGCGCAACAAGGGTATCCAGAACACACAAAATCAGTTGGATTTAACCCTGACGTTGATAGTTTTATGGACAGTTCACTAAGGACACCGCAACCCCCTATCCCACAGGTAAGGGACATTGCCCAGTCTTCACCAATGCCAAAGGCTGCCCTCAGCGAGAGAGACATTGGTTTGCCTCCCTTTACTCCGCAGTTGACGAACTCTGTTGCCCCACCGTCAGAACTGCAACTGAAGTTGATTAAAGACGAAGTTTATCAAGATTTAAGGCAATGCTTGCGGACAGAATTTGAACGTGGGAGTTAGAACAAATGGCACTGGAAAAAGCAACTATTCGGAACCTGCAAACGGGTGAAGCTATCTCGGTTAGGTTTAACCCAGGAGAATATTCCTTGGATGTGAGTAACTCTTTTGCCGAAATTGGCATTCCAGGGCTGCGAACCCCGCCGATTCAGTACATTAGAGGCAATGCCCGTACCCTAAAGATGGAGTTGTTTTTCGACTCGTTTGAGCAGGAAGTTGATGTTCGAGCCCAGACTCAACGCCTGACAACCTTACTCAATCAAGATCGTCGCACCCAAGCCCCTCCCATTTTGCTCTTTTCGTGGGGAAGCTTTAATTTTAAGTGTGTCTTAGAGAGTGTAGGACAGCGCTTCACTATGTTTCTGAGAGATGGAACACCTGCACGAGCTACACTTACAGTTACCTTCAGGGAATATGAAGAGGTTAATTTTGAGATCCAGCGCGGTTTCTTGATCGGCTCACCCACAGTTAAAAACATTGTTGAGGGAAATACGCTCAGCAAACTGGCTGGTGAGACAATCGGGAATCCGGAAGACTGGCGTAGGTTAGCTGAGGCAAATAATATTGAGAATCCGCGAAAGCTCAGGGCAGGAAGCTCAATCATCATTCCCGATTCCAGAACGCAAGGGAGGTGAAAGCGTCATATGCAGTCGTTCTACGTTCCAGATTTTGTCGTCAAGATTCAGGGGTTAACCCTGGAAGCTGATGTGACTCGTGCCATTCTCGATCTCACCTACGACAACAATATTGAAACTGCCGACATGTTTACGCTACGGCTAAATAATGCCAATCAGCAATTTACGGACTCTGCGTTATTCGATGTTGGTAAAACTGTCGAATTATACATGGGATATGTCAACGATCTACAGCCCATGATGCTAGGGGAGATTGTTGCCATCAGTCCATCGTTTCCTCAGAGTGGTGCCCCTGCCCTGACGCTTACGGCTTACGACAAGTCCCACCGGCTGCGACACAATACTCCTCAACGCACTACGTTCAAATTCATGAACGATAGCTTAATCGCTGCTCAGATCGCTGCTGAAAATTTGCTAATTCCAGTGGTCGATCCAGCTCCGATGCCGCCTCGTTGTTCTGTGCAGCAAGGTGGCAGCGATTGGACGCTTCTGAAGGAAATGGCAGACCGTAATTTCTTCCAGGTGTTTGTGCATTGGGATAAGCTCTACTTTCGCTTTCCGCGTCCCCAAACTGAACTGGTGGTTTTGGAGTGGGGCAAAAACTTAATCAGCTTCAATCCTCGACTCTCAACCTCTAGACAGGTTGGCATTCAAGAAATTCGGGGTTACAACCAGGAGTTAGCCCAGCAGATTGTAGCAATCCTACCGGTGATCGCTCTTGGGAACGACCTGGATAATCTGATTGAACAGCTAGGTAGTACTTTTGTCGAGCAGCTTGTTAGTTTTGGTAAACGGGTCATTCATCAACCGAACCTGGAGAATCCGATTGAGGCGGCTGTTTTAGCCAAATCTGTGTTAAAGCAACTCCTCCAGGGACTTTATGAAGGCTCTGGCAGTTGTATGGGATTACCCACCCTCCGAGCAGGTGACATGATTGAGATCCGGGGCGTAGGCAAACGATTTAGTGGAAAATACACCCTGAGCAGGGTCACTCATACTATCAACCAGGGCGGCTATTTGACTCAGTTTGAAGTGTCGCAACAGTATCATACAAATCTCCTGCAAAGTTTACGCAATAATATTGCTGAAACACCTTCACCGAATCGGCAGGAAAGTATCAGAGGGGTAGTTGTTGGTGAAGTAAAGAATAATCTCGATCCCCAAGGCTTGGGACGGGTACAGATTTCATTGCCTCATCTCTGTGACGCGAACCTAAGCTGTTGGGCGGCGATCGCTACTCTGGATAAGGGAACTTATTTTTTGCCTGATGTGGGGGATCAGGTTTTAGTAGCATTTGATCGAGGTGACATCAATAAGCCTTATGTACTGGGAGCTTTGTGGAATATTACCAATAATCCCCCAGATCGGAATGCAGGCATGAATGAGAAAAAAGTTATTAGAACCAAATCGGGAATGCAAATTTTGCTAGATGAGACACCCGGAAATGAGAAGTTGGTCTTACAAGATAAGTCAGGGTCAGCTATTACAATGGCTTCTTCGAGTGGAAATATTATCATCGAAGCAAAAGGAGATGTAGTGATTAAGTCAGGACCAGGCCAAAAAATTGATTTGAATCCTTAGGAGACTTAATATGTCACAAAAAGCTGCAACTCAAGGAGACAAAGTTATTTCAGATGCTACAAACCAAAGTAAAGTCTGGGTTCAACCTCCTGGTTCTCCACCTCCTAATCCTGTTACTGTTCCTTTCCGTTATGAAGGTTTAATCAGGCAGCAGCTTAGCCAAAACGTCCGAGCAATGGGCCAATTTATAGCTGTAGTTGGCAGTAATGCAACTAATTCTATACCACCTGCAAGCCAAACTGATGTTACGAGTGTGGGGACAATACTAACATCAGTAATTAATAACACTGGAACGATCGCTCAAGGCAGTTCAAGTGTCTTTATTAATGGCAAACCTGCCGCTCGGCATAATGACACGGCAAAAACGTGGGATTACAGTACTCCTCCATCTCCAGGAACAGCCCAAGAAATTTTCAATGCTAAAGTTAGCGTTGAAAAAGAGTGTACTGTTTTCATTGGTGGATAGGAGTAGGATTATGGCGACAGACTTTTTAGGTCAAGGTTTAGCCTTTCCACTGCGTAAAAATTCTCGCGGTGGTGTTGAAGTCTCGGATCAAGAACAAAAGATCAAAGAATCTATTTACATGATTTTAGGGACTCAGCAAGGTGAACGCTTAATGCGACCGACATTTGGTTGTAATCTAAAAAGCCTAATTTTTGCCCCTAATACAAAAGCAACGGCAAACTTGGCGCGTTTCTATGTTGAAGAATCTCTAAGAACTTGGGAACCTCGCATTATCGTGGAAGAGGTAAGTGTAAGGAATGATTACATTACAGATCAAAATAATCGGGAAGAACGTGATACCAATGTTTTAAGTATTAGTATTCGCTACCGCATCAAGGCAACCTATGAGGTGCAAAACTTAGTTTATCCATTTTATTTAGAGCAGGCTTAGGGTGAGTTATGGCTAGAGGACGCATTGAACCCCCGAACTTAGACGATCGCACTTGGCGAGATATTGTTGAACAAGCCAAGGCTTTGATCCCAGTCTATGCCCCAGAATGGACAGATCATAATCCTAGCGATCTAGGTATTGCCTTGATTGAACTCTTTGCCTGGATTGTCGAAGGGATGATCTATCGGCTCAATCGCGTTCCAGAAAAGAATTATATTGAGTTTTTAAACCTTTTGGGTATTACTCGTGACCCAGTGATCCCTGCAACTACAGTTTTGACATTTCGCACTGCAAATAGTACTCCGGTTATTGTACCTGCAGGAAGCCAATACTCTACACTACCCACTGCAAATGAAGATGGAATTGTCTTTGAAACCGATCGAGAATTGACAGTCTTACCAATTAATCTAACTAATGTTTTGTTAATTCAGCAAAATAAATATAAAAACATCACCTCAAACATTGTAGATCAACCTTTATCAGGAATTACCATCACAATTCCTACAGGCGAACAAATTGTTGTTACCCTGGGATTCGATGCTCAAAGTACCGAACAACTCAATTTAATTTGTCGCTTTTCTCAAGCTATTAAAACAGGATTATCAGGCGTGCGGGCTAGCTGGATTTATCCCAATAATGAAACAGACTTACCTAGTAGTTGGAGTAAGAATCCTAGCATTGTTCAAAATGAGACTAATGGATTACAAAGAAATGGAATTGTGTCCCTAAAGCTTGAAACTGATTGGCAAAGTCAAAATCCTGAAGATTGGACGGGTATTACGGCAGATGGGAAGGCTATAAACCAAAAACACTATTGGTTAGGTCTTAAAGTTGAAAACTCTTCAGATCAAACATTAACGCTTGGGTTTGAGTATATTCTGTTCAACTCTGTCCCAGCAACAAACGCTTTAACTGTGACTCAGATAGAAACATACATCAGTAATGGGAAGCCTTTTCAAACGTTTGAACTTAAAAATGCACCGTTATATAAGCAAACTGGTCTAAAAAATCCCTACGCTCATCTTGAGGTTCAAGTAAAAGAATCTCAACTGGGGGGAGGATTTGAGCCAGCGCGACGTTGGACTCAGGTTGAGGATTTTCCAGAAGGGGATATACCCTGTTACCAAGTGAATCCCGTAAGTGGCACCATTTACTTTGGAAATCGCCCTAAAGGTAGCCAGGTAGGAAATGGAAGAATTCCTCCTGATAGTAGTGAGATCGTGGTATTAAAATATCGCTATTTACCTGCTATCGGTTCTAAAGGCAATGTTACTGCTGACACTATTAAAGTTCCTCGCACACTCATAAGTGGTATTGCATCTTTCACAAATCCAGGAGCAGCAACTGGAGGAAGAGATGAGGAAGATATTGAGGAAACCAAACGACGTGCGTCCGATTTTCTGCGAAACCGCAACCGAGCTATCACTGTTGAGGACTATGAATATTTGGCGCGGGAACCATCAACTAAGGTAAAAAAAGTGCGGTGTTTACCACCTCGACAAATTGCAGATGGAGATCTTATTCCACCTGGAGCAGATTTGAAGGTAGGAGATCCCTGGATGTATGGCGGATTAAATCGATCTCTTGGAAATATTAATGTGATTATTATTCCAGATGCGACTCTCGAAAATTCTTATCCGATGCCTTCAGATGAGCTACTTCAAGAAGTATCTGATTACCTTGATGATCGTCGTCCTATCACAACGTCACTAGGGGTGATAGGTCCTCGGTATTTGCCAATCAGAGTTTTTGTTAGTGTTACAGTTTGGCAAAGTGCAATTGACCTTAAATTGACATCTACTGAGCAGGTGAAAGATGAAATCTTTAATAAAATCAGTAAGTTCCTGCACCCTCTTTGGGGTAATGTAGACGGTACAGGATGGGAGATCGGTCAAGAGATTGTAATTCCTGGTCTACTTGAATTTATTCGTCTTAATTCTGATATTGGCTTTATCTCTGATTTAAAGCTGCAAGCAGCGATCCCCTTATATCAGCCTCTAGCTCTAGGTCGGCCGATCAATGCTTCAACACCGGGAATTTGGGTGCAATTAGCAGATTATGAAATGATCTGTAATGGTTCTAACAAGGGCGATATTACAATAACAACATTGGCTAGATAAGCTGGGATAAAGAATGCCTATGCTGGGAATTAGCAGTTACGTCAATTATCTTCCTCCTACTCTATGGTCAGAGGAAAACGATCCATCACAGTTCCTAGGACGAATGCTTTTCATTTATGAAAAAATTCTAACAGGAATTGATGGCGATGAAACTCCCATCACTTATAAAGACGACGCTTTAACTGTAGCGCTAGATATTCGTATAGTAAGAGTCGAATCAACAATTGTTAGTGCCCAATCAAAAAGAATTACGATCGCCAGTGCTGCCGATGCAGGTCGTTTTCGTACTGGCGATATTGTAGCAATTGATGGAGCCTCAGAGCGAATACAAATCGCTTGGGTTGAAGAAGATGTAATTATTCCTATAACTCCTTTAACCGATCCTGCTGGTCTTGCAGGAAGCAAGATTCGCATCGCTGATTTAGCTCCAGGGCAGACTACCTTTAGAGTAGATAACAAAACCGGGCTAGAGCGGGGAACAACAATCGAGATCATTCAAGAAACAAAGCGTGAAGATGCTATTGTCGCTCAGCTCATCGATGATTTTGTCATTCTCAACACTGCATTGAAGAATAGTTATGGGATGGCTCTGACTGACTTACCAATCACTTTAGGAAGAGGTCAACGCCAATATAAATCCTTAGAAGCTACGCTAGATCAGATTTCCCAGCTTTTTAATCCTTGGTGTTCTCCTACTGAATTCTTGCCTTGGTTAGCCTCATGGGTGTCGCTAGAACTGCAACCAAATTGGAGCGAATATGGACAGCGGAAGTTCATCTCTAAAATTGTTCAAATTTATCAGCAACGGGGATTGAAGAAAGGATTGTTAGCCTATCTAAACTTATATGCTACTAAGGCAAAACCTCGGATTGTGCTTGATGAAGGAGAAGCTATATTTCGCACTACCTTTTTAGAAGATGGCTCAGCACAGTTACATACTGTGGCATATACAACTACCGTTACATTTCCAAAAGCTGATGGGCGCCCTGAAAACCATGTAATCACGGCTCTGATTCATCCGACAGCGATCGCTGTAGATAGTAAAAATAATTATATTGTTGCTGATAAAGGTAGTGATTTAGAACGAGATAGAGCGGGACAAACTATACCTCCTGCCTTATGGGCAGTTACTAGCAATGGGGAATTGAATTATCAAATTTCTACTGTTCCTCCTCGTTTGCCAAGCCCACAACCTATTCATTCAGGCCCCCCTTTAGTTTTTCCTACAGCAGTAACGGTAGATAGCCGAGATCAATATAGTGTTCTAGATATCAACAATGGCATCCCAAAAATCTATCGCTTTTTACTCCCTAACTATAATTACGCAAGCTCGAATGATATAGATATATCTTCTCCATCTCCTGCAGTTCCTATCCCTGTTGGCTATCCTGTCGATATGATTCTAAATGGGACTGAGCAATTTGTTGTTTTAGACCGAGGTGATGATCCTAATCTCAATCCTGTTGCTGCAACCAAAATTGTAATTGTCGATGACAGCCCAATAGAGTCTCATTCTTTAGCTGATGTTATTGAGCCATTGGCCATAACCTCTGATTCAATGGGAAGGTATATCGTAGCTGATGCTAGAGAACCTAAAAGTGGTGCTCTTACAAATCCTCGCCCTGCTGACTTAGTTCGAGTTGATCCCAATAATGGTTGGTCAACAATTTTACTACTAGAATCAGTGCCTCCAGAAAAAAATCCATTAATTTTTCCTACAGGCATCATCTTTGAAAGCCCACAGTCATTACTTGTCTGCGATACGGGAGCGCGGCTGCTACCTGTAGACAATAATAGTAGTAATCGGACTAAAGCCGAATCTCCGGCACTATATCGGGTCGATTTGTCTCAAAACCCACCTAGTATTACTAAGATTTCAAATGAAACTAGATTGGTCAATCCTACCAAAATAGTCTTTGACCGTCGTAAAAAACTAATTATTACCGACCAAGGGGAGTGGAATGATGAATCAAAGCGAGAGTGGCGAAATCGAGCCCAGGAGTTTGGTGTGACTATCTTATTTTCACAGGAACGATTTACACCAACTAATGAGATGAATCGAATTCGAAAGGACATTGAAAAAATAATTGAAAATCAGAAACCTGCACAAACCTCTTGGGTTAGAGATTTCTAACCTTGATTTTTTATAGGAGAGAACAATGTCATACGAATCAACGAAAAGGAACCGGTATTTTGAGCCTCCTCCTGCTGGTAACGACTTTCCTGATACTAATCGTCATCATTGGCAGGACTTTAACGACTATCATGCGCCAAATGCACGTATGCATCATGCCAATCTACACGATTGGGGAATTGCGAGAGGTTTAGGAGCCACTGGCACGATTGGTAGCCCTAGCATAACAATTGAACCTGGAGTCGCTATTGACAAGCAGGGAAGATTGTTTGCCTTGGCAACGAATGGACGAGGTGATGTTCGCATCAATCAATCCGATAACGAGGTACAAAGCAATGTACCAGTTCAACTAAATATTGATTCTCGATTCAGTAGTCAAACTCTGTACCTAACAATTCAGTTCTCAGAGCGTTTGCGAGCGGAGGGTGGTACAGCTGGTGGACGATTTGAACAAGTACCCTGGATTCGCTTGCAACCTGTTACTGGAATAGGAGCATACGAAGATAACGGCACTTCGATTATTTTGGCAATTATTGTTGTCGATGCGACTGGCAAACTTGCAGAGCTTAAAGAAAAAGACCCTAACTTATCGTTTCGCCGTCGCTTGATTGGAGAAGAAATTGGAGAACTGCGTTTTCGCCGAGCTATAAAGGATGATGGCGGAGTTGAGGAAACTATTGATACAGTTCTTTTACCCGTTGACGGCAGTGGACTTCAGGCGAACATCTTGGGTCAACCAGCACTTCAACTCTTTGCCCGCGAACAGAAAAATACTTATCTAACTCTTATCAATCCCAACGGACAGCACGCAATTCAACTGGATACCACTAGTGGTGCGGGAAGTATTCTCATTAAAAATGCAGAGGATAAAGGCATTGGTGCTTTTCAATCCTCTGATGAGGGAGCGGGTTTACTTCGCCTTTATAACAAGACTGGCGAAAGAGCAACTATTGAACTATTCGCCAATGGTGGTGAAAGCGGAATAGTGATGCTCTTTGGTACTGATGGTAATGAAAAAGTTCGATTACACGAAAGTGGTATTACTACAGAAGGATATATTAGTTCAAGTTCAATTTTTGCCGATCAGTTCGGTTCTGTTAACACTAGCGGTTGGATTACCAAAACATTCTCAAACAATACTCCAGCAGTACAAACTGCTCTACTTCAAGGAGAAGCAGCAGGTTGGCTCGGACTATTCAACTCCAGTGGTCAACGTAATGCTACTTTGATCGGCGATGGAAGACTTATTCTAGGTGGTGAAGGAACTATAGGTTCTCTTGTATCTAATTTTGCAGATAGTAAAGCAGCAGTTCAAATTGATCGTCTTCAAGGAGATACAGCAGGTTGGCTTGGACTATTTGATTCCAGTGGCAATCGAAATACAACTCTGATTGGTGATGGAAGAATTATTTGTAAACAACTTTTTGCCGATCAATTCGGTTTTGTCAGTATACGCAATTCGGCTGGAAAAGAAGTAGTTTATATCGGTACTACTGTTAACAATGATGGGAACATTCTAGTTAACGACTCAGCAGGCAATCAAAAACTCTATCTTCAAGGGAATGGTGCAAAAAACTTTGTCATGGCTCACCCGCATGATGAAAACAAAAACATAATTTATGCGTGTATAGAAGGACCCGAAGCGGCTGCCTATATACGTGGAAAATCACGACTGGTAAATGGGCAAGCAGAAATTGAATTTCCAGAGCATTTTACCCTCGTAGTTAATTCGGAAACAATTACTATCCAATTAACTCCTCGTTCTGCTGATTCTAAAGGTTTAGCTGTTGTAGCTCAATCTGAACGTGGCTTCACTGTCAGAGAGTTATGGCAGGGCGAGGGTAACTACGAGTTTGACTATTTTGTCGCAGGAGTCCGTCAAGGAATGGAACACTTTACTCCAGTTGTCGATAAGGGCTGGACTGCTTTTGGCGAACCTATGGGAATGTCAGTTTCTGGAAGTCCTGCGGCTCCTCAAGCAGCTTCAATGGTTCAGGAAACGTCTCCTTCGACCTCTGCTCAACCGATCGAGCCTGTAAGTTCTCCTGCTCCCCAAAGTGTAATATTACAGAACGCAATACCAGAGCCACCAATACTGAGGTTTAGCTCCATACCTTCTCCATCGGCGATCAACTTTGAGGATAAAAAGCCATAATCCACTTAATTAATCCTATTTAATTATAGGATTAATGTAGAACTTCAATATAGGTTCATATTTAAATCTATATTTTCAAGGCTTGCCCCTTTGATATGTCCAAGCCAGAACTAATTCAACCATTGTTCTTGCCAAGAGGTGTCGCTGAACCTAGTGGCAAGATTGGATATGTTGCTAATGTGACTAGCGGTATTGATGCAATTGATTTAAGCAATGGTAGAACGCTTTGGACAACTAGCGAAGCGTCCTATCCTTTGTTGGCTACAACCAATTGGTTAGCAGCGCAAAAAATGTTACCTGAGCAATCCAATGCATTTGCGATCGCTAAGCTGGATACGGAGCGAAAAGGTAGCTTGCTCTTGCTGTCAGAGCCAATTGTTTTTCCCGACTGGGTATCTGTGCAACCACCTAACGATGAAGATTTTAGTTTCAAGGTTCATGCCTCTAAAGACGATCTTTTCTTAGATTGGCAAGCCCACAGTCGCTATCGAGGAGGAGCGAATCCACCAGCGTATATTTTACAGCAATCAACAAGAGAAGACAGGGGCACCGTTCGTGTTGATTTGAAGTCTGGGAAGGTTGAGATGCTTCCCTCAACAGAGCGCACGACTGTACAGCCAAAAGAGGCATCTATTGACGAGCAGTTTGGCTCTGCCTGGTGGATTGCTGGTCAAAACTTGGCTGTACTGGTGTGGGAGGAGTCTCAAGGGCAACAAGTGCTTCAACTGAGGAAGCGCGGCAGATCGGCTAACCACAGGGGTGAAAAGGTTGTCGAGCTAGCCAGAGGTAAGGCACTGGTTTCGTATGTTACTCCTGATGGATGCTACATTTTAGTGTATCCTGATGTGCCTAAGCAGCTACGTTCCGGTCAGAAACAACTTTGGTGGATATTTCCAGCCGAAACTGGACATCTTCTTGCAAAGTTAAATTATGAAGTTGGCACTCAAGCAGCATCAATTTTTAATTCTAAGATTTACTATCTCGTTAACAAAGAAGTTGATTCAACAGCTCAGGGTGTAACTTTATTGCGAAGTGTATTGAAAGCTAAAGATTTAAGTTCCGATAAGTTGCTTTGGGAACATCTTCTGCAAGAGCAGCCTACTCGAAATCCTCCACCATTACCACAATAATTAACAATAATTAAAGTTACACCAAGATGAATAATGTCGAGTAATTTACTTATTGAATACCCAGATTTTATGAAGCTATGTTTCACCTCTTTCATAGTAGTGACTTGAAAATATAATTGCTGTTTTTGGAAAAGGGTTATGGTTTACAGTAATTCTGAAAATTCAGTACCTCAAGAACAAGAATTGACTACTTGGCAGATAGAGCAGCTCCGCCTGACGCGAGGAATGAACGAACAGGATATTCGACAACTTCCTGAAGCAGTTTGGCGGCGAGTAATGCGTCGGTTGGAATACCCTGATTCAGCAAGAGAGAGAGCGGCTTTTCGGAGGCTAACCGAAGTTAATGAACAGGGAGTAATTCCTGCAAATGCTCTAGCCAATGCTTTAAATCAACTGAACGAGATCCGCACTCAACAGACAACGCCAGCTCCAATAGCTGGTATTCCAACAGGTTCGCAGGTTATTCCTCAGGCATTAGGTCAAACGCCTCCACCATCTCCACTAGCCGGACTTCAACAAAAAACCTGGATTCCACTAGGGCCTGGCAACATTGGGGGACGCACGCGATCAATCATCATCCATCCGACCAAACCTAATACGATATGGGCAGGTAGTGTGGGTGGAGGAATATGGCGAACTGATGATGGTGGAGAAAGTTGGAATCCTGTTGATGATCTTATGGCCAACCTAGCTGTGTGCTGTATGGTCATAGATCCTACCAATCCGAATATTATCTATGCCGGAACAGGTGAGGGATTTTTTGCGGTGGACAGCGTTCGGGGCGCGGGCATTTTCAGAACGGTTGACGGTGTGACCTGGCAGCAGTTACCCTCCACGACGGGTGACGAGTTTCAATGGGTCAATCGGCTCTCTCTCTCTGCTGATGGCAGCGTCTTGCTGGCTGTCGGACGTAATGGTATTTTTCGTAGTGACCATCCCAATAGAACAACTTGGACTCAGACACTACTGGGTGATATTGCAGATATTGACTTTCATCCTGCAGACAATAATCAGGCGATCGCGGGTAGCCGAGACAATGGGCGAGCTTACTACAGTACAGACGGTGGTTTAACTTGGCAAACGGCTACTGCCACTGAAATATGGGGGAATGGGCGAGTTGAAGTTACCTATGCGGCAGCAAATCCATCCATCGTCTATGCTTCTCTGCAAAGAAGACGAGGAGAAATTTGGCGCTCAACTGATGGTGGCAGGACGTATTCCAAGAGAGGCGGTCGAAGTGCTATTAATAGCCAACCCGTTTTTTATCTTGGAGACCAGGGCTGGTACGACAACGTCATCTGGGCTGGCGACCCAACTAATCCGAATTTTGTGCTTGTTGGAGGGATAGATCTCTGGAAAAGTCAAGACGGCGGAAATACGCTAAGCCAGATTAGTACCTGGTGGGCTTTTCCTGAGTCAGCCCATGCAGATCACCATTGCATCGTTGCACATCCTCAATTCGATGGCGCAGCTAATAGGGTTGTTTTCTTCGGTAATGATGGGGGTATCTACAAAACTAACGATGTTTATAACGTAGGCTATTCTCCAGATATGTCATTTGGTTCAGCAGCTTATAAAAGAGGCTGGATTGAACTCAACAACACTTTTGGGATCACCCAATTCTATGCTGGCGCAGCTAATTCACGCACAGGTGTGATCATTGGTGGGGCTCAAGACAACGGAACGTTATGTTTCACAGGAAATTCTGAGAAGTGGACAGAAATGTTTGGAGGCGATGGAGGCTGGTGTGCAGCAGATCCCATCGACGAGTGCTATTTTTATGGTGAATATGTATTCTTGAACATCCACCGAAGCAGCGATGGAGGGCAGAGTTCGGAATACATTAGTGGACAGTACTGGAATGGAAGTCAATGGACATGGAAAAATCCTCCCTATCGAATTGATGATGCCTACAATTCCAAGACGTTGTTTATTGCTCCCTTTATCTTGGATTCCAATAATCCTGGCAGAATCTTAGCGGGAGGTATGTCTCTCTGGCGCACTAACAATGCTAAGGCACCCAATACCAATACCAATAGCACAGGTCCAATGTGGTTAGCTATTAAAAGTGGTAGTGCTGTTAGTCAACCAATTAGTGCGATCGCTGTTGCCAGAGGTAATGACAACATAATTTGGGTAGGGCACGCTGATGGTGCTATATATAAATCGATGGATGGAGTAAGTTCTAATCCGAACTGGCAGAAAATCAACAGCAGCGTTCCAGGCGTTAGTCCACTCCCGATTAATCGATTTTGTACTCAGATTACAATTGACGCTCGTAACCACAATATTGTTTACATTACCTATGGGGGTTACAGCAGAGGCAATGTTTGGAAAACAACTGATGGAGGACTAACCTGGATAAATATTGGCAACTTATTACCTGAAGCCCCAGTGCGTGCTCTCACCATTCATCCTCAAAACTCTTATCTCGTCTACCTAGGTACTGAAGTTGGTGTATTTGCTAGTGAAGATGGTGGTGTAAGTTGGTCTCCTACCAACGAAGGACCAACCAATTGTTCTGTAGATGATCTGTTCTGGATGGGTGAAACTCTCATTGCTGCAACTCATGGCCGAGGTATGTTCAAAATAGATTTGAGCTAAACGATTGTCATAAGGGAATGGCACTAAGAAAAGCTCTAAGCTTTACACAACAAGGGCTACAGCTTTTAATGCTAGAGAGTGCAGTAATAGTAAAGTCTAGCGCTCGCCTCCGAAGAGATCATGTAAAGTTATCCTAAAAATTTTTGGAGGTAGAAAAAGCTTACCCCGGATTTCTCACAAAGCCTGAAAAAAGAAGAGTCAAAAACTGCCAAAATGACTAATATACCTGAATTCCAGCAGT
>NZ_JBIQNW010000089.1:0-17604 GCF_047228265.1 Nostoc sp. UIC 10607 | reverse complement strand
ATAGCTTTCTTCTCTGTATGGGATTGTAACTCTTGAGTAATCGCCGATGATAGCTCGTCGAATGCGGTTCTACCTGCATCGCTCTGCTGCCGATATTGAGACAGTTGTTCTGCTAATTGTGGTAACGTTTCACTTAAGGTTGACTCAACTGCTGACTGTTCAATAAAGTTAGAGATTGTATTTATGAGTTCTAAACTTGCTCGTTGTTTTGCATCTGATTTAGCTGGGTTTATCTGGTGTTTAGTTTCGGCTATAGCTTGAGCTTCTTTAGGTAATGCGGTTGATATTATTTGTTGATTAACTTGGTTATTACCTACAGATTCTAAGAAATTATTTAAACGTTTAATTTCGCTATCGTCCCGTTTGGGGTCGTAGTTTATCCCCAATTCTGTCTGAAGCTTTGTAAATGAACACTTATATTTATTGAGATTACCTCCCTGTTTCCAGAGTAGACGGGGGCTACCATCTTCATTAATTGAGCCAATATCAATACCAAACTTGATACCTCTTACCCCACCGTGACCGTAATAACTTACGACAGCTTTGACTTGATGCTCTCTCCATAACTGCTCAATTAGTTGGGGCATTGTGGGTTTATTTACTGCCACTTGCTCAATAGCTCGTCGCATTATTTCTTCGCCTGGAAGCCCCAAACTCTCGACTCGTTCCAGTTGATTACGAGTCATAGCCTTTTGCTTACTTTCCCAACTACTTAGGACTGGGGTTAGCTGAAATTCTCGCTCTAATAGTCGGGCGGAGTGTTCCGAATGGGCGTAATTATTCCAAGTACGTATGGATTTACCATCTAGGTTATTAACTCTAGATGCAACGATATGGGTGTGGTCGTGTTCTTTATCAGAGTGCCGCGCTATGAAGAAGTCATAAGCTGGTAGTTCAGTTTCTATAAAGTCATCAACTAGCTGGTTCAGTTTGGTACCTGATATTCTTTTTTCTGGCTGTTTAACTTGGGATTCATCACCTTGAAGCCGCGACAACACAATGACATTCACAAAGTGCCGTTGGAATAGATTAGCTAATTCGTCATCATTTAGCGTTCTATCGTTTTTCGGTACACTAAGCATTAAGTGATAGCACGGGTCTTTTAGTTTGGGGTTAAGGTGGGCTGATAGGGTAAATTGCTCTACCAATTCATTGGTACTTTTCCCATACATATTCCCACCAATAATTTTGGCTTTCTCCTTATCAAGTACATATTTAGTAGTGCCACGAAATGATTTGTTAGCCTTGACTTTGGTAATCATTTCACTGCCCCTCTGCTGTTGTCTGAGTGAGCGATTGGCGAGTCTGCTCTAAAAGTGCTGTCAGTTCTTCAAGAGTTTTTAGATATGATTTCACCTCGTTAGTCAACGGTTGGCTACCAATTTTCACAGCTTCGTTAATAGCCCTCGTCTGCTGATTCAGGTTGTTCCCAATCTTCTTTAGCTCATAGATAGCCTGTCGGTTAACTTCGGGAATGACTAACTTAGGATGTGGTAAAGCGTAGTCAAATAATCTCGCTCTTATATAGTCACTTTGCACCACTCCACTGCACCGTTGCTCTAGCCTAGCTTTCTCGGCATAGCTAGCTCTAAATGTGATGGTTACTTCTCGCTTTTCATCTGGAGCTACTGACCGATTGGTTAATGTGTCAGCTAGTTGATTACTGAGATTGGTACGAGGGTCTGCTTGCATAACTAGTTAGGAGTTCATTTATCTGCTTATTCATTTTTTAACCGGGTTATTCGCTGTAGCTGCGCTGGCACGCAGTGCCGCGCAGGTAGGCGAATAACCCGGAACCTCTTATTAGCTCATTTCTCCCTTTAATAGACCTGATAAAAGGGGGTTTGGGGGACACCCCCAACAAGCAAACACGACGCTTTACCCGGAGGGTAAAGTAGCACGTAGTGCGTTACGGCGTATTGCTTGCCTATGCCCCCACGACAGGCTATGGTCAACCAGAACCAGGGGGCACAACCGGAGACTGGAGGAGTCCGAGACTTTGGCGAACTACGATTGACTGTCTGCAACAGCCTCGGTGTAACCGAGGGCAGGGTCTGTTTAACAATGCTGCCAACACCCTTTGATATCAGAGTGTTGATTCGTGCGTAACTGCTTTTTTAGACTAGTCTACCTCACGAGGATACAAACCTTTTTCTGTTGATATTCGTCACATCACGACAAGAAACTTAAACTTTTTCTGACCACGACTTTTTTACAATGGAGTAATTTCTTACTAATGCTGAATATGTCGCGCAAACCGAAAGCTGTCCCTTTATCAAAAATAGAAGATATTCAAACCAGTCTGAAACAGAAAGCCGCGACACCTAAAACTATCAGCCTGTCAGATTTAGTTCTCAGTTTGGCTAAACCTATTCAAGAGATGTTAGACGCTGGCTACTCTTATGAAGATGTTTCTGATGTGTTTAAAGGTCATGGGGTAGAACTAGCGGCCAGTGGTCTGAAGAGTTTTCATAAAAAAGCTTCAACAGTAACGGAGAATAATTCGAGTAATTCATCATCAGATAAAGCGGTTGAAGAATCAGTTAATTCTGACTCCGAGCCAGAATCAACTGATTCTTCAACCACAACTAATAATGACATTGCAGCAGTAGAGCCAGATAGTTCACCAATTGATAGTAGTGAACCATCTGGCTCATCATCATCTAAAACTAGTAAACGAAAGAAAACAACTTCTAATACTTCTTCCCAATTTAATATCACTGATAGGAGTGAATTATGAAACGTATCGTGATGATACTGGGGGGCAAGGGTGGTACAGGTAAGACTGCCTTTACTCGCTTGCTATTGGATGTAATGCACTCGAAGGGGATTAATTATCTAGCTTATGACGCAGATACAGAGAATCCAGAACTGTACGAGTACTATCAAAACTTTGGCTCAGGGGTAAGGCTGTTAAACTTCCTGGAGGTGGCAGAGGCGAAACGCTTCTTTACGGAAATCAAAGCGGAATCACCAGACTCAATAATAGTAGATATGCCGGGGGCATCAAGCAATAAAACCAGGGAGATTATCAGTAAGTTTGGGCTATTCAAGATTGCAGGTGATTTGGGTTATCGAGTAACGCTGGTGACTGTGCTTAACCTTGGTTACTCGGTGATCACTAGCTTAAAAACTATGGCGGAATTCTGCGGCGCTCAAGCAGATTATGTAATAGTGAAAAATCTGTGTTGGGATAAGGGTTCAGGTTTTCAGCGCTGGGAGAACAGTAAAACATCGGCAGCTATAGCCGAATTAAAAGGCATAGAAATAGAAATGCCAGAGCTAGACTACTCGACCTTTGACACGTTGACAGAAAAAGGTCTGCCTTACTCGGCTGCGACTGAAGAGAATGGTTTTCCTTTTGGAGATTACCTACTAGTGAGTGGGTTTTTAGATCAGGCCAAACCAGAGCTTGAAAAAGCTGGGGCTTATCTGGGGTTACAACAACCAGAGATTCTGGTTGCTGCTTTAGAAAACACTACGACTTTAAAACAGACAAAAGTTACTGCGTCTACTTCTCGTCGGGGTCAAAAGAAAACTAATGAGCAATAACAATAATGGCAACGGCAACCACAGCAATCCTTACTCTGAAACTGCCAATTCCGTAGAGAGCAGTGAACAGGGTGAGGTGAAGATAGCACTGGGCAGATTATATAGAGAGTTTGAAAATTTTAAGCAATCACAAAAAACTGAACGCGAACGCGATAGGGCGGAGTTACAAGCATGGGCGCAAACGAATTTAATTCAGAATCAACTCCTCAGCAAAGCGATGGTGACAATCGAGATGCTAACGGGGGAATTGAAGAATCAGAATCTCTCATCGAACGAGTACGAGAAGAGCAACGAGAATTTGAGGCAAGAATTAACTCCCTTGCTGACACAGTTAAAGAATACGCCCAAGTCAACAGCAACATTAGAGAGCTTAGAGTTCAAAGGGCTAAAGAGCGAGATAACAGAATTAAAGCAGAACTGGAATCAACTGTTGAATCACACAAAGAACTTGACTACGGTTATTCAGGAGTTGAAGAACAGCCCTCCCCCCGAACCCATCACCATAGAGAAAGAGGTTTATCGCGCTGAACCCATAAGTAAATATGGAACGATGGGGTTGTTTTCTGCATTATTTACTTTGTTGATTTTCCTTGGATTCAATCAATTTATTCCGGTAAAAACCTCGGATGATTTCAATAACTATCTACAAGCTATCTGGCAGCGTACTGGTTACAGCAATGTCAAGCTACAACGGATAGAAAAGCGTTTGGGGACTGACCGAAATCGAAGATGAAGGGCAATATATAGTGATTGGGGCAAAGGCTTAACGTAATATTTGCCCCAATCATACAAATAATTAGAGATAAGAATGCACAAGCTTACCTTGAGTTGACCACTTCTCATCTAGAAGGCGACAAGCGACGTAAACAACATTTTGAGGATTGCGCTTGTGTCTTCCATTAGTACCCCAGGAACGGACGGTATAATCACCTTGATAACCTAAAACAAGTGAAAGTTCGTCATAAGTTAATTGCCACTTTTTCTTAAATTCTATTGGGTGCATAGTATTCACCTATTTCAAGTAATTAATTAGCAGAGACGCAAAGAGAAATTATCAAAGGTAAGAATCTATAACTTTCCCCTCAGCTGACCATTTTTCATCTAGAAGGCGACAAGCTACATAAACAACTTTTTGAGGATTACGCTTGTGCCCTCCATTTATCCCCCAACAACGGACAGTGAAATCATTTTCGTAACCTAAGACGAGTGCTAAATCGTTGTAAGTTAATTGCCACTTTTTCTTAAACTCAATTGGGTGCATAGATGTAAATTCATTACTAGGATTTCAGGCTGTTTATGTCTTGATATCTTTGAACTAAGTGAAAATTAAATGCTTTTTGAGATTGGAGTAAGCTTAAAAAGCAGTAAAGCCTAACTTCTCACTACCTTTCAATTGATTGGATTCTATAAGTTGTGCAATCGCACACCTTAAATACCGAACACTAGGTTTCTCTTCACCCCACTTTCGGCTATTTCTAATCGCAGCAAAGCTGACTGGTGTTGTCACGGCTGAAGTAACAATGTTTAAAATCTGCTCCTTATCCGCCTCAGAAATGCTGACGAATTCTAGCTCTGCAATTTCAGCCTCTTGGGTAGGCTTTGAGAAAATGGATTCTAGCTGATTAACTGCGTCATCTGGTGCAATTTTCTCCCCTCTGGGCATAACTGCTGGCTGGTGATGTTGCACCAGTTCCGGGAAAAATTTGAGTAACGTTCTAGCTGGATCTGGTTGACCATTTCCAGGGTGTAACTCTATCTTTAACCAGTCAGGAATCATGCCGAGATTGCCACCGTTAACAGGTTCGGCAAAGTTATTAGGGTTGGCTTTGAAATATTCGCCACTAGCAACATTAATCTTTCGCAATCCGCCAGCACTGACAGACTGAGCTACACAGCCAATGAAATTAACTGATTGCTTAAAGGTATCTGCTAGTCCTGCTGTGGCCTTGCCAACCACAGAAGTTAAGTTAGAGCCATGCAAGACAATGATTAATGTACCGCCACACTTGGCGAAGCGAGAAAGTAAATATTGAATAGCCCAAGTGCGATCGCTCTCATCAAGTAGGGACAGCAACCGCATCGCCTCATCAATGACTAACAGTAAGTTTTTGTGGGAGTAAGGTTCACTTGCATCTAAGCCTTTAAGAAATTTAAGCAAGTCACGGGCGACTAGCTTATCTGCACTGTCTGCATCTTTTTCTGGGTATTTAAGAGCAGAAATCAGATTACAACTAAAGGGGTAAACATCCACCCCGGCTGTAAAGTATTGGGTATTTAATCCCGAATCTAAAGCTAGAGATAATGTTGCTAAGATTGCTGCTAAGGTTCCCTTGCCACCTCGCTGAGTGCCAGCGATCGCAATGACTTGGGAACTCATCATATCTTCTACTTGAAAACCACTTTTCGTTAAAGCCGCGATGAGTGCGTTTGCTCTATTCGCCAGAGGGAGATGAGTTATAGTCTCTGGTGCAAGCCCATTAGCTGATGGCTGTAACTCCTCCGGTTTAGAAAGAGAAGCCGCTTGGTGAGTGTCCCGAATATCTACTTGTGGTGATTGAAATTGTTTGATATCTACGGTTGGTGGTAACTGGGTTTGAGCTTGTGCGATGGCACTTATCTCAGACCGATTCACCCGACTGTCAATCGTCACATCCTGTAAATGAAGAGCCATACTTTGATAAGTCGGTAGCTGACGACCCTTGAGCTTGCCAAACCAGCCAAACATCCAGCGATAAGCATAAAAACGTTTTCCTGGTTCAACTTGGGTTAAATACTGCCCAATATTTTCAAATTCAGCATGAAGAAAGGCGTACTCTTCTGCTGATTGTCGCTCTAAGAATTTAACAGTATTAGCAAGATGATCCGCTTGATAATTGCTCCTAGTATCATAGTCACCAGCACGAGCAACCGCGTCTATAAAGTTGCCACGTACAAATGGTATTGGTGCAATTTCTTTAGTGCGGTTCGAGTGTTCGACAACAAACCATAGCCACGCAGCACCACCAATTAAACCACCAACTATAGCTAAAGGGTTGACCGCATAACAAACCGCTCCTATCCCCCCAGCCAGCAAACCAAGTACACGGGTCATGTCTGCTTCGTTCTCAGATTGCCGTGCCATTTCAAATAATTGGTCTTTGCGCTCTTGCAACCATTCAGAAACATTTCCTGCCTCCAAATGCGAGAGACTGGGATACTGCAATCGCAGATATTCTGTTTGTTTAGTTGTGATTTTGGGGATATTATTTTCCACAAGTTGAATCCCTTATTGAGTTAAGAAGCCGCCAAAGTTCGCGCTCAATTTAGCGGCTATTGATTATCAGTCTTTAGTCAACCGCCAGATAGCAAACCCAATTTGGTAGAGTCGATGGGAGCTATTACGCTCCGCACCTCTCTGTTAAATCTGGACGTGCAGCTTTCACCGCATCCAGCTTCCGATGTTCTTAAAGGTTGGCTACCTTTATTCCCTTCCCTATCCACTACTTACGGGATTTTACGCTAGGGAATTCAATAAATTTTGCTTCCTCTTTGCTCATGTGGATGTAGTCATGACAGCTTTCATGTATAACCGTTAGATTTTTATCCTTCCAGTTATTGTGATTGCCGTCTATGTGGTGTAAATTCACTCTTTCATCTGAGAGTAATTTGTGTCCACAATATCCACAAGTATGGTTTTGCTTCTTTAATAGCTTTGAGGTTTTACCGTCATATAGTTTGCTATTGCGTTCGCTCCAGTAAACTAAGTCTCCATCATAAGGTGATTTATTTCCCTTGACTTTGATATGACGATTTTCGGAGTAGGAAACCGCAGGAAACGCCTTATCTAGCAGTTGTTTGCTGGTGTAGCGGTTCTGTTTAGTTTCTTTGTTAAACACATGGAATGTTCTGTATTTTAGGAGGCTTAGACTATTCCTTGTGCCGTCCATTTTGCAGAACTTATGGTAATTTCTCCATCCTCTAACTATTGGGGCTAATTTCGTAGCTTTGTCTTTAGCACCATAATTCGAGTTATTGACAATTTTCTTGACTTTCTTACGGAAGGCTTTGAAGTTTTCCTCTGAGGGAATACACCTGAACTTCCCGTTTTGCTGTACTCTGAAATTCCAGCCTAGAAAGTCAAATCCCGAAGTCGAAGCGGTAACAAATGTCTTTTTCTCGCTTATCTTTAGTCCTCTTAAAGCTAGGAATTGGCTAATCCTGTCAAGTAGATTTTTCTCATCATCTCCTGGTTTTAGGAAGAACACCATGTCATCGGCGTATCTTACTGATGGGTGTATTTCTTCTATCCCGTTTAAGGCGATGTTGGCTAATAATGGACTTACCACACCCCCTTGAGGGGTTCCTTGTTCTGGGAATTCTGGGTTTATCCCTGCTTTTAATGCTCGGAATATCCCCTGTTTTAGCCCTTGTGGGGCGATAAGGTTGGACATTATGATGGTGTGATTTATCCTGTCGAAGCACTTTTCTATGTCAAGCTCAAGGATTCTTTTGGTGATACCTTTAGCTTGACTGTTGAGATTTTCAAAGACTTGCTTTTGGGCATCATGGGCAGACCTACCCGTTCTAAATCCGTGGCTATTTGCATGGAAAGTTGCTTCATGTGCTGGTTCTAATGCATATTTTGCTAGACATTGCCAAGCTCTATCTGCAATAGTAGGAACTTTTAGATATCTAATGGAGCCGTCCTTCTTAGGTATTGGTATGATTCTGAGTTTGTTGTGATACCATTTTGACTGCCTTAGTAACAGTTCGAGGTTAAATCTCTCCTCATGAGTTAAGGCGGTTTTGCCATCGATACCAGCAGTTTTCTTGCCAGCGTTTAGCTGTGTCACTTGACGAATCGCCAGAAACCTAGCTGCACGAGATTTCAGGATAAGCTTTTGTAGTGACCTAGTTTTGCGCTTGTCTCCTACTCGAATAGCTTTAAACACTCTCTTTTGTAAGCGGAAAAGGTTCGCCCGAAATTTCTTCCAGGGTAGTGATTTCCAAAGTTCACTAGCACCTACGCTGTGTCTAACCATGCTTTACTCCCAGATCGCGTTTTTCTGAACACCTCAGAGCAGTTACGCTCTGTCCTACCCGTTATAAAGGGATTCGGTATCTCGTCATACTTACCAGAGGTTCGACCTTCCCCTAGACCTCTATAACGTTTTTATTCGTTCCGTTCGTTCGATTGATTTGATGGTTTAGAGTAGTCCAATTTGCCTATCCTCCCCTCAGAGGTTACAGCTATCCGGGTGAAAGTGCTGTGAGGGTGTAGAGGATGAAGTCTACATTTTGTTTTCAGGTTGTAGCTTTGATGTAAGACACTTTTCTAGGACTTGTTTTACTCTTGCCATCTCCCCGTTAACGCCAGTGTTGTCACCTGCTTGTTTTGCAACTGATTGCGTCCTGTTCCCAGCTTCAGCCTATAGAATTCCGAGTCTATTCACTGTGGGCAGGTAGGGAGTCACTTGTCTCCTCAAGGGTAGGGCTTGCTTTTCTAGCATACTTAGCTCACCTACATCGAAAGAACAGTTATACATTTTGAAAGTGGCTTTCAAAATATACCTTGCTCATACCCCTCTAGTTTCTAGAGGCTCCTAGCAAGAACGAATCGCACCACCTGCCATCATTGTGCCGATGTTAAACAACATGCAGCCCAAAATCATGAATGGGGCTGTAAATTCAAATGGGTTACGAGCTGCAAAAGTGGTGACAATATCGAACACCCAAACCGCAATCACAACCAGCCCTGCGCTAGAGCGATCGCGTGTACCTGCGGTTTTGTAGTCCTTCCAAAGTTCACCAACAAGGTCAATCTTGCCACTAGGCTTGGTTTCAAGCTCATAAACCATGTGATCTTGAAGTTCCCGCCTAGCTGAATCTGGGTTTTTACCCCGTAGGGCATGGGCTTCGATTACTTGAACACCCACCGAAACCATAAATGCCAAATAAAACAAGGGGTTGAACAGTGCAAACGGCACATTTAGCCAATTCCAAGTCGGCTCAAACCAAGGACAAACCGGGGGCCCAGTAAAGATTAATTGCCAAGTTGAATCAGCACTAATTACAGAACCACCAATAAATAAAATCCCGCCTACCAAGGCACGACCCGCGCCACCGTTAGCAACAAATTGATTGACTATAGCGGCGGCTGCTCTAATGGGTAAACCAACAATCATCACAACAGCTTTGGCGCAAAAATCAATGATTTCACCAAGCGTTCGCTTCTTACCCTTGGGTTTACCATCGCTGTTACCAGTGCTATTACTTTCTGCACCAGATGTTCCTAACGCCATTACTTCCTCCTTACTGGTTTGATATTTTGAACGCTTTTACAAATCCCTTTGGCTTTGTGCTTCCATTTCCAAATTCCTTCTTCAATGCGACCTATGCAGCGCCCAGAAGCATCAAAGACATCAACAATCTCGTCATCTTGATAAAAGGTTGTGTCTGGTCTGGGATTGCGTTTAGCGCTATCAAAGTAATTAGTAATCCTCAGTTTTCGAGTTGTGGGCATGACTCCCGCCTCATATAAGGCATCGCTGGTTTTTGCCCGTTCTTCTATGCGAGTTCGTTCTAATCCTTCGGTGGCTTTTAATCTTTCGGTTTCTGCATAAGCCCCCAATTTGGGTACTAAAGGGATGATTACAGGCAAGAAGCAGACCCCGACACCAGCCAAGGCTAAATACAATTGCTTCTTGTACATCTCATTGCACCATTGCGCTGATTAGTGCAAACTTCTCCCATTGCTTTAACTCATGCAATCGCTTGCATACTGACTCCGCTTCGTTGCTAGGAGCGGTAGAAGAATCACACTCTAACCATGCTTCATGGGCTATACGTGCAATTAACCAGAGAGTGTCTGATTCGCTCATCTTTTCTAGCGCCTCGCCCCATGTCTCACACATATCTTTAATCAGTGCGTTGTCGTGGGAGAGGGAATAATATCCTACGGGGTGCGCCATTTTGGTATCCTCAATTTGTGTTTTTTCGGTTGCAACAAAAAGGCGTTTCGTATTTCACGTTTCACACTGTGGTCATACCGTTTCCCGGTTTTGTGAGGCTGAAACATTGATGCAACCGTTGAAACAGTTTCATGAAACGTTTTGTGAAACACTACCGCGCACAACTGCCAACCTTTTGTTCCTCAAACTTGAGAGTAAAACTCGATATTTAGGATTGCTTCGTGAATCTCCATCAAGGCTTGAACGGCATCACCCATTTTTAAGTCGTTCGATGTACTGAACCGCTCGGACGCTTCAATCTGCTTGTAATTTGGGGATGCTTGCACAAACCTTAGAGTCTGTTCACAACCGAGGATGATAGTCATGATTTCGGTTGTTGTTAGGCTTGGCTGTGTCTGCACGCTATCTTGGTCGCTCATGACTTCTTTCCTTTTCTTTGAGCTTTTATCGGTGCGGCTGGGGCTTAAAAGCTCCCCATTGGGGCAAATTTCTTAGCTTGTGGTGATGGCTGAGGTTTGATAGATGGTGGCTGAAGAGGGTTTTGTGTAGGCGTTTGAGCTACTAGAGATGACTGTATAGGTAGTTGGTGTGAGTGCTTTAAGCAGTTAACTAAACAATCACCGTAATTAACTAGCAGCAAGGTAAACAGTTGAGAGAGGTTATCGATTCCAGTCGCTTCTAAGATTTCTTCAGCTTTAGGTTTGTACTTGGGATTAAGAACAATTCTTGTCTGCGTCATTGGCATTACTCCTGATAAGCCATTGCAATGATGTTGAACAACTGCGGCGATGGGGCAATCTTAAAGCGATCTCCAGAAGTCGCACAGATAGGGGCGGCGATATCTGCACTCCCGCCTACAATCAAGACTTCTCCCAACTCTGGTAGGTGTTGCGCCCACTTCGAGCGAATTTCTCTCCGGGCTGACTCTACCCACTGGTCACAGGCTTTTTCAAAGATGGAGGAGAAATCAAGTTTGTCTGTCCCGTAGAGGCAATCACCACGAGAGATCGCGTCCATGATGCCTTGTAAACTGGGGCTGTAATCGAGAGAATAAACTTCTTTCATCTCTACCGCTACTTGCTGGGCGAGTGCCTTGGTTCCAGGTAGAATCACTTCCGCATCATGGATCATGGTTCCGTTCGGCGTGTAAATTCTGGCTATAGCCGTGCCTCCCCCTAAATCCCAAATCGCGTTCTTCGCTTCGGGGAAGCTGAAAAATCCTTGATTTAAGGCGTAGTGGAATGCTGGCTCAGTCTCATCAACTGGAGCAACTTCACCCACGGTATAGGTGATGTATTCACCATTGCGTTTAAATTCTTTGGTCAGTGGGTGGTTAGCAATTCTCTGTACTGCGGCTACATCGTCATCGTTGAGAGTATTGGGCAGTGCCACAATCATCTGCTGAATGTGTACAGATGTTTGTCCTGGATTGGGCTGGATTGCCGCTAGTGCCAGGATAGATGCTAATTGGCATTTGTCTGTTTGGAAAGTCGGCTCACCACCTAGTTCTTGAGCTAATCGCCCAATTACAAAGCGTTTACCCTCAATTTCAATCAATACTGACTGGTCATCAGGCTTGAGCCGCTTCCACTGGTATTCACTGACTTCTTTTACAACACTGAGCAAACATTGCACAACGTTGTTGGGGTCAATCCATTTCACAAAACGGTTGCCCCCATCAAAAACTACTCGCGGTCTTATCTGTCCGTGTTGTGGACTTATAAACCCGTTACTCGGCGGATAGGATGAGCCGTAAGTTGGCTGGATATATGCGTAATTCATGGTTCAGATTTTAGAGTTAATCCTTTGATTGATAAGCGTTTGCGGTTAATTCTAGGCGGCTACTAAGTCCTACAACCTATTTATCCTTGGTGTGGCATTTCACGCGCTTCATCGTCCGTTTTGCGCTCATGTCTATACAATAACATAAAATCCTAAATAGGATTAAAGGATTATAGGATTATAGGGTTAGAACTGCTTATATAAATATCAAAAGAATAAAGAAAAAGTTATAGTTAGGATTAAAGGATTTTAGGAGTGCTTATAGTGACCGATACAAAAGACCACACCTTTATTCGATGCCGTGTATCAACAGAGATGCACGCGCAATTCAAAAGCAGGTGTGCGGCTTTACAGCTACGTATGGAAGATGTGGAAAGAGCTTTGATCAAATGGTGGATGGAACTACCTGATGAGGAAGCACAAAAATATAAAGAGTCAATATCTAAAAACTAAAATAGTTTTTATCCTAAATAGGATTACAATAACCAATAAGAGATGAGAGTGATTGCGACTACTCAATAAACACCGTCTTTTAGCGCTGATTTAGTGGGATACCAACTTTATACTAACTAAGTTGGTATAAAGTTACTAACTGAATTAATTGAGACAAAATTAATACGTAGAACGCTTGTTAAATAAAATAAATAATTTTAATTATTCACTTCCTTAATTACTTGATAAAGAGGAAGATTTTTGATTTTCAAATAATATATAAAAAGCTTGAAAGTTTTGATATATAAGACTTTGAAGATAAAAAATAAATTTTTAAAAATAAAAATTTGCAAATGAAATATCAAAATTAAGGAGATATCAGCTATTATGAGATGAAACTACACCTGTAGTTTCATCTTTTCTCAGTGTTACATCAGCAGATATACATAAGAAAAGAATGCCTCCCCAAGACTCAACTTGTTACAAGCAAGTTGTTTAATAGTCCTAGAAGACACCCCGTAATTTTATCTCTATTAAATTTCTTTATAACCTAATGTTATCAGTTCCTAGTACTTCTTACAACTTTCTACAAAGGGTTATAGAGAAATTTAATTAAAATTTTGGTGAATCTTCAGGGGAGGTAAAGCCCACACAATTTACCTCACAAGGATTTCACAATGGTAGCCCTTTTAAAAGGATCTCAGGCCGTTGGCGGCTCCGTTATGCCAGGGGCGTTTGCCTCCTTCGACATCCGAAATTTTCAAGACCAGTTAGAGCCATCCAAAGCTAAAGATAAGTTTATTTGTCCAGTTTGTGGGGGTAATGACTTATCTATCGTCCCAGAAACCGGAAAGTATCAATGCTTTAACGGCTGTGAGTGCAAACATGTCAGAGAGGCAATTAAACCCTGGGCTGAAGTGGTGGCAGAAAGGGCAGGAGCTAATTACACTCCATCTCTAAACCGTTTGGCTGCGAAGCCTAAGAGAATCTTGCCCAAACCAGCACCAATTCCAGATGGTGAATTAGGTTTAGTGATGTTGACGGATACTGTAACAGATATACCCCAACCGAAAAAATTAACGAGTAGACCACCAAAAGATGTTGAGGGCAGTGCCACCGAAACAATTTATCCTTACTCAGAGTCGCAATGGGTGGTTCGCTACCAGTGGCCAGATGCCAATAAGGAGAAAGGTTACAGCAAGACCTTTCGGCAATGGCATAGGCTTTCAGATGGCACACCCCAAATGAAAAAAGGCGATTTGCCTTGGGGAGCATATCGCATTGATGAAGCTTTAGCCTCTGCTAAATCAGTAAATGTCACCCCAGCACTACTCCAGCATGAAGGCGAGGGATGCGTAGAAGTTGGTCGAAAGCATGGTCTTGCTGGGATTACGTTCCAAGGCAGTGGATGGGATAAAAAGACTATCACAAGAGAATATCAACGCGCAATTGAAGCAGGCATAGGATTAATTGTTTTTCTGCATGACCCCGATGACACTGGGCTAAAGAAACTCCAGACCTGCCAGGACTGTGCAGCCGAGGTTGGGATTGGATTTATTGGAATTAACCCTCACGACATCTGCCCCGATTTACCATATAAATCAAGTGACATCAAAGAAATCTTGGGGCAGATGGAAACACCAGAATTTATCCGTCGGTTAGAGCAGGAGATTCACGCGGCCGTAGCGCAGCGATCGCAAGATTTGGCAGAATCCGAAACTATTGAAAAAGAAGTTACGGATTTATCTAATTCCCAAATAGATATTGACCTAGCAGACCCAGAGGCATTTTACTTGCCTGTATGCACTGCCATGAATTTACCCTATTCTAACTGCGTGACGGCGGGTACTTTTGATGGCTGGGCTTACCGAAAAATCTTTCCGAAAACTGAATGGATGGTAGTAAATTCATCCTTTTACAAGTGGTCACAAGAGAATAAGCAATGGCAGCACCAAGATGATAATAAAGCTTACAAGCTCCTCGCTGACGCTGGAGAATCCGCTTACAAGCTCTCTTACACAAAGACATTTGGTTGGAGAATAACCAAACCTTACGAAACTAACGCACACAAGGAATCTGCCTTTAAATATTGCCGCAGTCGCTTAGAACCAGCAGAACCACTGCCAACCAATACTCATTTATTAGGGTTTAACAATTGTGTTGTTGATTTGCGAACTGGTGAACAAATGCCTCATCGCAAAGATTTTTACCTCACTAATATCATTCCCCACGATTATGAAGCCAACAAACCATGCCCAGAAGTTTTTCTCAAATTTCTAAATGAAAGCTTTGGGTCAGAATTGGTTGAAGTGATTCGGGCGTTCACGAGTATGTTTTTAGACCCAACTGCCCCTTATGGTCGGTTTCCCCACTTAATTGGCTTAAGTGGTGGGGGCAAGGGGACATTGGGAAGGTTTTGGAGTAGTTTATTTGGCGAGTCCGGCTCTAGTAGCGCCACACATTTTGCGGATATTTCTACACCTGAAGGACGGCATCAATATTTAAGTGGAAAGCGGATATTTGGATTCCCTGACGTAGGAGGTTATGCCGAAGGAGTCCGAGCTTTTTACGAATTAGTTGACAATGGGCCAATGAGCGGACGCGCTTTATTCAATCCAGTAGCTTATTCAATCCAGTGGTACATTCGGTTTTGGATTGCCTCTGTAAGTCATCTACAAATCGAAAATGCTGGCGACGGCTGGATGCGTCGAGCTTACCCAATCCCAGTAAAAAACCGAGATATAACCCCTGACCCAGACTTGTGGCTGAAGCTACAAGAGGTGAAGTCGGACATAATTTCTTGGGCTTTAGCGATGCCACGAGCAGAACGCGATCGCATTTTGTTATCGCCTCCTTCTTCAGATCGGGCAAAGAATCTGGCGCTAGAGGCATCTTTGTACGGGGACTCGACCAAATCCTTTGTGGATTTGTGCTTACGCCCCTCAACGACCGAAACATTTATCCCACAAAGTCGTTTACACAGTTGGTATGTACTTTACTGCCGGGAACATGGTTATGCTCCTTTGGGGATGTCCAAATTTATTAGCCATTTAAAAACAGTCTTGCCCCAAAACTTCAAGGAACGTAGCTGGACACCCACGGTCAACGGAAAGCGTGAAAGAATTCAGTCCCACTTTGCATTCATTGAACCACTGGCTGGGGTCTTTGAGATGAAAGTACCGGAGGGGCCACCGGATTCTTCACTTTCCTCTTCGGAATTTTGGTATTGCTTTAAAGATAAATGCCTTGAAGGGGGAATAGAAGAATTTGAGGAGTTTTTTCATCCTACTAAAACCCCAGAACCCTTACACAGCTTACCTGTCCACCCTGTCCACCCACTAAATACCCCAGAATTTGACCCTGGACAGGCTGAAACCCTTACACAGCTTGGCTGTCCACCCTGTCCAATTGTCCTCCCCCAAGAATTAGCATTGGAAAAAAAAGATAAAGAAAATTTTGAAAGTGAAGTTAATCAATTCGTTGATGTAACTGATAACCCTTCAGTCCCCCAAGACTTTGTGGACAACCTGGACAGCCCTACTGTGACTGGGTTTGAGCCTGTCCAACAAGTAAGTCTTGCCGAAAACTCTTTGGACAGCCTGGACACCCCTGCTGTAGCTGGGTTTTCTCCTCAACAAGATGGTGAATTGATAAATACCACCCAAAACGAATTATCTCGCCCGTCAGTGAAAGTTGGGGATAAAGTTGAGTTTTTCAACGACAGTGTTCACAAGTGGCAAGTCGGAATCATTAAGAGCGTTCAACTAATGTCTTCATATTTTTGTAGCGCAACAATTGAGTATCGAGGCTTTAAGGGTAAAGTATGCTCCATAGAAATCTTCAGGAGTGATTGGATAAAATTTCTGCATTAGGGTGTTAAATCAGTTAACAGTTATTGTCACCGATCTAAAACCCGATTAGGGAATTTGGCAGCATCAACAATGCCGCCAGTCATGTAGACACTCGATAGACAATTAAGATTGAATTAGATTGCGATTTCTCCCCTATTAACAATCAAAGAACAATAATCATGGCATCTGCTGAACTTACCTCGCCAGAGTCAACCCAAGCAGTACCGACAGTTGAAACTCCATCCAATGAAGAGCAAGTAAATGTTGATACGTCAACATCAACAGAAATTGAATCGCCAGCAGCAATATTTCAAGCTGTTGGGGTAATTACTGGGTCGGTCAACTTTACTGCTGATGGACAAAGCACTGTTACTATCGGTAGCTATGAATACCCACTTTTCTACTCGAAGCGACAATGGAATGTATTAAACGCTCTCAAGAAGGAAATAGAAAATACTAGCAACCATAATCAGCGTTTGGTTGTTTATCCAAAGGCAATTCACTTTCCACGCAGAGAGCAACCGCATCGCTTTTCAATTAGTGGGCTTTGACAGAGGGCGAAAACTAGATGCCGTTTCAGGGGAGTTAGAAGACCTGGAGTTTAAATTATCAGGATTATGGCAGTTCATTCCTGTCTGCTCAACTCCCTGTATCTCCGTGTTCCGAAATTTCTCTGATGAAAGACTCGAATTTATTAAGCAGTCCGAGCCTGCCCGAAAAGTGAAATTCATGAAGGCAAGTCATATACCCTTGCTATGGAAGGATGCACCCGTCCGACCCTTCAGATTTAATCCCAAGGTGGCTAAAGAGGAGCAAGGACGCGCAGCCTTTGTCACAATCAAGGCGAAATTTCTGCCAGGGCGTGATGTCTTCGGTTTTGTTGCACTGACTGCGCTACCCCAAGAAATTGCACCGAGATTTCTCAAAGCGTCTAAGGAGGATAAAGCCACAGTCCAGTCAGCAGCTAAGAAAGCGCAAAGAGCAGCAGCACCACCTGCACCAAAGAAAGGTAAGTCAAAAGCGACTAGTCAGGATAA
>NZ_JBIQNW010000088.1:0-18680 GCF_047228265.1 Nostoc sp. UIC 10607 | reverse complement strand
GCCTGAACATGGTGTACAGGCAATCTGTGAGTTGATTACCGATTTGATTCCACGCTTAGGTTTTAATCCTGCCACTGATGTCCAAGTGCTTTGCCCGATGACACGGGGAGTAATCGGGACTCGTAACCTGAACACAGTATTGCAGCAGTTGATCAACCCACCCAGTTCGAGCAAGGTGGAGATTAACAGAGGTGGGAATTTGTTACGCGAGGGCGATCGCATCATCCAGCTAACCAACGACTACAACCGCGAAGTTTTCAACGGCGACTTGGGAATAATCCTCACCATTGATACTGTCGAGCAGGAAGTTACAGTACTGTATGGTGAGCGGACTGTGGTTTACGATTACGCTGACCTGAATGAAATTGCCCTTGCCTGGAGCATTTCTATTCATAAAAGCCAAGGCTCAGAATATCCGGTGATAGTTCTGCCAATCTATATGCAGCACTATATGATGTTGACTCGGAACCTGTTTTACACTGGGCTTACCCGTGCCAAGAAATTAGCGATCGTAGTTGGAGCAAAAAAAGCGATATCTCTGGCGGTGCGCTCTACTGATGACCAACGGCGGTACACAAGGTTACAGCAGAGGTTGCTTCAGGGAGGACTGCATTGATATGCCTTGGCTATTAAATAATTCGTAATTCGTAATTAAGTTTTGTGATGGGGATTTAGACCCCGACCCAAAACTTGCTTATTTTTTGAACTGCGGGATTTAAACCCACGGTAGGTACTCGGTTAAAAATAGAAAATTTTAATGAGCTATTTGATTTATACTTTTAAATCCCCTGGTTTAAAAAAGTCGAAAAGTTTGTATGTCCAGCCTGAGTTCCGACATGGTTCGCATCTATTTGCAAGAAATTGGTCAGTATCCTTTATTAAAGCCAGAGGAAGAAATTGCTTATGGTAGACAGGTACAAGAAATGATTGTCATTGAGCAATCTAAAAATGAACTCACTCAACAGCTAGACCGCGAACCAACAATGACAGAATTAGCCAACGCTGTTGAAAAAACCGAAGCACAAGTTCGAGCAGCACTACACCTTGGTCAAAAGGCTAAACAAAAAATGGTGACAGCTAACCTGCGACTAGTAGTTTCTGTTGCCAAGAAATACCAGAACCGCAATTTGGAATTTTTAGATTTGATTCAGGAAGGAGCAATCGGTTTACAAAGGGGTATAGAAAAGTTTGATCCCAATCGGGGCTATAAGCTATCGACCTACGCCTACTGGTGGATTCGTCAAGAGATTACACGCGCTATAGCAGAACAATCGCGCACTATTAGATTGCCTGTTCATCTCACTGAAATACTTACCAAAATTAAGAAAGTACAGCGAGAAAGCTTTCAAAAACTCGGTCGTCATGCCACTGCCGAAGAAATTGCATCAGCATTAAACATAAGCACAGATAAGCTTCGAGAATATCTCACTGCTTCTCGCACAGCCATTTCTTTAAATAAACAAGTGGGAGATGAAAAAGAGACAGAATTGGGCGAAATTTTAGCCAGCGATGCCGCTTCACCAGAAAAACTCCTTAGCCAAGAACTTCTATCGCAAGATGTAGCTAAATTCTTAGAACCATTGACACCTATACAGCGTCAAGTGTTAACTTTAAACTTTGGGCTAGAGAACGATCAGCATTTCAATCTAGCTCAGATTGGCCAACAGCTAAACCTCAGCCGAGAGCGGATTCGTCAAATCCAGGTCAAGGCGATAAGTATTCTCCGCCATCGACAAAGCGATATGCAAGAGTATTTAATTGATTAAGTAGAATTACTTTCGTCAGATGATGCACGGATCTTGTAGAACTAAGACGAAAAACTATATTAAAGAAGTAAGTCCACAACAGTAATCAGTCAATGCCCAGCAAAACAATTGATGTCCGAGAGTACACCGTCAGAGCGCATAAGCGGGAAATTCACACTCGCGTTTTCAACTTTGTGTGTAAGCAGTGCGAACAACCCACACAACGAGAAACCTTTGGTGTCCGACCGCTCTACTGTGAAAGATGTCGTCCGCCACAAGCACCCAAGAAATCAGTAGTCCCTCTTAGAAAACGGAAGCCCAGAGCTATGACTTATAGGAGTGATGAGGGTAAGCTAGGATAATTTTTTGTCAAAGATTGGTAGTCAGTGGTGGTGACTCAAAATCAAGCAAGAAAGTTGATTTCAGTCCCCACTTTTAACTTCGTAATGAACTCAAAAGCTTATTTTTTACTCCAGCATCAATCATTTTGGCGTAGGCATCACTCAAGGGCAAAATAGATAATTGAAAATATACATTTCCCGTGAAGATAGATTTATTCTGTATTCATCCCTGTCTTGTAGAAAATGATTTTGGTACACACAATGCCAAAGTTATTGTTCTTGCTGCCATAAATAAAGACATTGATAGCCATAGTAAATGACTATTATGGAAATACATTGCTGTAATTGCTGATGGAATAAAAACGATTACAGTGGCTTTCAGCATAGCTTGGCGAAGTGTATGACCTTGAGTCAACCCGAGAAAATAACCGTCTAGCGCATAAGCGACTGAGCCAAAACCCAAAACTGGTAACAACCAAGGAATATAAGAACGTAAATTATTGATAATATCAGTATGATTGGTCAGCAATCTTAACAGTGATTCTGGGGCAAAAATAAATGCAGTAGCAAACATTAATCCTATAACTAAGCTACTGACTACAGAAGTTTGCAACAGTTGTTTTAAAGAAGTAATATTTCCACTACCTTGAAAAATTCCAGCCAAGCTCTCAGTAGCGAATGCCAAGCCATCAATGAAATATGCTGCCAAGCTCACCAATTGCATAAGCAGGGTATTTGTCGCCAGAATTTCAGTTCCTAACATAGAACTGAGATTGCTAAACATCGCCATTGTCGAAATTAAAGCGAAAGTCCGAATAATAATTTCTCCATTCAGCATGAAAACTGATTTTAAAGCAGATAGGTTAAATACTTCCCCAATTGAAGCTTGTATTTGTTTAAATGAAATTGTTTGACAATATAGCAAAGTACCTACTATTAGCATCAGATACTGACTAGTGGCTGTCGCTAACCCAGCTCCTCTACTTGACCATCCCCACTGAACAATAAATAGATAATCAAGTAGTACATTTGCACAATTACTAATAGCTGAAAGCAACAAAACTTTACTACTTTGGGCTTGTCCAAGAAACCAACCAATCAAGACAAAGTTAATCAATGTTGCTGGGGCACCCCATATTAAAGCATTATAGAAATCAACACCAGAAGTTTTAACTTCTGGTGTTGCACTTAGAATTGCAAACCCTAATATTTGTAAAGGTTTTTGAAATATCAGGATGGCAAGTCCTAATATCAGTGCTAAAATTCCATGCTGTAAACCAATCAGTACTGCCGATTGGTTATCTTTACGCCCTATAGCCTGTGCAACCATTCCAGTTGTACCCATGCGTAAGAAACCGAATGTCCAATAAATATAATTGAATAAAATTGTTGCTATTGCCACACCTGCTAAATGACGAATCTCCGTTAAATGCCCTAAAAACATTACATCTATTAGTCCTGCCAACGGAACCATTAGATTTGAAAGAACATTTACAGATGCCAGTTTTAGAAAACTGCGAATGAATGCTGAACGTTGAGCAAAGATAGACAAAATTAGTAAATCCCTTGACCACAACAATGACCTACATTAGAGTTATTTTTTCGGCTTATCGGTCAGAATACCTTTCCTGTATTCTGACGACTGACGCATGTATTCTGATTGATAATTTTTAAAAATCATTATCCGTAAAGGGAACTATAGATGGTGAAAACCTTTTCAGCGATGGGTCAAATTCTAACCTCGCGGCATAATCATCTGTTTGTGAGACGGACAGTTCAATTGTTTGCTGATTTTTTTCATCAAAAAGCAACTGGATTTGATAATTACTCCAGAATTGGTCGCCTAGTTCATCTTCTAAATTGAAAAGCCGTTCTTCATCACCCCATATATTTGACCAAAGTCCGATCCTATTAGCGCGAAAATGATTTTGACCTGTTGTATCTGCAATTACAAAATATGCTTCGACATTTAAATCAAATCCCAAATCATCGGCTTCTGTCTCTGCTATTTGACAGTTAACCACTATTAAGGTATCGGGGTTAACGTTTACTACCTGTTCTTGGCGCTTTAATAATTCTTGTAGCACGAAATCAGGCAACAACTGGGAACTCTCCTCAAGTAATTGTTTTTGAGTTTCTGGGGAGTAACGAGTTTTTAACTCTTGCGTGATTAAAGTTAAAATATCTTCAGTAGCTAAATTGACAACTATCTTTTTATCTGCGGTATTAAGAAAACTTCCAACATTCAGATTAATGTGTTTTTTAATTGACATAATTCTCTAAAATCCTTTTGAACAGTTCATACTCATCTACAAATAAAGCGAAGGCAAGGAAAAATATTACCTAAGCTTCAGTTCTCCGTTTTGATTAAGACGTACTTCCGAGTAATTGCAGGAGTGAAAATCATAATTATAAATGACTGTGATTTGAGAGCCTATTATGTTCATGCGGTAATATTTAAAAATGCCACAGTGCTTGACCAATTAACAGATTTGTTGAGTAAGTAACGAACAAATAAATTTTTAATAATATTTATTTCCTCACTTGTCAAATTAGCAGCTAGACGATCTGCATAACTTGGTCGATTAGGATTAGCAGTAAATAAACGCTTGATAAAATTACCAGAGATGTGCATAGGTGTCAAATACTGCTCAAGAACTACTTGTACGCAGTGTCCATTTGAGGCAAAAGCGTGACGCAAATCATCAGCATCCCAGTTAAGCATGGGGTCAGAGGCATCTGTATAAATAGCTTCTTCCGCTAAAACTAATCGCTCATACAATTGGACATCGAGATTTTGGCTGGGCAGTAAGCGGTAAAACCTTTGGGTATGACGAGGTACTGTTTCACTTAAAATAAGCTTGATTGAGTGCGGGAGCAATTGAGCTAAAATTTGAGCAGCAAGTCCCTTGTCTAGTTCCGAGGCTAGTACATTGCGCCCAATAATAGAGTCAAACTGTACATTTGGTGCAAGAGATGCCAGCATAGCAGGTATCTGTGCAACAGATGCAGTAAAAATTATTGGTCGCATTGTTTCAGGAAGTGCCGCAGCAAGTTCTATTAAAGCATTGGCATCAGAGCGATTGCGAACACAGGCATAAACCCCACCTTCAGGAACTTGCCGGATTGCTTCCCAAGTAAGTAAACCAGTGGCGGCATTTAGATCCAATACTAAATGATGACGTTGTAATTGGGCGAAAGTGAAAATGCGTTCGCGCACAGATGCTAATTGTGTACTTACCTGAGAAAGTGTGCGTTGCAACCAGCGCTCATCTGCTCGGTCAACAGTTCCATAAGTCATGACTTCCATTGGTGCAACACCAATACCTTCTACTATTGCAGCAAGTTGGGCTTCCCGACGACGCGCCACTTGTGTTGCGATTTGGTGTTCATAACCTTGGGTTGAAGGTTGATAAAACAATTGACCTTGCAAGCTGGTGGGTAAATATTGCTGTTCTACCCAATGATCTCGATAAGCGTGAGGATAGAGATAACCCGCCCCATGTCCAAAACCTTTTTGATCGCGATTGGCATCTTTAAGATGAGTGGGAACGGGAGTAACATTTTCAATTTCTACTGCGGCTAAAGCATCAAAAAAGCCCATAATGCTATTGGATTTTGGTGCAGTCGCTAAATAAAGTACTGCCTGCGCCAAATGATAACGTCCTTCCGGCATTCCCACGCGATCAAATGCTTCAGCACAAGCATTTGTAACGACAACTGCTTGTGGGTCAGCCAATCCGACATCTTCACTGGCAAGAATTAACATACGACGGAAGATGAAGCGCGGGTCTTCACCGGCATAAACCATTTTGGCCAGCCAATAGAGTGCTGCATCTGGGTCAGAACCTCGTAAGCTCTTAATAAAAGCACTGATGGTATCAAAATGGGCATCCCCTTCTTTGTCGTATAAAACAGCACGTTGTTGAATTGATTCTTCTGCTACTGCTAGGGGAATATGAATAACACCTGTAGCATCAGGGGGTGTAGTCTCTACAGCCAGTTGCAAAGCATTCAATAACGAACGAGCATCACCATTGGCAACATTAACTAGATGAGCTAAAGCATCTGTGTCAATTTGTACTGTTAACTTGCCATAACCGCGTTCCGAATCAGCTAGTGTTTGCTCAACAATTTTGTATAAATCTTTATCAGTTAATTGCTGAAGTTGAAAAATTCGCGAACGGCTAACCAGTGCTTTATTGACTTCAAAAAAAGGATTTTCGGTGGTAGCACCAATGAGAATGATTGTCCCATTCTCTACCCAAGGCAATAGAGCATCTTGCTGAGACTTGTTAAAACGATGGACTTCATCGACAAAAAGAATAGTTCGTTGATTATGAAACTTGCGCTGTTCTTGGGCTTTTTCAATTGCCGCTCGAATTTCTTTAACTCCTGAGAGTACAGCATTGATAGCGATGAAGTGAGCGCGGGTGGTGTTGGCAATAACCCGCGCTAAAGTAGTCTTGCCAGTCCCTGGTGGCCCAGAAAAGATTAAGGAAGACAGTTGATCCAAACTAATAGCACGCCGCAGTAGCCTTCCTTGCCCGATAATATGGTCTTGACCAATAAATTCGTCAAGTGTCCGTGGACGCATCCGAGCCGCCAGTGGTGCTTCTTTTTCAGTTATTTTTGCAAGATGCTGGTCAAATAAATCCATTATTAAATACGTCGAGAGAAGGTGGGGTTTTTCAAGCCATAGAAGATATGAAGATATATGTATGCTTTTTCAAGGTAAAAAACTATAACGACAATTAACATCTAAAAAGAAATTACTTTACGATCTCGCAAAAATTTACCGTTTATATTGCGTGGAGCATCAGTAGCCAACCAAATAGCAGTGTCGGCTCCTTCTGCTGGCGTGCGCGGTGCTGATGACCCACCCATATCTGTTTTAACCCACCCCGGACAAATGGAATTGACAACAATCCCAAAAGATTGTGCAGCTTGTGCCAGCATAATTGTTGCACCATTTAATGCCAGCTTTGATAGGCAGTAACTTGGGACATCATAAGACAAGTCTTCTAATGCTCCATATCCGCTTGAAACGTTGACAACTCTAGCATCAGGGGATTTTTCCAGCAGGGGTAAAAATGCTTGTACCATTCGAATTGCACCAAAGGTGTTGGCATTCATCGTGGAATCAAGTAACTCACGAGAAATGGTAAGAATATTTACATCTTTATCTGGATACACGCCAGCATTATTAATCAAAACATCTAACCGAGTAATTTTCTGGTGCAGGGTTTTTACTGCTTGGTTGATAGAACGATCATCAGTGACATCCAATTTGAGAGGAATTACCTTTGGTTGAAGTTTCTGGGCCGCAAGTTTTGCGTTATCAAACGAGCGGGAAGTGATAATTATCGAGTAGCCTTTTGCCAGTAGACCTTGAGCGATGGCAAACCCAATCCCTCGGTTTCCAACTGTGACTAATGCCCATTTGTTTTGTGTAGATTCCATGTTATGTTCTACCTTGTGTTAAGAATGCTTGCTTTTGTTGAATTAGAGAATAGCAATTCGTTGGTTTGTGTGCCGTGATTAATTGAAATTTCGATACAGTACCTGCTTAATGCCTTCAAGAATCTACAACAGATGTGATGATGCGTTTGTAGCGTTTACGCTGTGTTGACCATTTGTTACATGCTTGCGTAACTGTTTGTCTGTCTTGTTGTGATAAAAGCTCATCAGCTTCAGAATATCTGAAAAAGTTGGTAAAGATACTGACAACAACAGTTTCACAATCAACCTATCCACTTTGTCCAATCGGGCGCATCTGTGACCAGTTGAGCAAACTTGGACGGTTCAATATCCTCAAACCTGAAATCACGCCCCACAGTTCATCACTCGTTAGGGTACTGAGTAAATAAGTGCATCAATGCCGTATTCCATAACAATATCTTAGCCAAAAGAAGAGGGTGAAGAGATAGGGCGCTCTGTAGTAGGGTTATTGTCTATGATTATGATGGTTGGTGCAAACATATCGTTGCCACCTTATTAAGCTGTTCGCGTCAATCAGAGATTATTGAAGAACGTCCAACGCTAGAACAGTTATTAAATCGCCTTGATCTTCTTCAAACTCAGCGATTACTGCAAGAACTGGTGGAAAATAGACCAGAAATAATTGATGATATTGATGAGTTTGTCAGTTTGATAGACTTACCAAAACCAAAAACAAAACAGCCCTCTACCCGCCAAAGCAAAATTGACATATCACCTTTCCGCTCTCATGTCAAGTGGATTTTGCGGGATGGATTGAAAGAATTAGAGTATGGTTCAGAAGAAGATCCATTTACAGATGATTTGCTGGCTGTAATTGAGAAAGCGCGGGAGTTAGCAGAAAATGGAGATGGCAATAATGTGATCGCAATTCTCGAAACTATTACCGAAACTTATGCCCAAGAATGGGACGAGTTGCTAGATTACGGTGGAGACAGTTATTCCATTGCAGAACCTCTTGATAGCGCCTGGACAGAAGCAATTTTGTGTGCAGAAATGTCTACAGGAGAAATAGTAAATTTGCAATTGATGTTGGAATCATGGCAAGACGAAATCAGTGCAGACTTTAGTATGAGTTTAGAAGCATTGCGTCAAGGTTGGGATTATGAACCACTTCAACAAATTATGCAAGGAGATGATACCGCAGAACTTTGGGAAAATGAACGACCAAGCTTTGCTGATGATTTAGCATTGATTCGCTTGCAAATTCTTGAACGTCAAAATCGTTATACAGAGTATTTAAATCTAGCTTTAGCAGAAGAAATGACTCTGCAATACCTGACGCAATTAGCAGCTTTAGGAAGAGTAGAAGAAGCCATGTCTGCGGCTAAAATCCTGATGGAAAGAGCAGAAGAGGGTTTTGCCTTGGCAAAAATATTGCGAGAAGATGGTTATTTCGTTGAAGCATTGGAAATATGCCTTGCTGGTATAAATCTAACAGGTAACTGTTTATATGAATTTGCTACTTGGACAAGTAATTTAGCCCAAGGATTAGAAGATAATGCCACTGCCTTAACTGCTAGCATCATTGCTTTTAAAATCAGACCATCGTTTCGAGACTATGGTAAGATTCAAGACTATGCAGGAGAAACTTGGTTGACGGTCAAACAAGATTTACTGCAAACACTACGAGAGCAGCCAGATTGGGGAATAAAAGAAGCTCAAGTTGATATTTTCCTCCATGAAGGATTAATTGATGATGCAATTAAAACAGTAGAAAGAGATACTTACTATGCTTCAGAATTGGTACATCGAGTCATGGATGCAGCAGTTTCCCATCGTGCAGATTGGGTAATTGATAACGCTCGCAGACGGGCAGAACCAATTATGGAACAAGGAAAAGCTGACCGTTATGACGCTGCGGTTAATTGGCTCAAAAAAGTAAAAGCTGCGTATCTTCACCTTGGACAAAAAGCTGAATGGTCTGCTTATCGCTCACAACTAGAAGCGGCTCATGGACGCAAACGTAAATTAATGGAATTATTTAAAGAACTGAATAAATAATATGACTATTTTTGAGCCTAATTCTACAATACAACAAGCACTACTCGCAAGGAAATATTTCGAGTTACATTCTTCCATACAAAAAATTATTCAGTTATTTTCGGTAATTTATGCACCGATAGACAAAAATTCATTTGTAAGTTGTTTTAGTAAAATTAACGCTTTAGATGAAAACAATAAACCTTGGGTTACTAAAACCCTCAGTCACCAAATTGATAAATTGTTAAAAGCAGGCTTGTTAGTACAGGAGAGCAGACAAGGTGCTGAATGTCATCCGTTACTCACAGAAATAGCTACTCGTCATGCTGTACAAACCGGACAGTTTGAAATCCTCGTCACAGCAGTAGAAGAGAAGCTACCAATACGTACTCACTGGAACAGAGATTCTCGGATATTCTCCAGTCTGCGCCAGTGTATCAGAGAAATCCGCATTGGTATTTATCGCCAAGACCTTAGTTTTATTAATCAGCAAATTGAAGCTTACCAGAAGTACGCTGATAGCGAAGAAAAAATAGTAATAGAAAATATCTTTGAGCAGATATACAATAATCCATTTGATGCAGATTGGTTTAACACCCTTCCACAAGGATTATATGAAAGTGGTATATCCAGTATTCTCTTCAATTCAGCCTTAAAATTATCCGCTTCTGAAGATGCGTTGATGCTGCTGGAAGAAGAATGCTCTACACCTGGAAAACATTGCTCAGATTATCTGCATCTGATTTTGACAGAACAACTGTTGTTACAGGGTTGTACCCAAGAAGCACAAGAAAGTCTAGAGCGGATATCAAATGAATATCAAAATAATGCTGCTATCTTTTGGGGTTGGTTAAGTTTTCTGCGGGGTGAGAATGAACAAGCTATCAAATATTATAAAGATGCCTTGAAAGCCATCAAAAAGGCTACAGGCAAACGCCAAATATATTTCAATACAATTGGGGGCTTATTTTTCATCCTCGCACTTTTAAAAGATGGTTCAGCGCAACGCCTCAAAGAAGCAGAAGGGTATACCAGTTTGATGTCCCGTCAAGGGGATCATTGGCTCAGGTTCACTTATGGTAGACTGAAAATGTTACTGCAAGTACACCTTGGTGATATTACTCAAAAACAATTTGTAGTCAGTGGTCATATTTCTTCCGTGGAAGAAGAAAATAGCTTACAAACATTATTTTGTTCACTATGCCTTTACTGGATGGATGCTGAGAGTGCTAAAAAACGCTTACTTAATTTACTAGAACCATTGTATCGGCGATCGCTCACCTCTGGTTATCACTGGTTGGCAATGGAAACCGCAGAACTCCTATCCCGAATCAAACCCAGCAGTAACTATAAACAACTTGCAGAGGCACTGCGAGAAGATAGCAACTTCCATTCCATCGTAGATTTAATTCGACCCCAAGAAGCTTGGGAAATGTGCCTCAATGCCTTGGCAAATCTCCAAAAAGAACCACAAACATCCCTAAAACCAGAATCGGAACTGCGTTTAGCATGGTTCATCACCTTCTATCCCAGCAGATGTGTATTGCAACCAAAGGAACAGAAAGTTAATGCAAAAGGCGAGTGGAGTAAAGGTCGCCCTATAGCCCTCAAGCGCCTGAGTAGTGGATTATCTGAGTTTGATTACATCACCCCCCAAGATATGCGGGTATGTAGTTGTATTGAGGCATATAGTGATGGCTATTACGGCAAAGTTGATTATACCTTCGGTGAAAAAGCCATCTCTGCTTTAATTGGACACCCCTTGGTTTTTTGGGAAGATACACCTAATATCCGTGTAGAAATTGTTAAAGGAGAACCAGAACTACTAGTTAAGAAAGAAAAACTTGGCCGTCTCACGTTGGAATTTTCTCCCAAATTACTAGAATCACAAAATATTCTGCATATCAAAGAAACCCCAACCCGCATCAAAGTCATTGAAATTACTGCCGAACACAGACGCATTGCAGAGATTATTGGTATAGATAATAAATTAAATGTGCCTGCGATCGCAGAAAAGCAAGTTTTAGCAGCCATAAATGCCGTCTCTGGCATCGTTACCGTACATTCTGACATTGGTGGCGGTTCAGAAGGTGCAGAAGAAGTACCCGCCCAAACTCTCCCCCATATTCACCTTTTACCTGCCAATGCCGGCTTGAAAATCAGCCTTTTGTCACGTCCCTTTGCCCAAGGTGGCCCCTACTACCGTCCTGGTACAGGTGGTGAAACTGTAATTGCCGAGATTGACGGTAAACGTCTCCAAACCAGACGAAATCTGTCTGAAGAGAAGCAACTTGCCAAAGACGCTATAGCCGCTTGCGCCACCTTGACTCAAATTGAAGAACAAGATGGTGAATGGATTATAGACGATCCAGAAGACTGTTTAGAACTGCTGCTAGAACTGCAAACGCTGGGAAATAACGTAGTCATAGAATGGCCACAAGGAGAAAAACTGCGTGTTAGTCACAATGCCGACTTGAAAGACTTTAATTTATCAATTCAACGTCAGCAAGACTGGTTTGCAGCCACAGGGGAGTTGAAATTGAATAATGACCTGGTGTTGGATATGCAGCAACTACTAGAACTATTGGAGAAAACCCCCAGCCGTTTTATCCCCCTTGGTGATGGTCAATTTCTGGCTTTAACTCAAGCTTTTCGGAAACGCCTCGACGAATTGCGGATGTTTTCGGAAAAGCATAATAAAGGTATTCGTTTTCACCCCTTAGCAACATTAGGATTAGAGGATTTTGTCGATGAGGTAGGTAAAGTAAAAGCAGATAAACACTGGAAGGCACATAGAGAGCGTCTCAAGGAAGTGCAGAACCTCCAACCAGAACTGCCATCTACGCTTATTGCAGAACTACGTGACTACCAGATGGAGGGTTTTTGTTGGCTAGCACGTCTGGCACATTGGGGTGTAGGAGCTTGTTTGGCAGACCAAATGGGACTCGGTAAGACCTTGCAGGCATTAGCTGTCATTCTCAGAAACGCCCATGAAGGGCCAACCCTAATTATTGCCCCAACTTCTGTGTGCATGAATTGGGTAAGTGAAGCGCAGAAGTTTGCCCCAACCTTAAACATTATTCAATTTTCTGGTGCTAACCGCCAAAAATTATTGGATGGTTTACAACCATTGGATATGTTGGTATGCAGTTATGGTTTGTTGCAGCAGGAAGAAGTAGCGCAAATGCTTTCTGGTGTACAGTGGCAAACAATTGTTCTGGATGAAGCCCAGGCGATTAAAAATATGACCACTAAACGTTCTCAGGCAGCTATGAACCTAAAATCTAATTTTAAGTTGCTGACTACTGGGACTCCGATTGAGAATCACCTGGGTGAGTTATGGAATTTGTTCCGCTTTATTAATCCTGGGTTATTGGGTTCTTTTGAAAGCTTTAATCAACGCTTTGCTACCCCCATTGAAAAATATCAGGATAAACTTGCACGTAATAAACTCAAAAAACTTATTCAACCATTTCTGTTGCGGCGGACGAAAAATCAGGTATTAGAAGAGTTGCCATCTCGTACCGAAATTCTCCTTCATGTGGAATTAAGTCGAGAGGAAAAGGCGTTCTATGAAGCGTTGCGCCGCCAGGCCATATCTAAACTTACCGAAAGTGATGCAGAAGCAGGAAAGAAACATTTGCAAGTTTTGGCTGAGATTATGAAACTGCGTCGTGCTTGCTGTAATCCTAGTTTGGTTATGCCTGATACGGAATTATCCAGTTCCAAGTTGCAACTTTTTGGTGAAGTGCTGGGTGAACTGCTGGAAAATCGTCATAAAGCGTTAGTGTTTAGTCAGTTTGTTGACCATTTGCACATTATCAGAGATTACCTCGAACAGCAAGGTATTAATTATCAATATTTAGATGGCAGTACTTCAGTGGCAGAGCGCAAAAAACGGGTTGATGCATTCCAAGCTGGTTCAGGGGATGTCTTTCTGATTAGTCTCAAAGCAGGGGGGACAGGACTTAATCTGACTGCGGCTGATTATGTGATTCATACAGACCCTTGGTGGAATCCCGCAGTGGAAGACCAAGCCTCAGACCGCGCCCATCGCATTGGGCAACAACGCCCAGTTACTATTTATCGTCTAGTCGCAAAGGATACTATTGAAGAAAAGATTGTGCAATTGCATCAACACAAGCGAGATTTGGCAGACAGCCTCTTGGAAGGTGCTGATATCAGTGGCAAGATTTCGACGGAAGCCTTGTTACAGTTGATTAGTGAAGGATAAGCTGTCCTGCTTATATAATTTTAGATTTTTGATTTCCTGATTGCACAAGTTCAAGATTAACTCAACTCTAATCAACTATGCCCAAAACTTGGAACATCAAGATAGATAACTATTTTCAAGCCAATCCCAATTGCATTATCGCCACAGCCCATGTAGACTCGTTCCCTATAGACCTGCCGCTAGAACCGAACATCCGCGAACCGAACCGCAAAAGCGCGACCTACAGACAAATCTTCGACTCACTGACCACCGAACCTGCAAAATTCTTCTCTCGCCACAGTGGAATCGTTCTGTCAGCTAATATTGCTAAACCTGTCAAGAACAAAACTGAACTGGAGCTAGAAATTTTAGAAGCCTCGGAGGGCGGTAGCGATGGCATTATTAACGGGGGGCATACAGTTTTAGCTTTTGAGCAAGCTAAAAATTACAACTACAATTTAACCGAAGCCAGAGTAAAAGTTACGATTCACATCGGACTGACTGAAGAATCAGCCAAAGATATAGCCCTAGCAAGTAATACTACAACGCCAGTAGATTCTCGCTCCAAAGTCAACGCCAGGGGTGATTACAAATTCATCAAGCAGTATTTAGCCCAGTTAGAAAGAGCAGAAGATAGAAAATTTAGAATAGCCTATTACCAAAACCAAAGCGGCGCTCCCAGAAATGCTCAGTGCAATGTTACCCACTTGCTCAAGCTCCTTTACTGCCTCGACAGAAATAAATACAACCCGGACGGCAATAAACGAACCAAGCACCCAGCAGGGATGAGTCTTCCAAGTAACATCACAGATGCAGAAAGGGAAAGATTAACCGCCTTACTGCCTCTCTTGACTCATGCTTTGTGGATAGAACAAAGACTCTACGAAATAATCCAAGAACATATCAGCAACCCCAGAAGAAAGGGTGCTAACGACCTAGCATCAATTGATATACGTAAAACGACGTTATTACCTGACAGCAAGTATTCATTCGGGTTTGGTGCGCCAACTGACCTCGCATTACCGATAATTGCGTCCTATCGGGTATTTTTGGACAAAGACTATAAATGGATTCTGCCGTTTAACGAATTTGCCGAAGATTTCCTGCAACACTTGTGGAATAACTATTTCCGTAAATACTTGGTGTCGGAGAAAACAGCAGGTAATACAGTCGGCACAAAAATCAGCCGCAATCAAGAGATTTGGGAAAGTTTGTACATTTCGGCGCAGAGTTATCTAAATCAACACTTGGTGAAAATGGTCAACTCTAGTAAGCAAGAAGAATCTCATGTGACACAAGGTGCAAACAAGAGGGGAAAAGGGAAAAGGGGTGAACTCAACGCAACCACTGTGCCTAAATAGTTTTTACCGAACAGGGTATGAGGTATAGGGGAAAGACTTTTAGTCCCCATACCCTACTTGAATTTTCCAGTTAAGTCAGGAACTGTCAAAATAACTTGGGTAACGCCATAATTAATTCTCAATAAGTTAAATTTAATGACAAAAACTGGCAGAAGTATAACTTTGGGATGGAGGTATAGTAAGCGCTCACTGGATACCGTTATGGATGATTACGTTCTAAATTGAATTCAACTATTGCAATCTCAGGTTGATATTTTTAGCTGTTTAAATTAGGAAAATTAATTCAGCGATTTGATTTATACTTTTAGGTTCGTCTAAATATCAAAAAAGTTTTGTTGTATGTCCAGCCTGAGTCCAGACATGGTTCGTATCTATTTGCAAGAGATTGGTCGTTATCCAATGCTAACCGCAGACCAAGAAATTGCTTATGGCAGGCAGGTACAGCAAATCATGGCAATTGAGCAAAGAAAAAATGTACTCACCCAACAACTAGATCGTGAGCCAACAATGGTCGAATTAGCTGTTGATATTGATAAAAGTGAATTGGAAATAGCTCAAATACAAAATCTTGGGCAACGAGCCAAACAAAAAATGGTAACAGCAAACTTGCGTCTGGTGGTTTCGATTGCCAAAAAATATACTAAGCGCAATCTGGAATTCTTAGATTTGCTGCAAGAAGGGGCAATAGGTTTACAAAGGGGTGTAGAAAAATTTGACCCCAATCGCGGCTATAAGCTTTCCACCTACGTATACTGGTGGATTACGCAATCAATTACACGAGCAATTGCAGAGAAATCCCGTACTGTACGTTTGCCAATTCATATCACCGAACAACTCAACAAAATTAAGAAAATACAGCGAGAATTATTTCAGACACTGGGTCGTCCAGCCAGTGTTGTAGAAATTGCTGAAACTTTAGACTTACAACCAAGCCAGATTAGGGATTTTCTCAGCAGTTCAAAGCAGCCAATTTCTCTAGATGTAAAGATTGGAGATAACCAAGACACAGAACTTAGTCAACTTTTACCAGATGAGGGCATATCTCCAGACGAACATATCACCAAAGAGCTTTTGCGCCAAGACATTAATAGTTTATTAGAATCACTTAAACCGACGCAACGTGAAGTATTAATTTTGCGTTTTGGGTTAGAGAACGATCAAGAACTAACTTTAGCTCAGATTGGAGAGAAATTGAATGTCAGTAGAGAACGAGTTCGCCAAATTCAGCAGCAAGCAATCACTGTTCTACGTCGTCAAAAAACTGAAATTAAAGAGTATTTAGTTTCCTAAAGGACGCTAAAAGTTAATATCTAGAGTGGTAAAACTTGGTAGAGTAGATTTTTCATGATTGAAATAGGCGTAAATAGGTAAACCAAAATTTTCAGTAATAACGAATTTACTACGTTTAAGTTTTTGCTCTAGCTAGCTTTGCCACTCTAGGTTAATATTTTAGCGGACTGAATTTGGTGAGAAGTGGGGCATCTAAGTAGAACGAGGTGAAAAAACCAAACTATGTAAAGATAAGTAAATACGTACAATGTGTCTACAAAGGTAACAGCGATATGGGTAGTCGTTTAAGGGTATTTCTGACTAGAGAGCAAGATCGAACTCTTTTAAACCTGAGAACGGCAGATGTACCTCAGAAGGTGAAAGACAGAGCCGAAGTGATTAGATTGAGCGCACATGGTTGGTATGTAGAGAAGATAGCAGCACACTTTAACTGGACTGCCCAAACAGTGAGAGAAGTGTTGCATAGATGGGAGCATTTTGGCTTAGAGGGGCTTTGGGAAAAATCAGGGCGAGGAGGAAAATCAAGGTGGGCGGAAGCTGACATGCTTTTCTTAGAAGAATGTTTGGAGCTTGAGCCACGTACATATAACAGTGTTCAGTTAGCTCGAAAATTAGAACAAGAACGCTCCGTAAAATTAAGTCCTGACTGGTTAAGACAGGTACTTAAAAAAAGGGGATCATTTGGAAACGAACCAGGAAAAGCCATAAGGGAAAACAAGACCCGGTAGTACAGCAAATCAAACAGGCTGACTTAGAAATGCTGGAATTATCTGCGGCTGTTGGCGAAATCGATTTAAAGTATGTGGATGAATCAGGGTTTTGTACTTGGAGCGAACCGAGTTACAGTTACTACTTCCGAGGACAGCAAAAACGCTTGGAGCAGAGTAAGCGCCGGGGTCGAAGGTTAAGTATTATTGGGTTTTTTCAACCTTTAATTAGTTTTGTGTTCGGTTTGGTCATTGGGGGTGTTTCACGCCAATAAATATTCTGGAGAAATTTTCCAATCCTGTTGTTTAGAAATCTTTGAGGGATAACCACAAAAATCTATATCCCAAAGCTTTTGTTCATGAAAAATTCTCACTCCAAAAGACGTATAATCATGAGCCATATTTTCTAATTCACAATAATTCTTGGCTGATTGATAGTTAAAGTCTCGTTTGCTAACTCTTAAACCTATCTCACGAGGATAAGTCTGAATTACCAAATACTCGACTTCATAAAATGGATTAAAATTTGTGGAGATTCTTTCGTTTAAAAATAAAAAATCTGTGGATGTGTCCATACTGAAGTTCCTTAATAATTTTTCTTATTTAATGATTTTATAACTGAATTATTACGCCTTTTTGACTCATTCCAAATAACAAATACTAGACCGAAGCAAGCAGTTGAGCCTACTACAAATCCCGATGGGCGACCACCAGTAAGCAATAGCATTATTAGAAAAACAATGCCGACCTGAGCCGTTTGCAAAAATATCGAAGGTAGGCTGGAAATTGAACTTTTCATGGGATACCTATAAAATGTAGTGATTGATATGAAATAGGTAAAATTCACAAATGCAATGAATTTGGGATGATAATGTGATGAATCCACTTGCAGAACTTGCTACAGACATGACTGACCGTTACCAAATCACCATTACTCTTTGTAAAAAAGCTTATGACCAGTACAAAGAAGTTTCTGATTGGAAAGAAATTCCCATGGCCACCTTATTGCGCCAAATACTAGAACGTGAGCAAGAATCCCCGGCTTTCGCTTCTTTATACAGGAGGGCTGCCGTCAAGGAATAAGAACAAAGAACAAACTATGGAAAAAAAATATCCCTTGGACTGGTTAAAGCTGTCTTGTGAAAAAGTTTATTGCTGTTCAATTACAGCGAGGACTTGGCGCAAATGGCTTCGACTGTGCCAAGTTCCCCAATATTCCCGTGATGTTGAAGCCGAAAAAGCACTTTACCTTTTGACTTTGGCTTACATGAAAAAACTAAAGCCTTGTCAAAAATTTACTTTACTTCAGATTAAGTTCAAACTTAAAGAAAACCCTTCTTCAGAATTACATCTTGCTGAAGCCATTTATGACGCTCGTTTCACTAACGCCAAAGGAGCAGACTTACCAGAAATCATTTTGAGAGTTACTGGTAAGCAAGTCGCTTTACGAACTCTCTACCGTTGGGGGAGCAATGCGGTTTTGTCAGATCCGGTAAAAAACAAGCGATGCCTTCGGCGGGCGCAGCCATCGCAAAAATCAA
>NZ_JBIQNW010000087.1:0-18768 GCF_047228265.1 Nostoc sp. UIC 10607 | reverse complement strand
AAAGCGTATCATCTAGGTAAACTTGGACTGCCCACGCTTATTAAATCGTGTAATTCATCATGATGAATTACCTTGATGCTATCATCGCCAAGTGTGTCAGCGCATTCTTCAAGCGATGGCTTTTGTAAAGAGATGCTACTGCCAACGGCTACCATTGGCGATCAAAAATTATCTCAGGCTTAAACACTTGCAGGATTGCTTTATCTAATTTTTGCTCATCGAAACAGTGCTGAGTACCTAGTTAGATTGCTGGGTAAGAAAGCAATAATTGCATTCAGTACAGGAAGTCTGTACCCCTACGGGGATCTTGCTACGCATAGCGTCTCTAAAAGTTGCCCCTGCTTTTAAGCCCTGGTGTCCATTAAAGAATTAATTGTCAGTTTTAAATAATTAGTGTCCAAACGCATCGGAGAAAAGTTTGAGTTTTTGGTACGCAAGTTTTACCTGTCCGTTTTTTGAAGAATTTTTTATAGAGCAATCAAACCACTCTCAAAAAATAAACTAAAAATGACTCTATAGTTTTATGGCGTGATAGCGCTGAAAAAGCAGTACACTGAGGTGTAAATAAACCCCCTATTCCGATTGGTACTGAAGCAACATAAGTAGGGGAGAGTTTTGTACAAGTTCTTTAAAATAGGCACCTTTGTCCATTTTTTTAACCAAAAACTACATTGGTAGTATTTGTATATTGCATCTGGAGGACGCTCTTTGACCTCTTATATCATTTATTAACTATAAAGTCATTTTTAGTTTATTTTTTTCACCTATTTTTAGGTTTTTCAAAATAAATACCCTGCTGAACAATTGCATAACAGTATTGTGTTTGTCACGCTCCTCAGTATTAGAGGTGTACTATACGCAAAAATCGAGAAATTTTCAGTCGCTTGAGGGTGAGTTGAAACGCCCATTTTAAAGGACAATAAAAATCAGACACTATAAAACCAGACACAACTACAATTGTGTCTGATTATTAAGTGAGTAATAAAAATGACCCTCTCTCTTGTCCACATAACAGCGCATAGAAAGGCGATCGCTTCCTTGCCAGTGGCACAGGCGGAGGCGAAGTTGATTGGTCTGTGGTTGGAAGGAAAAGCAGAGTCATCTATCATCTCTTACCGACGCTACATTAGGCGATTTCTGGAATTTTTGGACAAGCCCCTCAAAAAAGTGACTTATGAAGATTTGGTAGAATACGCCAGTTGTTTTGGGGGCAATGCCCAAAGTACAAAGCGGATATATATTGCCGCAGCTAAAAGCTTGATTAGTTTCGCTCATAAAATTGGATATCTCCCTTTTAATGTGGGTATGGCACTAAAACTGGGTGAATTGCCAGATGTAATCAACGAACGCTATCTCGATGAAGCTGATATTAAATTGTTGGTACGGGCAGCTTCTAAGCATTTAGCGGATGCGAAAACTCCTAAGCGACAGTACACAGCCAAAAGAAATTTGTTGATTATCAAACTGCTGTATCAGGCAGGGTTACGGGCAAGTGAAATCTGTGATCTGACTTGGGGAGATTTGACACCCCGTGGCGACAGTGGTCAGGTGTATGTTCGTAAAGCCAAGGGCAGCAAAAATCGGACAATTCTCATCAAGCAGAAACTCTGGATGGAATTAATGGAGTTCAAAGCTTCGGCTCACTCCAATCAAGCAGTGTTTCCAAGTCAAAAGGGGGGACACCTCGACCGTCAAAACTTGCACCCGATTGTCAAAGCAATTGCACAAGAAGCCGGATTAAGCGAACTGGTTTCGGCTCACTGGTTACGTCATGCCCACGGTTCTCATGCTATTGAGCGCGGGACTAATCCAGTGCTGGTGAAAGAAACTTTGGGTCATGCCAATTTAGCCATCACCGATCGCTATCTCAAGGCTAGACCGAATGACAGTAGCGCTTTGAACTTGATGGATCTTTGACATTTACACAAACTCTAAGATTTTAACCAGTGAGAATGCAGCACAAATAAGAACCAGTGGCATCGATTGCTACTGGAAACTAAGCAGAAAAACTGCTTTCAAATGCCAAAGGGATTTTTCCCTAGCCAGCCCCCTCCATAGGCAACACTTCTTCGGAGAGCCATTCATAAAATTCAGGAACTTGAGATTCCACAAGTCGCAGCTCATTTGCCGCGACCGTCTCCAACTCCAGCACCGTCTCCCAGCGCAAATCCTCAACCCATCGCTTAAGGATGCCCTTAATCGCATCAACCCCCTGCTTGATACCAGAGCGTAGCATTTCCACACAATGAAGTAGGGTAGTGCGATCGGTCGGAGGCGACTCAAATTCGGTAGTATCCTCCCCTTGGCAATGGGAGTTCCCTATAGCATCAAGGGGGGGGATGGATACGGGCTGGTGATTTGGGTTTGCACTATACACAGCAGGGGTTTCGGCAGCATAATAGGTTCGATTTTCTTTTTGATTACGCTTCGTTTCACGATGAGCAATTACATGCATTGCAAATTCCAATTGCTCTTTATCTAAAGAGAAAAGTTTCACCTGTTGACCACGTTTACCCTGCTTACGGAAAGTCAACTTTAGCCCCAGCTGCTCTACCATTGTGGCCAGCAACCAAATAGGTTTACAGTCACTGGGAATAGTAAACCCAAGAATTGCTTTGACGTGAGCAGCACAATGTATAGCGATGTCCCTCATCTTAAGTAAGGTGGAATCCGAGGCGGTAAATTCCTCTCCCGCAACTAAACGCTTGAGAATCTGATGCAGCCCCAGGTTAAATCTAGCCAGCCACCGTGCCGAGTAATTCCCCCAGTCGATGCACAAAGGTAAATTGTCCCGCTCGGTGCGGTCTTTTTGGGTGACAATTGTTGGTGGTGTAGGATAACTTTGCCCAGTTTTGGGGTCAGTAAACGATTCTTCGGGTGGGGCTAAAATGGCCTCAAGTCCAGCAATTGCTCTAATTAAGCGACCACCTTTATCCATTTCTACGAGTGATTCGGTTACTTCGATGCCGTAAGAATCAGAAATGCGGAACTTTTCGCATTCAAAAATTTCATTAGGGTCAAGGTAATCTTTGCTCTGACGGGCACGGTACTCGCTCAAAGTAATATTCTTAGCCTTGGCAACAGCCGAATTGTGGGCACTATCCAAAGCTTGTGCTGCTGCTTTTAGACTTTCAAGAGATTGAGGATCTGAATCACTGCCCACATATATAAATGTATTGCCCATTTCGGTGAGGAGCGATCGCAAATCATCACGCAGATTATTAAGAGAATAGTGGCGGTTAGCCATAATTTGGCAGTAAGCCTCAAGCGCCCAATCTTTCTCTGCGCCCCGCTTACCCGTTTCTCTGTCAATCCGCAACAGAAAAGCGGTCATTTCATTGGTTTGGAGCAAGCGCTCTTTAATCTTGGTAGCATTGGTATCCTTGTAACCAAAGGGAGGACGCGGGGCCACCCAAATATGAAACGGAACTTTCGGGCGATACCGGTACAGTTGTTGGGCACACTCAGTAGCGGTTTGGCTTACGCCGTGAAACACGCCAAACACTAAGTCAAAATGATACTCAGAAATATCGACACCAGTCCCCAGGCTAGGGGAAGTGAACAAGGCATCAAAGTTTTTGACAGCGTTGGTGATATCTTTGATGAAAGCGACATTTTCATCACTGCCAGAATTGTCAGAGTGAACCGACCAGATACGCCATTTTTTTTGTGTATGTGATTTTTCGGAGTTAGATTCTTCGTACTTGATAGTAAAGGATTTGTCGAGTTTTTTGATGAAACGCTTACTGTCACTTGCAACCATGACTTTATCACCTTGCATCAGTGCTGCCGAAATCTGGGCAACTAAGGCGCTAGAATTATCCCCCTCGTACCAATAAATTGTGCGTGAACCGTTTCGCCACTCGTTTTTGATAATGTACGGGACTTCACCTTTTGGTCGCATTGCAAGAAAGAAGTCTACTGTTAAATCATCCATGTGTGCGTCGGCAATTACCACCAGTGGCGCATTGTATACTATATATTCCAGTACCTCCAAAATGGCGGCGCGATGTTGTTTGCAAGTATTACTATGTAGCAGGTGGGTAAGGTATTGGCAGGCTTCATCTATAAATATGCAACCGTAGGTGAGAGACTGGGTATTCAGCTTATGCAAGCTGTCAATAGTAATACTAAGGGCTTGGGCCTGAGCTAAACCTGTGTAACCCAAGTCGGAGTACATGGCAGTTTTGAGTCGTTCGGCAAGATTTTTCAACAAGTTAACCCGATGTCCATTGTTGAGGAACCGCGCGTCGGGGTTTTGGTCACGCCACCAGCGCATAAGTTCAGTTTTACCAGTACCCATGTCGCTCCAGAGTACGACTAGTCCTGATTTTGGGAAATTGAAGGTAGGGGATTTCTTCGATTTGGATGAATCAACTCCGCCAGAATCGGTAGACTCCTTGTTTGGAGGATGTCCTTTTATAGATGGCGTGAAAAGTTGTTCCTTTTCAAGATCATAAAGCTCAGGCACTCTCAAGCATTTTTCTTCAAGTTCAGGAATGCACAAAGCCTCAGAGAGATACTTGATATTAATAGTGACATCTGGTTTGTACTTACTTAGTCCCCATTTTTTCGCCCGATACGAGCGCTGGTAATCGGCAAGTGATTTGGCATCATCTATAATTGCAGTCAGTAGAGCATCAGCATTTTCACCGCGACCAACCACAAAATCATCAACGCCTTTTTCTGGCCCCGGCAGTAATGCAACTTCACATTCAGAACCAGCCGATTCGATTGCTTTTGCAGTACGAACAGTGGCTTGAAACACCGACCACCTGGTTTTAGAAGAAGTTTCGTAGTCGAATAAAATAATGAACTTGCGTCCCGCCTGAGCCATTGGTACTAAGTCAGGATGCAACCGTTCATCAAAATCTTGTTTGCCCACGCGCCCGTTCCAAATCCCCGGAAGTGCGATCGCTACAAACCCTAAACTAAGCAAGCAGGCCGCTTTTTTTTCGCCCTCGCATAAGATAACTGGAATCTCTGGATGCTGTTTTACCCACTCCCAGAAGGAGATTTGTAAATTTTTCTGCTGAGAGCCGATGTTTAATTCTTTGTGCTGCCCAACCCATGACCAAAACATTAGGGGATTGAGTATGCCTTTTATGCACAGTGCTACTCGGTAACTTAACTGGGCGATTTGCGTTAGGATTGCCTGGTATTGTCCTAGTTGCAAGAGCGAAGGCAAGAGAGCGGCATTGCGAGAAGCAGCGTTCTTTCGACTTTTAAGCTTTAGCTTTTTCCCACGTTTTGCAAAAAGCACTTGTGCAATATCGGAAACGTTATAGCGCCGTGCAACTAGATTCAAAATACAGTTGGGAACATCGAAATAAGTAACACGGTTGGCTGTCTTGGGCGGTGATTCGTACTTAACTGGCTTGCCTTTTTCCCAATCAATGCGAGGGAAGTTGGGCTTGATCCTTCCCCACTCCATCGGTTGCCAGTTTTTAAAGGGGTCAAGTGATTGAATCCACGTCCCACCCAACAGCAAATGCTGATACAGCTTTAAGTATCCATCCGTGACCCGACCCGCATTCTTGCGTGGGATTTTATCAGATATGAACAGGAAATCATAAACTGATTCTCCCTCTACATGGAAAAAGTTGTGCTTAATCAACGCCGGATGAATGGCGCTACCAGCTAACAACTCATGGTATTCCGCAGCCGTGAGATTGTTTGGATATTCAGTTGTCGCTGCGTTCATTAGTTCTCCCCTTGCGGTTCCTTAGAGAGAACTATTAGTTCGCTTTCGTGACTTGGCGAGGTAAAGGGTAAAGCGTAAAGGGTAAAGGTTTTTGGCCCCTGACCCTTTAGCCTTTCACCTTTCCCTAGTCCAAACCTAGCAATTTTGGGTTGGTAGACTACTATGTTTGCAAGCAATAACTGCCAGCAATAAGACCTTAGACTTTTTACAGAAGTGGAGAAAAGGGGCAGGGGAAAGGGTGAAAGGGATGGAATTTCCCCTGATCCTTTAACCTTTAAACTTTTCCCGACATCTTGCAAAAGTTCTTTCTGCAAGATGTCTCCTGTGTCGCAAGCGATTGCGGCTGCTTGACCAGCTATATTTTTGTCGTCTTCATTGAAACACAGCCAATTTGAAAGCTGTGAAACTCTAGCTTTTGCAAGGATATTCTTGAAATTACCTTCTACCACAGCATAAAGCTGAGGTACGAACACTGTAATGCATGATTCCATGCGCTCAACTACTGAGCTATTGAAACTTTTTTCATTTAACACGGTTTATTCCCCTGATTACTTGGTTTTCAAGCTTCAGAGGGGGTTATTCACGCTGCTACATCTTTTAACTACAAAATTCGGGTTTTATCTTAATCAAACTTCACATTTTACTAATTTGGGGAATTTCGACAGTCAAAATTTGCCGCAAGGAATAGACTTTCCAAGCGGTAGATCCTATAATGGATCTGGCAGCGCGGATTATACTCTCGGACAATTTTAGTGGTCGTCTTGGTCGGCAAACTTCAACGACAACTTATTTTGTTCCTTCGAGATCAACCCCGCTCTAAAAGAAAGATGGATTTTACCAACACACAAAGCGCCTACTCCTTAGTGGCGCTTTGTGCTTTAGATTTTTTGAGGCTTTCACTTTCATATTTCCCTTCATCTCATTAGCTTGGTTATCCTAGCTCTCAAAGCTTTCATGCTTTGAGCTTAGTATAAGTAGAGTGATGATGCATCCGTTACAGTCAAATTCAAAAAGTGAAAAGTGATCTGATATCTTCAACATCCCCTACTTAGAGGCGTTTAGGCGTTTATTGATTTTGAGTGTTGCTTCTAGTTCTCTTGCAATTATACTAGTTTTGGCAATTTCCCAAAACTATTCTTAGCCGAGTACGTACTTGCCCTAAAATATAGCAGTATCATAATACAATAGCAACTCCAACCGTTAAGATTCGTCAAGTCTAAAGTATATTATGTAGGGAAAAGTAGACTATGTAAGATTTTTAAAAGATTTTCTGCTAAAAAGTATGTACTTATTGTTTGGTGAAATTAAGAAAAACAGTAGTCAAAGGAGCTTAATAAAAGGTGAATGCTAAAGAAGCTATCCAAGTCATAGATGACTTAGTGTTTGCAAAACAAGGCAGGTGGCTAGAGGAGCCAGAAAAAATTGTGCTTAGATCGGCTTGGCTTGATCTAGATTATAAGGATATAGCAGAGAAGAGTCCCTATGACATTAATCTTTTGCAACGGCGTGTAGCACCTAAGTTATGGGTACTATTAACAGGGATATTAGGGAATGGAGAAAAAGTCACTAAGAAACGACTCCGGGGCATTGTAGAAAAACAGATAGTACTAGCTGACAAGGAACCAGCAGAATGGAATGAAGCTGTTGTTGGTCTACCCATACTCTCAGGAAGTCTACCTGACATATCTAATTTTTATGGTCGAACTCCTGAACTAGCGATGCTAAAAGAATTGATAGCTCAAGAGCGTTGTGTAGTAATTGTAGGAACGGCTGGAATTGGGAAAAGTGCTTTAGTTGCTAAATTAGTTCAAGCTTTGCGTATGGGATCGTATGAGTTTAACAGTTTTATTTGGAAGTCAGTTTCGTATAGTCCGTTGCTTACGGATTTAGTTGGTGACCTGCTTAGAACTTTGGCTTGTTTAGAAAAAGAGGAGCTAGATTTACCAGAATCTATCCAAGCCAGGACATCTAAATTGTTTGAGTACCTGCGCTCACGTCGTTATTTGATAGTTTTCGACTCAGCAGAGGGCTTATTACAGGGAGATAGAAATACCAGTTCAAATGCCTACGGTAAGCAGTATGCAGAGTATGGGACGTTCTTTAATAGACTGATAGAGGAACAGCATCAAAGTTGTTTACTACTAACTAGTCGTGAACCATTTATTGATTTTAATCGCCTGCAAAAAAAGGGACAACCAGTTAGGTCGGTAAAACTTGAAGGCTTGGGAAAGGAGGCTTTAGAAATTTTCCGTTTCCACGGTTTAACTGATGAGAATAAATGGAGAGATTTAATTAAAACTTATCGTGGAAACCCTTTATCTTTGAAGATGTTAGCTGAAAAAATTCAAAATTTCTTTGGTGGAAATGTAAGTAATTTTTTAAAATTTCAAACTGTCTTGATGACAGACATATTTCAAGAGAGCCTGGATGAATTATTTCAAGAGAGAGGTCGTTTAACTATTCTTGAGAAACAGATTATGTTTCATTTAACAGAAGAACTAACTAAAGAGTCTGGGAATTTAATTACATTGAACGGGTTGCTTAGAGAATTTAAGGATAGACCACAGAACGAGGTAACAACCTCAGAAGTATTAGAAGCTATAGAGGGGTTATATGCACGTTCTTTAATTGAGCAAGAAATAACTGATAGCAAAGAAGTACTATTAAGCTTGGAACCTCAAGTTATAAAGTATGTTTGTACTTATGCTTTAAAACTAGTTCAAAATACAGTTTATGATTTTAAATCAGCTTGATTATTCTACTAGCTTAAAAATGTGAGTTATTGTATTAATCCTAAATGTAAGCAGCGGCAAAATCCTGATGATATTGAGAGATGCCTTAATTGCGGAACAGAACTGCTAATTGACCAGCGGTTTCGATTAATTAAACCATTACGCCCTTTAGATTTTCGTTATAACACAGAAATCTTTGAAGTAGTGGATGATGAAGGTACTCATAAAGTAATTAAGGTATTGGGATCGCAAAAGCCCAAGGAGATCAGTTTACTGGAGCGAGAAACACTGACGCTTCAACTGTTTAACCATCCAGGTATTCCTAGAGTTATAGACGATTTATTTACTGTTACACTCCATAATAGTTCCAGTGATCTGCATTGCTTGATCATGCAGAAATTTGAGGGACAGAACTTAGAACAATGGATGGAAGCTAACGGAAGAATATCTCAAGCTTTAGCGCTAAATTGGCTTATACAATTAGTAAAAATTCTTGATGAAGTACATCGCAGTGGTTTTTTCCATAGAGATATTAAACCTTCCAATATAATTGTTCAACCTGATGGTCAGTTAGGTTTAATAGACTTTGGTGCAGTCAGGGAAGTAACTCGTAGCTATCTAGCGAAAGTTAGTGGAAGTGGGGGGAATGATATGGGGATGGGTCAGCACGAAGTTACAGTACTTGTAACAGCTGGTTATACTCCCCTAGAACAAATTAATGGGCAGGCAGTACCGCAATCAGATTTCTATGCTTTAGGGCGAACACTAGTATATTTAGTTACGGGTCTTCATGTACTTGACCTGCCAGCAGACCCAAACACAACAAGACTTATTTGGAGAGATAAAGCGCAACACATTGAGAAACCCTTTGCAGATTTGCTAGATGATTTGATTGCTCCGGCTCCAGGGCAGCGTCCAATATCTACACAAATACTTTTGGCGCGTTTAGAAGACCTGCCTCGCCAACTTAAAAATTTTAGATTTACTCAATCTAAAACGTTTAAAATCAGTGCATCTGTTGGACTTTTCGCTTTAGGAGTATTGTTTATTTTCAAAATATTATTACCGCTAGGAGCTAATATTTTTGCGGCTCAAGGAGAGATATCTGAGGCAGCAAATGATTCTCAGGGCGCACAAGAGTACTTTAAGCTAGCTGTAAAATTTAATCCTCAAGTTAAAAATTCTATTGCCAAATTTTATTTTGATAAAGCATCTCGTAGTACGAAAAATTTACGAGATGGTAAAAAATATTATGAATTATCTTTAAAATATAATAATCAAGATGTAGACACTTATAATAACTTAGCTTTTGTCTGTCAGTTATTAAATGAATTTGAGTGTGTAACTAATAATTATGAGAAGGCTTTGAAGTTAAAGCCTGACACTTGGGGAGGACGTTATGGATTAGGAAGCTTTTATGATGATCAAGGTAAAAATGATTTAGCAGAGCAGCAGTACTATCTGGCCTTAAAAAGTAATAGTCAAGCAATCCCAGTCATCAATAATCTATCAAGGTTAAAAATTATAAAAAGTGACTATAATGCAGCGACTTCTCTAGCATTAGAAGGGTTAAAAAATACTAAAGAACCAAAATTACAAGCTGCATTATATAAAAATTTAGGTTGGGCAAAGTTAGAGCAGAAAAAATGGCAGAAGGCGAAGGAATATTTAGAGAAAGCCGAAGAATTAGATCCTCAAAGAGCAGATACTTACTGCTTGTTGGCACAAGTTCAAGAAGCTTTAGGTGATAACGATAATTCCTGGCTTTCCTGGGAAGTCTGCTTGCTATTTGAGTCCAAACAGCCAGAAGTCTTTCGTTGGCGATCAAAGGTATTAGAAAGAATTAGGCTTAAACCTTCTTCTCCACAGTAAAAGACGAACCCATAATAGGCTTTGATGCTATCAACTCAACCAAATTGAATACCTTTTTACTCTCTAGTTAGATTAAACTACAATGCTGATCATATCTAAGCCAATCAAAAAAATCTTTGCAGTTCGTCGAGTTACAACCCTCGTATCAATATCAGCAGTAATCTTTTTGATGAATAGCAGTGCATGGGGACAGCAGCGGATATCAGAAAAGGAATTGTGCGATGAACCAAGTGGTCGAGTTTACAGTACGGGCGATCGCTTCCTTAAATCGGGAAGACTATTGTGTCTAGGAGATCGGATTCATCCTATCAACAGAAGTACGGTCAAAGTTCTTTGCTTCTTAAATCGAAAGATTCTGTATTTGAAGCAGAGTACTATGTTTAATGCACAAATATGTGCGCCCCCACAAAACGAAGCTATACAGTGTTCAGTATTAAATATTGTTCCTTGTCCACATGACTACAAGAGTCCAGATGATCAAAAAAATGCGCCGATTGTAACGAGTCCTTACGGTAGTTCAATTATAAATAGCCGTCCAGAAATTTCTTGGCGCTCAGTGGAAAATGCAGATAGTTATACAGTTTCAGTGAAAGGCAATGGCGTTGAGTGGGAAATAAAAGTGAAAAACTCTACTATACTAACCTATCCGAAAGATGAGAAAGAGTTACAGTATGGTAATACGTATACAATTACGGTAATTAATAACCAGGGGGATCGACCGCTGAATTACTACCCTAAAGTAGTCCACCTTTTACCTGTTGATGATGTTAAGCGAATTAGAGATGAAGTTAAGCAAGTAAAAGATTTGGGATTGCAGGCTGACGAAGCTGCTTATCTCGATCTAGATGCAGTATTCATGTCAAAACTTATTTTAGATGAATCAATTAAAACATTAAAAGCACAAGTTGTGGCAGGGAGTAAAAATCCAACTATTTACAGACTACTGGGCGATCGCTATTTAGGAGCTTTGTTACCATCTGAGGCAGAACAAGCCTATACGATAGCAGGTGAATTGGCTAAGAGCAGTGCCAACAAATCAGAATTGGAAAAGATACAATCAGGTTTAAACTTGCTGAAATGGTTAAAAGAACAATGATTAAATCGACAAAACTATAGCCAACCTCCAATAAGTACAAATGCTGCCCAATGAGAAGGGTGTTGGTGTTTAGGATTTGATAGCAGTTGTAATTGTGCTTGACGGAGTGCTTCAACTTTTGTCAAACCATCTTTTAGTCTCTGATAAAACTCTTTCATAAGTAAAGCACTGGAATCAGCATCTACTTGCCATAAAGTGGCTATTGTACTTCTGGCTCCGGCTTGCACTGCCACTCCAGCCATTCCTAATGCTGAACGCTTGTTGCCTTTGGCTGTCTGGCAAGCACTCAAAACTAATAATTCAATTCCTGACGGACTAAACTGAGTTTTTTCTTTAATTAAATCATTAAATTCAGAAACAATAATTGGTTTATCCCATGCAAAAATCATGGTTCGCTCAACAATAGAACTAAATTGCGCGTGAGTAGTTAAGTGAACTATTGAAAAATCATTTGAACTTAATTCTTTGGTTAATAATAGGCTAATAAACTCTTCATTTAACAGCACTTTTGAAGAACTCATTCCTTGTTTGACATTTGCTATCTCTACTTCAACCCCTGGCAAAGCTTTAAGTCCTTTAGGAGCATTGGAAGCGAAAAAACTAGGGCTAACCTTGCTGACCCCAGCAATGAAGGCTCTTAACTGGTTCTGTTTTAAAAGTTTAGGTTGTTGTACTCTTGAACCTAAAGTACCTGTAATCCCGTAGCGTTCGAGCAGATAATTCTTTCCATCATGCAGTAGACCCATTGGTAAACTTTGAAACGATGAATCTGTAGTAAACACTATTGTTCCTGATGTTGGTAAATATTTGATAGGTGCAATCAAATATTTATAAATTGCTTGAGAATAAGAGAGTATTATATCTTCGCTAGCGTAAGCTAGACTGTTGTCTTGTAAAGTATTTACTAAATTATTAATATGTTCCCTAATTAATTCAGACTCAACAGAGTGGTGATGAAGTGGTTGTTTGGGAGATTTAGAGATAACTTCTATACTGTCACCTAAATCTATGATATGAATAATTATTAAACTATCATCTAAGTTTTGTATTTTATCTATAGGCAAAAGGTTAAGTTTGCCACATTTTAGATAGTCTTCTAGTTCCGCTATGTGGAGTTGATCGTGAATTTGGCTTATTAAAGCATAATCGGGTGCAGCGCTTTGAGCTATCAACTTCATATAATTGCGATAAACAGGTTCTACCTTTTCGTAAAAGAAAAATTGGGAATCAGAATTACTCGACAAGAGATCAGTTCGAATATTTGTAATACTGTTAACAGCTGCACCGTAAGCTTGACGGGCGGCATCAACTTTTCCTTGTTTTTGATACAATTTGCCTAACTGCTCTTGTAAGGAGTATACGATATCTTCCGCGTGAATTGATTGAGCCAGAGTTAAAGCTGTTTCAAAATAATCGAGCGACTTTTCGGGTTCTAGTTCACCTAAGACTTCTAAACTTTTAGCTTCTAACTTTTGACTATTAATAGTTTTTGCTCTTTGCCAAGCATCTTGAGCATATTCAATAGCCTCTGCGTACATCTGTTGATCTGGTATTTTACTTAAGCTATTGGCAAATTTTAATCTGGCTTGAATAGACTGTTCGGGTGGCAAACTAGAGAAAGCTGTGGATTCGTTTAATATTTCATTAATTAACGGTTGAATTTGTTGGTTAATTTTTGCCTTGGTATCTGGAAGATTAGGTTGCTTTTTTAACCACTCCTCAAAGTCTAATAATAAATCTAACAGGTTGATTTGAGCTTGAAGTTTTAAATTTATTGGTGTGTTCGAGCGAGTTCTTAACAACTGATATTGAGCTAGTGCTGACTGTGCTTCTTGTGGAATGAAATTAGCAAGCTCATCTAATATTAGTGGTTCATCTATCCACTCGTACTGGTGTTTTGCTCGTTTATAGATATCTTTTTTTGTATTCCCTAACGACAAAATAATATTGTTAGCTAGCTCTTGCGATATATTTGTTGAAAATGATATTTGTTGTAAAATAGCTTCCGATTCATTTAACTTATAATTCAAACGTAGCACTTCCCCTAAACTTTGCAATGCCAGCAATTTAGCTGGTGTCAAAGGAATTTGTTGAACTATTTTTTTAATTTTTGCTATTTCTGTTTGAGACGCAGGCAATATTGTTACCTCACAGAGCCATTTATCCAAATTCAACGCCCCTATCAGTTTTTTACAAGCCTGAAAATGTAGCCCTAATTTTTGTAAAGCGAAGTTCTGGTAAACTAAACTTTCTGTAATACCCTCTTGATTGTTTAATTGGCGATAAAGCTTTGTTGCCTCTTGCCATGTCTTTAGTGCTTCTGCTGCTCGATCTTGGTTCAATTGTTCTCTACCTGTTTTTAGCAGCAGTTGAGCTTGTTGCTGTTTTGGCTTGTCTTTGACAGTTCCAGCTAATAATACAAAAGGCGAATTGCAAACTATTGCAATAGTCAAAACCCCTAAAAATAAATACTTGAGCCATCTGTTTTTAATCATCGCTGTAGCTTGTTTCTTTCTATCGATGGGAACAATTGTGATATTGGAGTTAGAGAAGAGCATGAACTATAGTTTAAGGAGTTATCAGAAGTTACTTTGTTCGGCTTAGTTGCTACCAACATGACTTGTCCATTTGAATCGAATACCCAACCCTGAGCTTCAACAATTTGCGTAGTCTCTTCAATTGTTGAAGATCGCGTTTTCGCTAAAGGTTCATTTTCTTCAACTGAAAGAAAACTACTTTCTAGAAAAGCCTGATTATATAGTGGGTTGTCCAACTCAGGTAGAGCACTTTCTCTACCTCTGACAACAAAGTTACCTGTTACTGCACCTGCACGCCCTGGGCAAACTGATGTTATTTTTGGGGTTGATGTAGGTAATTGTGGTTGAATATTAGCCAGTTCTGGTTTAGTCAGAGAGCTATTTACTTCAACATTACCGTTAATCCCTTGTTGCGAAGAGGCTTCTAGTTGAGTATCGTCAGAGAAGACGAATGCTTGAGTATTGATTGTGATATTTCCACCTCTGCCCTGAAAAGCATTTGCTGTAATTCGGCTATTGTTGGAACCAACGATGACTTCAGTGTTGATTATGATGTTGCCGCCGTTGCCTAACTTTGTTGATGCAGTAATTTCGCTTTTGTTATTTAATAAAATAAATTTAGAATTGATATTAAGTGTTTCTGCATTGCCTGAACCTTCATTACTAATACTAATAACTCCACCATCTACCACCCTTAATAAGTTAGTATTGATATTTATCTCTCCAGAATCTCCAAGCGTAGAAGGAGATATACCCACCGTTTGTTGAATAGGAATGCTAGGGACAGCAGCAGATGAAGATAAACTACTTCTAACAGATAATCCAGGTGTTTTTGCTTCACCATCGACTGTTATAGAATCAGAAGCATTAATAAAAATATTTCCAGCGCTACCTGTCGCTAATGTGGAAGTACTAACTGCACCTCCATTAGTAATTAAAAATCTTTCTGTATTTATATATAATGCTCCAGCATTCCCATTAGAAAATGCTGTATTAGATAAAGAACTAGGCGAAAATATAGGTGTTACTCCAGTAACTTCAATCGAAGAGGCATTTATACTTACATTTCCTACATCTCCATTACCAAGATTTGCAATTCCTACTACTGCCCCATCTTTAATAGTTAGATTCCCCGTTGATAAAGTGATATTGCCACCACTATTTTCTGAGCTATTAATAATAGAAAGATTGCTAAATATTCGAGGAACTATAGGTGAAGCCCCATTTATTTGTATAGAATCTGAAGCATTTACTACTACATCACCAGGCACTCCTGCACTAAAAGCAAAACTTCCTATCTGCGCCCCTTCTTCAATAATTAAGTTCCTAGTATCTACTCTTAAGCTAGCACCAGTACCTTTTGCTTCAGGATAAATTGTGGAACCAATGGCACTACGAAGTCCAGGTTCAATTGGTGATGTGCCAGTTATTTGTATAGAATCAGTAGCACTAACTTTTATTATTCCTATTGAATCGCTTTGTCTTAAAAGACCAGATTCGATTTGAGAACCGCCTTCTATTTTTATATCTTGACCTCGAATTTGAATGTCTCCGCTTCCCTCACCACTAGAGTCAACTGATGCTTGGCGAGATAGTCGAATTCTTCCTAGTTCTTGGGCAGTATCATAGCCTAAAGCAAAACCCTTGATTATAGGGCTAATGTCAACTAAACTTTCTCCAGAAACACTACCCAACTCTATTCGACCTCCAGCAGTTTTAAGCGTTGCACCTTCTAAGATAATGTCACCCCCCACTAAAGCCAAAGTTTGATTCGGTTTTACCCGTAAGGCTCTGTCTGTATCAATTAATGTGGAAGTTGTCCTTAATCCAGTCCCATCGCTTGAAACTTGAATTGCACCAGGATTTTTCCCAAACTGTAATCCGATTGGTAAATTAATGCTTAATAATGTTGAAGATTGAGGATTTACAGCATTAAATTCTAAATTATTCGGGAATTTAATTGCGTTAGCGGTACTTCCTAAAAAGGAACCGCCAATATTAAGACGAGCATTCTGTCCAAATATGATGCCGTTGGGATTAATCAAGAATAAGTTCGCCGTGCCGTTGGTTCGGATGAAGCCATCAATGCTAGAAATCGATCCACCTGTAACTCTACTAATGATGTTTTGAATATCTACCGCATTGTTAAAAAAAGTTTCTGAGCCAGTAGAAACAGAAAATTCTTTAAAGCTATGGAATAAATTTGATCCTGCCCTAGTTCCACCATTAATAATATTAGTATCATTAGAAATAGTAACGTTAGAGTTATTGATTAATGTTGTATCTGGAACAATTTGAGCTAAAGCAGATTTTTGAAGTAATAATACATATAAGCTTATTATTTTAACAAAAAATACTACATTTTTTTGAGAATTAAAATTCATAATTAATATTTATCGCCTTAAATACTGGTTGTTGTTCACCTTCACTTAATTCTTATCTTTTACTCAAATTTTTAACAAAAATAATATCTTTTTAAACTATTTTTCAAGTTTTTAACTAATTTAATAAGTTTCTGATTCTTTTTACTAAAGCAATAAAAATAAATATATGGAATTAAATTACGGTAAATGGATAAATTCATGTATTGCCACTTACTCAAATTCATGACTAGCATAACAACTTCCTAAATTTATATTTAGGAGTTTATTGCTGTAAACAGATATTTTTTAGTCTTCTATTAGCTTAAATATTAAATGACGCTTTCAATAACCTTAAAAATAGCTTTAACTTTACGAACGCGCCATTTTTCTACAAAGGTTTCTACTTGTGGAAAAGTCATTTTACGCATCATTGCATCGTAAAGATAAGCAGCATGACTTTTTTCATCTTCTGCAATACTTAATAAACCTAATTTTAGATTACCAATACTTGGATCATTGTCGGGCAAAGCTTTTGCCATTCGCACAAAATCCTTACTAGCATCAAACTCCATAATATATGTACTTGCAAAAAATACATTCCAATCAATGCAGTTAGGAGCTAACTGTTCTCTAGAGTAGCCATCAAAATATGCTGAGAAGAGGCTAATTTCATTTTCTTTTGAATTGCTTTTATATTGCTCAATATTATCTAGCTCGATACTTTCATCAATCTGTTTCAAGGCATGAGCTAAAATCTTACTATGCTTATTTTCATCTTTAGCATGATTTTTCAATTTTTCAGCAAGCCAAAGATCCCCCTCCTTATTTGCACGTTCGCTAAGAGTAGATAAAAACTTAACTGAACTTGACTCTGATAGATATAAACCCCTTACCATGTTCAAACGGGTTTTAGAGTCTCTAATTTGAGAAGCAGAGTAGTAAGCAACAGCACCAGAACTAGCTAAATACATCAAATAGGTTAAAAAATTCATAAAGTCTAAAATCATTAAAAGTATCTTTCTATCAAATGAATTTTTTCATTTAATTTAAAATATAGTTCCAAGTACCAAAATTACAATTACTATATATCGTCAGATGTAGCTTTGGTATTTAGAACTGATTGTAATATTTAAAATATTACATGTTATGAAATATTTTGCAAGTAAATAAATTGATTTCAGCTTGAATTTATCCATAATTTGTCATCCAGAGCAAAATAAAATCGCATATATCAAAATGGAGTATATACTAGTTTTTATAAACTTTATCAAAAGAATAATAATTACGTCGGTTGATACCGAGTTCTGGATATTAAGCCTGAACTTAAGAATTAAGCGCTGAATGCAACCAAATTATCTATACAAAAAGCTAATAGAAAAGTGGTTGATTAAAAGACAACGATATGAATCCAGAGATATTGCTGATTTTGCAAGTGTACAAAGTTGTTGCTAAGATTTTTTCTTAACAGACAATGGAGTATTTGCTTAGGCTGAAGTACAAGTACCAATTCTGCGATCTGGAGGTACATTGCAGGTCATTCCCTTTTCGGGCTTTGGAGTTGCTTGGAACAACTCGAATAGAGATAACTTCTCTAGCAACGCCCAAATACTCTGGCTTCCGTTGGATTAGGACTGCGTTATTCAGGTGAACGCTTCACTGCTGGTCTGGACTGGGGGATTCCTTTGATATCAGTGGATTCGGGTGGAAGAACTTGGCAGGAGAATGGGCTGTATTTTTCGGTGGTTTACAATGCTTTCTAATTTACATATTCGAGCTTTGTTATGCAACAAAATCAATATTCAGATTTTAGGTAAGTATTGTCTAGTGGAAAACGTGATTTTAAGCTTGAAGTTAAAGTTTTGCTCATCGAATAGGGTAAATGCATCAAATCTCTGAAATCCTTACCATACAAGGATATTGGCGATAAACAAGCTGAAATTTAAAATGCCAAAACCCCAGCTATTAAAGGATTCTGCTTTGAATAAAATTTTCGCAACGCTCATCAAAGATTTAGCAATAAAATGTGGATAATCATCAATAATTCTTATGTCTAATTAGTGAAAAATAGTGAGCTTTTCGTGCTAATGAAGTTTATGCAAACTCTCTTGTAAATCAGGTAATTCTGCAATAACATTGTCAGTTATTATTTGTGAAAAAAGCTTGACAAATGCTTGCAGTTGCTTAACTTTTCTATTGTAGAAAGCTGGCATCGGCGTTGTTATATCCGCCGCTTCTCTATTTCGTGGGGTGTGATCGCCTTTGGTTATAGCCGTGATGCGGGCTACCTGAAGATTTCAGCTGCTACCGTATATGAGAACCTCCAGAAATTTTTGCCGACCATTGGTCGGCAAATCCCTCTTCCGACCAATGAACGACAGGTGCGCTCATTGGCGAAAGCCGAGTTGGAACCGGCTGTGCAAGCGGATGTATGGCAGCAGGCAGTAGAGCAGTGCGATTCGTTGAT
>NZ_JBIQNW010000086.1:0-19602 GCF_047228265.1 Nostoc sp. UIC 10607 | reverse complement strand
ACCCATTAAGGGTTATCTCTCAAATGTCACTCATCCCTGAATATTTCTATTCATTTCGAGTGAACGAATCGCACTCCCCAACCACTAGGCCCAGAACCGCAACCTCCTGTGCCCGATCCACGACTGCATGGTACCTCGAAAATGTCACAGACAAAAGGCAACGGTTCAAGTGCACCTCCTTTGATTGAGCGTATAACAGGTATCGGTGGCTAATCATTGGCATAGAGTTGCATTCACATCTGTTCTAATAACGCTTGACTCCCCCAATTCTCCTTCCAAAACTGGGTTGGGGGAATTTTTGATGATAGATGCATCAGCTAGCTAGCACTCATTTGGTAGTTTGATAGATTAGGAACGTGAAAGTAGTGAGAGCAATGCTAGAAACGAAATTCTTATCTGTTGACTTCTCCAAGGAAAAAGAAGATGGGTATAAGCGAATTTTTTCGCAGTTGCCACTTCTTACCAGTTTGAGTGCAAACTGGAATAATGTCTATTTTGCTTACGACTGGCAGGTAGCTGGCGAGACTCCAGAGGTTTTGTCTAAACAGCATGGCATTGCCATTTTTACCGAAGTGCCAACACCAATTCAGGCAGAACGGAGGCTTGATGGTCGCTTTCAAAGTGAGCAAGTAATTCAGGGTAATATTGTTGTCGCCCCTGCTTACACGGGACATCGTGCCTCTTGGGATACAGCAGGTGGTGTGATTCTTCTGGGATTTGAACCAACTGTTTTCGCCCATGCAATTTACGAATCAGTTGATCCCGATCGCATTGAACTTTTACCACACTTTGCCACACCCGATCCACTGGTTTACCAAATTGGGCTAGCCCTCAAATCTGCCCTCGAAAATTATGGTGCAGATAGTCGCTTATATGCAGAAGCAATGACAAATGCCCTAATGGTTCATCTGTTGCAGCACTACTGTACACAGCAACTTGTATTACGGGAATATTCAGGCGGTCTACCGAAACACAAGTTGCAGCAAGTGATTGACTATATAAATACTTATCTAGCCCAAGACTTAAGTTTAAAAGAACTTGCAGCCGTTGTCCAAATGAGTTCTCATTACTTTTCACAACTGTTTAAACAATCTACGGGTGCGACTCCACATCAATATATTATTCGCTGTCGAATTGAAAAAGCTAAACAGTTGTTGCTTCAAAGAGAATTTTCCATTGCAGAGATTGCTAGTCAAGTTGGTTTTGTCGATCAAAGCCATCTCAATCGCCACTTCAAGCGTCTAATGGGAGTTACGCCTAAGACAGTTTTACAAAAAAATCGGTAAAACGTCCAAAAATAGGACAAACATACAAGACTACAGTCCATATTATTCCAATAATGGAGGCTAGCACGATTTAAGATCGTGATTCTAAAAATCAGTATAAAAATGTTTCGCTGTATGAATAGTCTTTATCTAACTTTCGACTAAATTTCACTCTTTTAAGACTTACGCAACTGGCATATTATTTTTAGTTTGTAATGAGGACTTTAGTCCTCAAAATCAGGGCTAAAGCCCTTACTACAAACTAAAAGTTTTAACTTTTTGTGACACTTGCGTAAGTCCTATCTTTATATCATTCCTGATGAAAGCGAAGCATCGCCACTCATTTTCAATCTTTGTTTGATAAAGAGGAAATATTTAATTATGACCGTCGGCAAAAGAATTGAAACTAGAACTGAACCCATGCTGCTCAACATGGGCCCTCACCATCCCTCTATGCATGGGTGTTTTAGATTGATTGTCACCCTGGATGGTGAAGATGTTGTCGATTGTGAGCCAGTTCTTGGCTATCTGCATAGAGGTATGGAAAAAATTGCTGAGAACCGCAGCAATGTCATGTATGTGCCTTATGTTAGTCGCTGGGACTATGCAGCTGGGATGTTTAACGAAGCGGTTACAGTTAATGCCCCAGAAAAATTAGCTGATATTACTGTTCCGAAACGTGCTAGCTATATCCGTGTCATCATGCTGGAATTGAACCGGATTGCTAATCACCTGCTATGGTTGGGCCCATTCTTACTTGATACGGGTGCTGGAACTCCCTTTTTCTACATCTTCCGAGAACGGGAGTTGATTTATGACTTGTGGGAAGCCGCTACAGGTTATCGGATGGTGAACAATAACTACTTTCGCATTGGCGGCGTGGCAGCAGATTTACCTTATGGTTGGGTAGACAAGTGCGAAGATTTCTGCGATTACTTTTTTCCCAAAGTAGATGAGTACGAACGCTTAATTACCAATAATCCCATCTTCCGCCGTCGCGTTCAAGGCATTGGCGCGATCGCTCGTGAAGAAGCCATCAACTGGGGGCTTTCTGGCCCCATGTTACGCGCTTCTGGTGTGAAATGGGATTTGCGGAAAGTAGACCATTATGAATGTTACGACGATTTCGACTGGGAAGTGCAGTGGGATACTGCTGGTGATTGTTATGCCCGTTACTTAGTCAGAATTCGGGAAATGCGCGAATCAGTGAAGATTATTCGCCAAGCCCTCAAAGGACTTCCCGGTGGTGCTTTTGAGAACCTGGAAGCCAAGCGCATGGCAGCAGGGAAAAAATCTGAGTGGGATGGCTTTGATTACCAGTACATCGCCAAAAAAGTTGCCCCCACCTTTAAGATTTCTAAGGGGGAAATTTACGCTCGTGTAGAAAGTGGTAAAGGTGAGTTGGGAATTTATCTAATTGGCGATGATCATGTCTTCCCCTGGCGATGGAAAATCCGTCCCGCCGATTTCAATAACTTGCAAGTATTACCCGAAATCTTACGCGGCGTGAAGGTTGCCGATCTAGTTGTAGTATTGGGTAGTATCGATATCATCATGGGATCAGTAGATCGGTAATATAGCAGATGAGTTCGCCAAATCAACAAATGCGATCGCTAAATCAACAAATGCGTTCGCCGAAATAACAAATGCGATTGCCAAATCAACAAATGCGTTCGCCGAAATAACAAATGCGCTCGCCAAATCAACACTTTAAATGTGTAGGCGTAGCCAGCTGTAGGCATCGCTTTTCACTAATTTATCAAAAAACCTGATGCCGTGCAGAATATATGCTGTAATCAATCACCAGCATTTCCTATTGCATTAATCGCAGCCTCCAATGCGATCGCTACATGAGTCCAATGAGTTCCCCCCTGGCAATAAACCACATACGGTTCACGCAAAGGCCCATCTGCCGATAATTCTAAGGTACTCCCTTCAATAAATGTCCCCCCAGCCATGACTACCTTGCTCTCATACCCCGGCATTTCATCTGGAATAGGATCTAAGTAAGAACCGATGGGAGAATGCTGTTGTATGGCTTTACAGAAGGCAATTAGTTTTTCGGCAGAACCGAGTTTGATTGCCTGAATTACATCTCCACGGGGAGCCAGAGGTGCGGGATTCACTGGATAACCGAGTTTATCAAATACATAACCAGTAAGATAAGTCCCTTTCATCGCCTCTCCTACCATTTGCGGAGCCAGAAATAATCCTTGGAACAGCAGGCGATTTTGGTCAAAAGTAGCGCCGCCATAACTACCGATACCGGGAGCAGTGAGGCGACAAGCCGATGCTTCCACTAAGTCGGCGCGACCAGCAACATAACCGCCAGCGCTGACAATGGTACCACCAGGATTTTTAATCAATGACCCCGCCATTAAATCAGCACCTACGGCTGTAGGTTCCTTTGTTTCGATAAATTCGCCGTAGCAGTTATCCACAAAGCAAACGGTGTTCGGGTTTTGCTGTTTGACTAAATGGACGATTTTTTCAATATCAGCAATTGATAAACTAGGCCGCCAAGAATAGCCACAAGAACGCTGAATCAACACTAAACGAGTGTTTTCAGCCACACTATTTGTTAAAGCTTGCCAATCTATAGTTCCTTCGGGGGTTAGCTCCAATTGTCGGTAATTTATGCCAAACTCGATAAGGGAGCCTTGGCCTTGACCTCGTAAACCAATGACTTCTTCAAGCGTATCGTAGGGAGAACCGACCACTGCTAACATTTCATCTCCGGGACGGAGAACACCAAACAAAGCACAAGCGATCGCATGAGTTCCCGAAACGAACTGCACCCGCACGGCCGCAGCTTCAGAACCCATAACCTCGGCAAAAACTTTATCTAAAGTTTCTCGTCCTAAATCATCGTGACCATAGCCACTTACCCCAGCAAAGTGGTGTGCGCCTACACGGTGATTACGAAAAGCATCCAGCACTCGTTTTAGATTATGCTTGACCTGAGTGTCAATTCCAGAAAAAATTTCTAACAGTGCATGTTCTGCTTGCCGCAGCTGTTCTAAGCTGTTCATCAGTTCCTCGTTCAAAAAAAATTATAGATATGCGGATTTTAAGATCGCGCAGATTAGGCTGGAAAATTCAAATTCAGGTTACTGCATGACAATTGCTACTTCAACCAAACCTCAAATTAACTGGGTTAATACCCTGTTTTTCATTGGACTGCACATCGGCGCTTTATTTGCCTTTGTTCCTGGTAACTTTAGCTGGACGGCAGTTGGTGTGGGTTTCTTGCTGTACTGGGTAACAGGTGGTTTAGGAGTTACTCTAGGATTTCACCGCCTTGTCACCCACCGCAGTTTTCAAACTCCCAAGTGGCTAGAGTATCTATTGGTTTTCTTCGGCACACTCTCGTGTCAAGGAGGCCCAATTGAATGGATCGGGACACATCGCATTCATCATTTAAACTCTGATACTGACACTGATCCCCATGATTCTAATAAAGGCTTCTGGTGGAGCCACATGGGTTGGCTGACTCATTATTGTCCCGCTCACGCTGATGTTCCTCGTTTCACCAAAGACATTGCCGAAGACCCAGTTTATCAGTTTTTAGAAAAATATTTCATTTTGATCCAGGTTGCTCTGGGTGTATTGCTTTTGGCTCTGGGTGGCTGGCCTTTTGTTATTTGGGGAATTTTTGTTCGCATTGTTTGGGTTTACCACTGCACTTGGTTAGTGAACAGCGCTACTCATAAATTTGGCTATCAGAGCTATGATTCTGGTGATAAATCGACTAATTGCTGGTGGGTAGCCGTACTAGTTTTCGGTGAAGGCTGGCACAATAACCATCATGCCTTTCAATACTCAGCTCGTCATGGGCTGGAATGGTGGGAAATCGATTTAACTTGGATGACTGTTCAATTGCTACAAGCGGTTGGTCTGGCTACTAATGTGAAGTTGGCCCCAACAAAAACTAGTTAGGGTTTAGGAGTTAGGAGTTAAGAGTTAGGACGTGTACCTTTTTAAACTCATCTCTTCTAACTCCTAACTTTTCAAAAAGCTATTTACGGGTGCGCTTGTACCAGTTAGGTTGCTATAATCCGAAGCGCTAATGTGAAGAAATTTTGCGGCAAGTTGCTTTTTGGTAACTTGGTGGAGGATTTTGTTGTTTTTCAGGTGTCCATGACTACATCAATAATTAATAGCCAGAAACTAAGTGACGAGCCTGCTAATTCCGACTTCCGGCTCAAAGATATTATCAAAACCCTGCCACGGGAATGTTTTCAGCAGAACCGTCGCAAAGCTTGGACACAAGTAATGCTCAGTGTCTTGGCAGTTGCCTTGGGCTATTACAGCCTGATCATCACTCCTTGGTTTCTTTTGCCTCTAGCTTGGATTTTTACGGGCACTGCTTTAACAGGTTTTTTTGTAATTGGCCATGATTGTGGTCACAGGTCTTTTGCCAAACGTCGTTGGGTAAATGATTTGGTGGGACACTTCTTCATGATGCCGTTGATTTACCCCTTTCATAGTTGGCGCATTAAGCATAATTATCACCATACTCATACCAACAAGCTGGATGAGGACAATGCTTGGCATCCAATCAGACCAGAAGTGTTTGAAAATTGGGATACAACCCGACAGTCTGCTTTTAAGCTGTTTATGCGTAAACGCCTCTGGTGGGTAGGTTCCATTGGACATTGGGCTGTTGTGCATTTTGATTGGCGGAACTTCAAAACTAAAGACCAATCAAGTATCAAGCTTTCTGTGGCTGTAGTAGTTGTGTTTGCTGCGATCGCTTTCCCGATTCTCATCGCCACAACTGGTATCTGGGGATTTGTCAAGTTTTGGCTAGTGCCCTGGATGATTTACCATTTTTGGATGAGTACTTTTACTATTGTTCACCACACTGCCGCAGATGTTCCTTTTGCGACAGCGAACAAGTGGAACGAAGCTCTAGCACAGCTAAATGGCACTATTCATTGCGATTATCCGCGTTGGGTAGAAATTCTCTGCCACGATATCAATGTTCATGTCCCTCATCATATTTCCACTGCGATTCCTTCTTATAATTTGCGGCTAGCTTACAGCAGCATCAAAGAAAATTGGCAGCCTTATCTTCATGATGAGTGTCAGTTTTCTTGGCCTTTAATGAAGCAGATTACAGACGAGTGTCAATTGTACACAACTGATGTTGGCTATAAGACTTTCAACGAACATTACACAGAGCAATAAATAGCACTGTGATTACACTCCCGCTCTTGAACCAACGAGAGCGTTTATCATGCTGTGTTTTAATAGAATCTGGCAATTGTTTACTGAATAAAATTTTAGATAAATTGCCAGAAATTATCCTCTTGTGTGTTAGCGATCGCTAGTGTCGTGGGCATCCTAGAGATGAGATTATCTTGTCTCAAATCAAGTTCCGATTTATATCTAAACAAAAGAATCCAGTGCAATTAGATACCATCAGTTTCAATAATCCTCCTGACTGTGAAACGTCTGAGGATACGACTAAATTACCTTTCACTCTTCAGGATTTAAAAGCTGCAATTCCTGCTGAATGCTTTCAGCCTAATGTAACAAAATCACTTTTTTACTTCTTTCGTGACATCCTGATTATCGGTCTGCTTTATGCAGTAGCTAATTACCTGGATTCTTGGCTTTTCTTCCCGATTTTCTGGCTAATGCAAGGAACGATGTTTTGGGCTTTGTTTGTAGTCGGGCACGACTGCGGACACCAATCTTTTTCTAAGCAAAAATGGCTCAATGATTTGATTGGACATCTTGCTCATACACCAATACTTGTTCCTTATCATGGTTGGCGGATTAGTCACAGAACTCATCACAAAAATACTGGCAATATCGATAACGATGAAAGCTGGTATCCTGTGACCGAATCACAATACAAGGAGATGCCTTTAGCCCAAAAGATCGGCAGATATTATGTTTTTCTTTTGGCTTATCCTGTGTATTTGTTTAAGCGTTCTCCTAATAAGGAAGGTTCCCACTTTTTGCCCAGTAGTTCACTTTTCAAACCATCGGAAAAATGGGATGTCATCACTAGTACTGTACTTTTGATTGGCATGGTAGGTTTGCTAGGTTTCCTCACCTACCAATGGGGTTGGATGTGGTTACTGAAATATTACGCTGTGCCCTACCTTGTGTTCATAGTTTGGCTAGATTTAGTGACATTCTTACACCACACTGAGCCAGAGCTTCCTTGGTATCGTGGAGAAGATTGGACTTTCCTTAAAGGCGCAATTTCTAGTATTGACCGTGATTATGGTTTAGTTAATCATATCCATCACGATATTGGTACTCATGTTGCTCACCATATATTCCTTAACATCCCTCACTACAATTTGCTGAAGGCAACTGAGGCAATAAAACCAGTGATGGGTGAGTATTTCCACAAATCGGAAGAACCGATTTGGAAGTCAGTATGGAATTCATGTATCAGCTGCCATTTTGTCCCTGATACTGGTAGTAAGGTTTACTACACATCCAACAATAAGTTAGCTAAAGGCTAAGACTCATATTCCCGACTTCTTGAAATAAGTCGGGAATCTTATATTTTCGTCAGTGCTTTCTGACTATTAACTGTTGAGTACTCCCTCATTAAGATAAACTTTAAAAAAACTGCATTAAAGATTACCTAAATACCTTACTAAACTTACCTTTTGAGGGGCGTTGGCGTAGCCCGCCGCAGGCATCGCATATTACATTATTGGTGATTCTAACTTTGTCAATATTTGAACGTCCTTAGCCTGCGGCAAATTTCAACTTCTTGGCTGTAAGGTTATTAAAATACAGAGGTAAAATAAAATATAGATAGATGATGTTTGTGGATTCTTGCCCCTACCCTTACAGAAGGATTTATTTTCTCCAAACTCTTGCTGTCTGGGTGGGTAAAGATTAACATATCTGTGGACAGACGCAATATCTCTTTAAACAAACCCTGACAAGAGTGAAAAACCCTTGGTCTGTCTACTTTTAATACTGTTGAGCACCAGTTAAGTTTATCTGTATGTATTGGCTTAATACCATTACCTGCTAGGGTTATAAATCAGCACAGACTATAGTATAGACAATTTACCCAAAACTATTTCCACTTTAAAATCAGAGGTATCAATGATTATAACTAATCTTAGCAAACAAAGAAATGAATTTAAAGAACCTAAAGTACTCAAAGCTAAACCACATTGGCAAGGACAAAATTTGAGCGATACTGCTGTCAAAGGTAAAGATAACAAGATGCAAGATACTGCAACTGATAGCTCGATTTTCAATAGCTTAAATCGTGGTCGAGTTGCTATTTTTATTGATGGCTTAAGCCTATTTCATACAGCTTTACAACTCGGCATCGAAATTGACTACGTTAAATTGCTTTGTCATTTAACTAACGGTTCAAGACTGTTGCGTGCTTTCTTCTATACTGGGGTTGATATCAGCAATGAAAAGCAACAGGGTTTTCTATTGTGGATGCGTCGTAATGGCTATCGTGTAGTAGCTAAAGATATCATGCAACCAGCAGAGAATTTCAAAAAATCAAATCTAAACGTAGAAATTGCTGTAGATATGATAACTTTAGCTCCTTATTATGACACTGCGGTTTTAGTCAGTGGAGATGGGGATCTAGCCTATGCTGTGAACGCTGTCAGCAGAATGGGGGTGCGAGTGGAAGTGGTTAGTCTACAAACTACTACTAGCGAAAGCTTGATTGATGTTGCTGACTGCTTCATTGATATCGATAGTATTAAAGCACACATTCAAAAAGATTCTAATGTTGGCTATAGTTATCGCACGCCCTCAAATTCAAATCTTTAAAACTTTATTTCAAATCTATCGAAATCTCTACTGAGTTATTGCAAGTCTGTAGAAGATTTATCAGGTTGGGTGGGGTTTGAATCCCCATCCATAGATGACTGATGACTGTTAACCGTCAACTGTAATCAGTCAAAGTGAAATCCCATTCCCTTTTAGAGTTGGGATGAGCTTAAAGTAGCCAATATTATGGCGCAAGCTTGCCTATTTTTAACAAGGGGATTTTGCCCCAAGCCTTGTCCAAGTCTTGTTATTAATTGAAATGGATATTTTAATAGTTGAAGATGAACCAGAAATTGCTCATTTAATCAAACTCTCTTTAGAAAAAGAAGGATTTTTTTGTCGCATTAGCCGCGATGGTATGAATGCTTTACGGATGTTTCAGGAGCAACCACCTGATTTAATTATTCTAGATTTAATGATTCCTGGTTTGGATGGGTTGGAAGTTTGTGCCAGAATTCGCCAGAAACCAGGTGCAAAAGATCCTTACATTTTGATGCTGACGGCTAGGGGTGAAGAAATTGATCGCGTTATTGGCTTGTCTACTGGTGCTGATGATTATATGGTTAAACCCTTTAGCCCCAGAGAGTTGGTAGCTAGGGTGAGGGCACTATTGCGGCGTAGTCTCCGCCAAGGAGGACAACATCAAATCAATCGTACCCAACACTTCATTGTCGATGTAGACCAGCGAACTGCCAGTCGTCAGTTGAATTCTCAACAACCGGAAATTTTGGACTTAACTACCCTAGAATTTAACTTACTAACCACCTTTGTCAGCAATCCTGGTAGAGTTTGGAACCGCACTCAACTAATTGATAAACTTTGGGGAGATAACTTTTTTGGCGATGAACGAGTGGTGGATACTCATGTAGCTAGATTGCGAAAAAAGATTGAACCTGATGCGGCAAATCCTACTTTTATTAAAACTGTTGTTGGGGTGGGCTATAAATTTGAAGATCCTCTGGTAGCGTAAATGTTATGAAGATGGGGCTGAGAACACGCCTATTTTTCTCCCACTTAGTGGTGATGATAGTGGGGGTAGCTAGTCTGGTGAGCATCAGCAAAATCTCTTCTCCCCGCTTGTTTGTCTTGCATTTGGAACGATTAGAAAATCGGGGGTTCGATTTAATCAATATCCGTACTGAATTGGTTACAGGATTTGAACTTGCTTGGCAACGAAGCACTATTTGGTCAGTCTTAGCCGGCACCACCGCAGCCGGAGGATTGAGTTACTGGGTGTCCAGACGGATTATGCAGCGGTTGACCGAGATGGAACAAATCACCCAAAAATTTGCTGCTGGTCAGATGGATGCACGATTACCTGTGTCTGACATTCCAGAACTCAGTGGACTGAGTGCTAGTTTCAATCGGATGGCAGCCAGTTTAGAAGGGGTTGAAGCACGGCGGCGAGAAGTGATTGGAGATATGACCCATGAACTACGAACACCGTTAACAGTGGTGCGCGGTTACTTGGAAGAACTGGCTGATGGGGAAATTGAAGCGTCTCCTGAAATCTATCGGCGTTTAGCTAAAGAAACTAGGCGGTTAGAGCGCTTGGTAAACGATTTACAAGAACTGTCTAAGGCAGAAGCTGGCTATCTACCAATTAATATACAACAGGTAAATCTGCGTCCGTTGTTAGAGTCATTAGTGGAGAAATTCACCGACCAATTGTTGGAAGATGGGCCAGTTCTGCTCTTGCAATGTCCATCTGTGCTGCCTCCTGTATTGGCAGATATTGACCGCACAGAACAGGTATTGGTTAATTTGCTAGGTAATGCAGTGCGTTACACTAATGAAGGTTTAATTACCGTTCGTGCTGGGACTGAAGCATCTCAACTCTGGATTGCGGTTATAGATACAGGCATTGGTATCGCTCCAGAAAATTTGCCTCATGTGTTTGAACGCTTCTGGCGAGCCGACCAATCGCGCGATCGCCATTCGGGAGGCACGGGTGTTGGCTTAACTATTTCCCGTCGTTTAATTGAACTACAAGGCGGTCAGATTCAAGTAGAAAGCGAGTTGGGAGTTGGCAGTACGTTTCGGTTTTTTCTGCCTTTGGCTTAAGTTAAGTCAAAACCCTTGAGATACAAGGGATTGACACAAGGTAGCCACGGCTGTGTCATACCCAATTGCTAATTTGAAAGTATCCGAAATCTAGGTTTTGTGATGGATGCCGAGATATGGGAAATGCATAAAGTGTAATATTATGTCTACTTTTCTTCTGGCTGCTTTTTTGGTTAGTTTTCTTAGTGTTTCGGGTTATGCTGCGATCGCCTATCTGTTCCCTCAAAATCGTTCCTAAAACTGAGCAATTGACACTCTCTTGCTATTTTTCTTTTAGCCAGACAAGGGGCAAAATCCGCAATAGCCTTGCTTGCAGAATCCGCCAAAGACTTATACCAATTCACAAAAATCCTGATACATATAGATTTATCGTAGGGACATGGTATTGCCATGCCCTTACCAGTGTATTTGTATCATTATTAAAGTGAAATGGTATTAGTGTCAGTTTCAACCCCTAATAACCCAAGTTGCTAGTTATCAAAAAACGCTTATTTTTAAGTACAAATATATAAAATTTAGTATCTAAAAGTACTAAAAAATGGAGTTTTTGTATCTATTTGATACCATTCTGTGGCACTAACTAGCAACTTACGTTAATAGGGATTTTAATGAATTGCAATTTTACAAGATTATTGAGCAAAAGAGCTATCGATATCGTTTCAATCCCTAATAGGGATTTTAATGAATTGCAATTTTGGATGCGTCACCCTGATAATGATTCCGAACTTGCCGTTTCAATCCCTAATAGGGATTTTAATGAATTGCAATTCAACTTCTTTCTTTTTCTTTTCCCACACTTCAAAGTGTTTCAATCCCTAATAGGGATTTTAATGAATTGCAATTTGCACTGTCCGCGCGATCGCAGTGCAACTACTTGGTTGGGTCGATGGAGGGTATTATCCCTCGCACCTCCCATTTCAATCTGGACGTGCATCTTTCGGTGCATCCAGCTTACGACAAATCTAGGGGGATTTGCCCTTGCAAGAGTGAATAAAATTGTGACAAGAACGATGCACGGCTAGAAGATTTTTAGGTTTCCAGTTGTGATGATTACCGTCAACATGATGCAAATGGATTTTTTCACCATCAGCAAAAGAAAGTCCACAATATCCACACTTATGGCTTTGTAAAGTTAAGGCTTTAGAGGTAGCGCCATCGTAGAATTGAGGTAAGGATTCAGGTGGCAGGGTATTGACAAAGGGGACACTTGAGGGAGAATATCGCAAATATGAACCAAAACCTGCCTCAAGAATTAGATCGAGAAAGCTTGAACCAGTTATCAAAAGAAGAACTGGTGGATATCATCATTGAGCAGAGCAAGGTAATACGTGATTTACAAAAAATCATTTTAGAACTACAGCAAGAAATAGAGCGTTTAAAAGTCAGTAGAGATTTAGACAGTTCTAATTCGTCGAAACCACCATCTGGAGACATCCACAAAAAGAGCGAAAAGAAAAAGGTACCCCTGCAAGAAGAATCAAATCAACCGAAAAAGAAACCAGGTGGACAGCCAGGACATCAAGGTAAGACTCGTAAGGGGTTTGGCAGAGTAGACCGTTATGAAATCTTACGTCCAAGTGATTGTATCTGTTGTGGTAACAAAGCATTTGCATCCCTAGCAGTAAAAGTAGAAAAACAGGCTGTAGCGCAATTGGTAGAACGTCCCATTGAAATAGTAGAATATCAACGCCATACCTGCGTGTGTGAGTGTTGTAGAAATGTACAAACAGCCTCATGGTCGCCAGATATCGTTCCAGGACAAGATTTAGGAGTTAGATTACAGGCGTTTTTAGGATGGGTAAACAATTATGCACACATGCCTTATGAAAAACAGCAAGAAATGTTGTGGGAACTGGGGCAAATTGAAATTGGGTTAGGAACGTTAGTCGCAACTAATGAACGAATCCAACAAGCGATTGAACCAAGCATTAATGAATTGAGCAATTGGGTAAAACAGACACAACCTAATGTTCATGTGGATGAAACACCTTGGTCAGTCAAAGGGATCAAAGAATGGTTGTGGGTAGTTGCCAATTCTGATTTCTGCCTGTTTACTGCTGCTGACACTCGTTCACGAGCCGAATTATCAGCCATTTTAGGGACTGAATATTACAGGGGTACTCAGCAGCGATGATTTTAGCGTTTACAATGGTTATCCAGCTTTTGCCCAGCAGAAATGTTTGGCTCATCTACGCCGACACTTCAAAAAACTAATTATTCTTCCAGGTCTTCACAACCAAGCTATCGGTGAAACGTTTGTTAATTTAATTGATGAAGCCTTTAGGAATTACGCTCAATGGTTTGAGAGCCTTGACTCCTTCAGTTACAACGATTGGGTCAATCAATTTAAATCTAAGTTGCACTCTTCACTTAATCAGTGGATTGACAAAGCAGGAGCTACAGCTGGCCACCTTTTACGTTCTTTGCGTGATAAAGCAAATCAATGGTGGTATTTTCTTGATTATCCTGAAGTTCCTCCAGATAACAATCAGGCTGAACGATCGCTTCGTTTGGCTGTGACAAAGCGTAAGGTTAGCGGTGGTTCCCGTTCAATGGAGCGGTTTCAACACACTGCTAATTTGTTGACTGTGGTGCAAACCTGCCGCCGTCAAGGTAGGTCTGTAATTGATTTTTTTGCACAAGCTCTACTGGTTGGTTCTCTTGACTATCAGTCTCGTCCGTCTCTACTTCCTGGATATTAGACCTGAATCCTTACGAAGCACTTTTTTAGCACTGTGAAATTTGTACACCTACCCTTCCGCGCATTGTTTAGGTTGAGAATGACAACACCCGATGCAACTTGCTCAATAGTACACAAAATGGGCGATCGCTTCATTCTTATCTTGGAAGCATCTACTTCCAGAAGCAATTAATCTAAGTTTGAAGCGAAGTGTATTTATTTAGAAAAAGTTAAAATCGCTGACCTGTAGTAACTTCAAATCTAACTTCTCCTTGGTCGCTAATTCCTAAGTCACCTCGAATCAGCCCAAAGGATGACTTGACTCGCAATCCTAAGCCGTAACCAAAGCCACTTCCAGGTTTGTCTCGCAGTACTCCTGGTTCTCCTAGCACGGTTTCGCTAGACCCGAAATCTGAGGCGAAGTCAGTAAAGAGAACTCCTCCGATTGACTGGAAAATTGGAAAACGATATTCCACGGAAGCTAAACCATAACTGCGACCACTGGCAACTTTACCATAACCATAACCTCTGACAGAATCTAGTCCACCAATATTAAAGGCATCCGCTGGTGGAAAGTCTCCAATTGTGGTGCCAATTTGTAAATTAATCGCCAACATTTCTGGATTGTCGGTCGGTTTACCATTACCTATCCAGCTAACTGGTAAATACTGAATATAGTCTCCCTGTAGGCGATTGCTGGAAATATTGCCCAGTCCAATGGGAATCGCTTGTTCTGTGCTGAGGGTGAGGATTGATCCTTGAGTCGGATTATCTCGGCGATCGCGTTGATCTCTGGATACAGCAAATGATACTGTAAATAGGTCATCAATACCAGTACCGCTGACAGATAGGGGACTCCCTAATCTATCTACCTGTGCAACGTTATATTCTTGATCGCGTAGGCTAATCCGGGTATAGTTGAGAGCCACAGTTGTATCCCAATCATTGAAAGATTGTAAGAGTCCCACAGAACCACCAAACCTTCCCTCCCGCACTTTGTTGCCGTTAGACAATCTGATATCTTCGTTGAAGGTTCCCGATATATTTCGACTACGAAAACCTCTAATGCTATAGCCTAAGCGGTTTGGTTCTCCAGGACGATAAGGACTAGTGAATTGACCATTAAACTGGACATCTTCACTGCTGAACTGCACAGTTGTATCTAATTTATCGTTAAGACCGCTGATATTTGCATCTTTGTAACCCACCCGACCATATAGTCCAACATCATCATTATTTCCGCCTCCTAAGATTAAAGAAGGGAAGGTACGCTCTTTGATTTGATAAATGATATTAACACTAGAGGCATCTTCTTCTCGATCAACATTTACTTGATTAAATGACTCTAATCTTCTCAATCGTTGCAAGTCTGCTTGAAGTAAATCTTCACGGAATACCTGACCAGGTTTGAGTCTTAGCAGACCAATGATAAAATCTGTCTGAGTACGCCCTTTGATCGGCTGACCTTTGTCATCGAGCAACTCATCTTTGTCATTAATAAAACGAATCTGGATGTCTTTGACAACTTTTTGGGAAAATACAAGCGTCTGGCTATCTCCTGAAGTCGCTCCTATATAATTACCATATTTGGCATACTCTCCCTCTATATGGATCGTAGCTTCCGGTGTCACAATACTACTCAACCCATCCTGAGTAGAAGATTGCGAGTCTGCAAGGGCCTCTGGATTTTTCCCGCCCACTAACATTACTGCGATCGCAACTACAGTTATTTGAACTCGCATATTGAATATCCGTTAGTGTTATTAAGTTTACGACATAGAGCGGATATCTTGTACGTAAGTTCTATATGATCCTTGCTATTGGGTATTGCAAAAGACAACTGCTTGTTTTCCCGGTACTCAGTATAAATTGTCAGATGGTTTTCAGCTTGCGATGACCTCCGGTCGGTCGGAGACCATCGCCTCCGGCGGGCGGTTACGCCATCGCTCAAGTTGATAAAGTCTTCAAAGGTTTAGAAGTTGCGCTGCTGCCAGAAAAAGGTATAGTTTGGGAAATAGAACCTCTTCCCGAATACTATGACAGAGGAATACTCAGGTTTTAAGCTCTTATTTGGCTTTTTTATAGATAATTACAATGGAGAATTATCTGCTAAATCCACTTACAAATAAAAACCATGAGAGAAAAACCTAAACAGCAAATGCGTATATGGGCTACTTTGTGTCATTTATCGGCTTTATTAGGATGGATATTAGTGTTTTTTTTAGTATTTATTGGTATCCCTTTATATTTACCTTTAAATCTTTTAGCTCCACTGATAATTTGGCTATTTAAAAAAACGCAATATCCCTGGATTGATTTACAAGGTAAAGAATCAATAAATTTTCAATTTTCTTTAACAATATATACCTTAGTTATTATCGCCATATCTTTAGTTATAGTCTTAACTACCTTTGGTCGAGCAGTAACTATCAATGGTTCAAGTAATGAGATAAAAAATACTTTAGATAGCTTATTAATTGTACTTATGTCATTAATTCTATTTAAACTTGTACTACAATCGTTTGTAGTGACTTTTGCTGCTATCAAAGCTTACAAGGGTGAGTATTATCGTTATCCTTTGACAATTAGAGTTTTACGGTAAAAAATTATTTAAGCTCTATAATTTAATAGCTACAATTTTCAAAAAATATTAACCATTTACACCCATATTGCTTACGCTAGGGGGTATAATCTTAAATGTTGCCTTTGCATATGGTTGTTTTTTTAGGTTTTCATAATGATGCTTAAATTAAATACTATGAAATAAAGGAAACGAAACAAATTTATTTATATTTCAAGATAATTTTTATGAAAATAGCATATATAATTTTGGCACATAATTATCCTGAACAATTGGGGCATCTTATTTCTAAATTGAATAAAGATGATGTTTCATTTTTTATACATATAGATAAAAAAGCAGATAGCAGAATATATCATCAGATACTTACTCAACTTCAGGAGTTGCCAAATATATTTTTTCTCAAGAGATATAATTCAGGATGGGGAAGTTTTGATATTGTCAGAGCTACTTTAGAAGGTATAAATTCAATAGTAGAAACAGGTCTTGACTTTGATTATGTTATAAATTTATCAGGGCAAGACTATTTGATCAAATCAAATACATATATCAAGATGTTTCTACAAAACAATCAAGGGAAAGAATTTATAGAACATTTCCCGCTACCTTGTAGTAAATGGAAAGGCGGCGGTTTAAGAAGAATAGAGTATTGGCACATCCGTTGGAATGATCAATATTTTTGTATTCCCGAAAAACGTGAATTTAAATCTCCTATTGCATCTTTATTATATTCATTGTTTATTTTGTTTTTACCTAAAAAGCGCAAACTTCCTAAAGGGTTTGCTATTTATGGAGGTTCTCAATTTTGGTGTTTAACAGGAGAATGTGTAAAATGGATAAATATTTTTGGAAAGCAAAAACCCAAGTTTTTTAATCGTTTTAATTCCACTTTCTGTGCAGATGAGTTATTTTTTCAAACACTTATTTTAAATTCACCTTTTAAAGATCAGGTAGTTAACGATCACATGAGATATATAGATTGGGGTGATGCTAATGCCTATCATCCAAGAATTTTAGAGAAACAGGATTTTGAAAAAATTAGGCAATCAGAAAAATTATTTGCTAGGAAGTTTGATACAAGTAAAGACTCAGATATATTAGATATGATAGACAAAATGATATTATTAAGTGAATAGTAAAATATACAAATATGGGAGTAAATAATGATATGATTGGGATTGCGATCGCAGGCACTGGATTTGGTCAAAAAGTCCACATCCCTGGATTCCAAGCACATCCTCGAACTGAGGTGGTTGCTGTTTATAATCGAGATATAAACAAAGCCAAAGATATAGCAGAATCTCATAATATTCTCCATGCCTCCGATTCACTTGTAGATATTGTGGCATTACCAGAAGTGCAAGCAGTCAGCATCTCTACGCCACCATTTTTGCATTATGAAATGGCAAAAACTGTACTACAAGCTGGGAAACATTTATTACTAGAAAAACCTATAACCTTAAATGCATCTGAGGCTAAAGAACTTTATCAGTTAGCTAAAATAAAAGGTGTTATTGCGACTGTAGACTTTGAATTTCGCTTTGTACCAGCATGGCAGTTGTTTGCTGAATTATTGTCAGAAGATTATGTGGGTAAATTGCGTTTAATTAAAATTGATTGGTTAGGTTCTTCTCGTGCTGATACTTCACGCCCTTGGAATTGGTATTCTGACAAATCTAAAGGAGGCGGTGCATTAGGATCTTTAGGTTCCCACGCATTCGATTATATTCACTGGTTATTCGGGCCAGTCGGTAGATTAAACGCCCATTTGAGTACTGCTATTCCCACACGAGTTGACCCTATTAGTGGAGAATCTAAGCCAGTAGATACAGATGACAACTGTATATTAACGCTGGAATTAGCAGATGGTACACCTTGCCAACTTTCTATCAGTGCAGTTGTTCATGCACCAAGAACCCATTGGGTAGAAGTATATGGCGATCGCGGTACATTAATAGTGGGTAGTGAAAATCAAAAAGATTATATACATGGTTTTCGTGTTTGGGGTTCTCGGCCAGGTAAACCCCTAACGGAAATAGAAATACCGAATCGGTTAATTTTTCCCAAAAATTATGCTGATGGGCGCATTTCAGCATTTATCCGCGTAGTAGACCAATGGGTACAAGGAATTGACCGCAATGAAGAAATTATACCGTCGCTGCGAGAAGGAATTTATTCTCAGTTGTTGATGGATTTATCCCATGAATCTCATCAAAAAGCAAGTTGGGTAGATGTACCCAGCTTGGAAGGATTTCTTAGCAAATAAAGAAATGAGCAAAACTCCCCGCATTCGTATCCCACCGGAAGTAAAAAAATATGTTTTTCAACGTGACCAATACCAATGCCAAAGTTGCGGTAAAACTACTGAAGAAACTAACCTTAGCATTGACCATATCATTCCCCTCGCCCGTGGTGGTCAAAATGATATCAGCAGTGCGAATCGTTGGCTAGAAACTAAGACCCATAGGGGTCTGGAGGATTAGCCGCAAGGTACAAAACCTTGACAACTGAATGACCATGTAGGTGAGAGTTATTATCCTAGAACCCTCAAATCCTACCCCGTAGGTGCAACGGTGAAAGCATCACCCCCAGGTTTGCGAATAGCCATCAAAGCCTGAAGCGGGGTGAAAAGGTGCTACTACTAACAGCCTAAGTTGGTAAACATCGAGCAAAGTACCCATGAGTAAAAGCCTCGGCTTGAAGATGCAATTGAATCGTCGTTATCATTAACCAGCGAAATAAGGCTTAATGCGCTGGAGCCAAAAGGCACAGGATAAGGAGTTGGCAAGTTGCTGGTTGACCAACAAGCACTTCCTATAAACCCGGCGAAGTAGCATCACTCTAAAGGTACACTGTATGGTCATTCGGAACGAGATAACCTCTCGCCTGTTCTCAGGTGGTCGAATCCCTGAGTAGGTGCTAACCGTATGCAGCGAGTAGGAAAGATTTAGTCAGAAGCGAAAGTCTGGGGTAATGCCCAGAATATGCAAACAGACTTACGGTGATTTGGATGATAAAGTCTCAAGTAATGAGTAAATATGTCTAATACACAGTCTCAAAAACTGATGGTGGAATGGCACTCTATTAACTGGCGCAAGCTAGAGCGTAGCGTGTATAAGCTCCAAAAGAGAATTTATCAAGCCTCTGCCCATCCGTGAGAGGTTAAGATAAAGTGCATTTTGTCAACCAGTTAAAATACTCAAAATAGTCTTATTGAAAATGAT
>NZ_JBIQNW010000085.1:0-20467 GCF_047228265.1 Nostoc sp. UIC 10607 | reverse complement strand
TTTTTTCCCTTGATGCACCTGTTGACAAGCTTACATGAGTCTTAAGTTGTCACCAATAGCCTCTTGCTGGAAACGAGGTTTTAAATGACTTTTAGCTTAAGTTGACACCAATGCGCATTTGTGAGCTACTACATACAACATATCCATGTAATTTAAATATGAGCCATTTTATAAAACGCATCTATCCTATAGAGGGTTTTATATAAAATATCAATAAATATTTATATAGTTATTTAAAAATATTGTAATCTCAGCATTCAAACCTGACCCTGTAAAGCTGAGAACTCAACGTATTGCCGTCTATCGGAGGTGGCAAAACCAAAGGGGTAATGTCAGGATTAGGAGATGTACCTATTGGTAGAGAAGTCAAGTAGGTGAAATATTTATTAATATTATTAATAGAAAGTGTAAATTCAGCGTCAGGAGTCAGAAAAAATTCTTAATGGCAGGTATTTCACATCAATCATCAAATTTCTCACCAACGGGACAGAAGATCATGAAAAACCAAAAACCATCAGACTCTAAGGAATTCGTCGGAAATCTCAAGAATGGGATTTGGCTGTTTGGACTGTCATCCTGGGTATTTGGCATTACTGATCGCAGTATTGCTTCATTTGCAGATGGCTATCTATCTGCTTTGGATTTAACGCAACTATTCACAGCTGCTACGTTCTTTGTGGCGTGGCTATTTTTGAAACCGACATCCAGAGTTTAAGATAGGCGACTGGTTAAGTATCGAGTCACTTTTGACGTTAGTTATGCCAAGATTCAGAAAGCTATAGCTATAGGAGAACATTTTTGATCGCTATAAGGGGTGCTACAGAGAATGCATGGATACTTTTGCATTCAAAACAATCAGGTTAATTCTGTAAAATCTCAGAATTATCCTGATTTCTAATTTTCACTAAATAATCCAAGTTGCTAGTTATGGAAGATGTTAACAGGAGGATTTTTACCCTAACTGACGAGGGAGAATCAGGAACTACACCGAGTTCACGTAACCTTTGTGCCAATATTTGGCTACCTTCTTCCGGCGTTATTAAACGGTTATGTACAGCTACTCTCGCGTGATACCCTGATATATTCTTCGTTCTATGCCAATTCCCAAACCCACCTCATAGTAACCAACGAAAAATTTTTCTAATTTTCCGGAATTGATTATGCTCAGGTGGTAGTCTCTATCAGACAAGCGATTTATACTGAAACTCTATAACGAAACCTGCGGGGTATATAACCCCATATTAAAAGCCCGGTCTTCATGACCGGGCTTTTATTCACAATTAGGAGTTAGGAATTCTTCTTAACTCCTAACTTCCTAACTATTGATTAAATTAGGCAAACGCAGCAGTTGTCACATCGTTGTTCGACAGAATTTCTTGCAACTCTTCAGCGTCTACCGTTTCTTTATCAACCAGCATTTGAGCTATCTGATCTAAAATATGGCGGTTGCCTACCAACACTTCTTTAGCGCGTGTATAGGCTACATCCACAAGTTTACGGACTTCTTCATCAATGGCGGCAGCGGTTTCTTCAGAGAAATCACGCTCTGACATAATATCCCGTCCAAGGAACATGTTACCTTGCTGACGACCAAGGGCGACTGGGCCTAAGCGATCGCTCATGCCAAATCGGGTAATCATCTGACGCGCAACCCGTGCTACTTGCTGCAAGTCATTAGAAGCACCAGTTGTAACTTCTTCTTCACCAAAGATTAATTCTTCAGCAATCCGACCACCCAAAGCCACAGCCATCTGATTTTCCAGATAAGCGCGGCTGTACAAACCAGTGTCCATCCGGTCTTCGCTGGGGGTAAACCAAGTTAAACCACCTGCGCGACCACGAGGAATGATGCTAATCTTCTGCACAGGATCGTAGTCTGGCATCAATGCACCAACTAAGGCGTGACCAGCTTCATGATATGCTACCAAGGTTTTGCGCTTTTCGCTCATTACCCGGTCTTTCTTCTCTGGACCAGCTAATACGCGATCAATTGCGTCGTTGATTTCATCCATCGAAATTTCAGTCAAATTCCGGCGTGCTGCCAGAATTGCGGCTTCATTCAACAGGTTGGATAAATCTGCGCCAGTAAATCCAGGGGTACGACGGGCAATTTTATCCAAGTCCACATCTTTTGCCAAGGTTTTGCCACGGGCATGTACCTTGAGAATTTCGCTACGTCCGGCATAGTCGGGACGGTCTACCACAACTTGACGGTCAAAGCGACCAGGACGCAATAATGCTGCATCTAGGACATCAGGACGGTTGGTAGCGGCAATGATGATGATGCCAGTATTACCTTCAAAGCCGTCCATTTCGGTTAGCAACTGGTTGAGGGTTTGTTCCCGCTCATCGTTACCACCACCTAAACCTGCACCCCGTTGACGACCTACAGCGTCAATTTCATCGATGAAGACGATACAAGGAGCATTAGTCTTAGCTTGTTCAAATAAATCGCGGACGCGGGATGCACCCACACCTACGAACATTTCCACAAATTCTGAACCGGAGATTGAGAAGAAGGGGACACCTGCTTCACCAGCTACAGCACGAGCTAGGAGGGTTTTACCTGTACCAGGAGGGCCAACTAACAGCACACCTTTAGGAATTTTTGCACCAACGGCGGTAAAGCGATCGGCGTTTTTCAGAAAGTCTACGACTTCGTTTAATTCCAACTTGGCTTGGTCAATACCAGCGACATCGCCAAATGTTACCTGAGTTTGTGGTTCCATTTGGACTCTGGCTTTGGATTTGCCAAAGTTCATCGCTTGGCTACCTGGGCCACTTTGAGCGCGACGTAGCAAGAAGAATAAGCCAACCAAAAGCAATACAGGGAAAAATAAGCTGCTCAGTGCCTTAAACCAAAATCCTTCATCGGTTTGGGGCAATACAGAAATATCAACGCCTTTAGAAGTCAAAGTATTGATCAGGTCTGGATCGTTGACTAAGGTAACAATCCGTTTAGCTGGGTCATATTTGGGTGTAACCAATGCTGTAGAACGGTCTGCACTCAAACTGACTTTTTCTACTCTGCCTTGTTGAACTTCTTGAATAAACCGACTATATCGCCATGTCTCTCTGCTTTGGGGTTGTTTGTCAAAAAATGCTGTTCCCAGCGCAATGACGACAATAAACAGCAGCGCGTACAGCCCTGCATTTCTCCATCTTTTATTCACTAAGGTCTATCCTCCTGTATTTTTCGCGCCATCGCGTAGCGTCTCTGTTCGGAGAGGTCATTATTAAGAATTATGTTAACTTATCTTAAGATATAACAAATTTGGCGTGACTGTCATGCTAAAAAAAGCTCCCTTATTAGCTGAAAACTCTGATGGTAGGGATTATATTGTAGCGACCCTGAAGGCTGATGAACGGTATGAACGGGAATAATTTCTACCACACTATTAGTGTAGGCGATCGCTTCAAATCTCTGGAATAGCTCCACCGTCCAAGGTTCTTCCCGCACTGGCTGTTGGTGGTTTTGTAACCAGTTTACAAGTTGCGATCGCAAAATTCCCGGTAAAATTCCTGCTATTTTTGGTGGTGTCCACCAACTGCGATCGTACCATCCCCAAAGGTTGCCTGTACTGGTTTCTAGCCAATTTCCTTGAGCATCAACTAATATTGCCTCTTCGGCATCTAAACTAGTTCTTGCCAACCAAGCACTCAAATAGTTTCCAGTTTTATGAGAGGGGAGAGAGCGATAAAATTCCGAACTAGCAACGGCGCATATAACACCATTATTTTGTTTCTCTGTCAAATTTTGTGGTAAGAATCTGCCAGTTATCCACTCCCGTCCATCGGGAAAAAGGGTAATTCTGAGAACGGGAAAGTGTGCGAGGAGAATTTGGGCACCTTGACGCAGACGCTTCCAATCGGGTTGCTGCCAACCAAAAGATTGTATTGAGAAGAGTAAGCGATCGCAGTGTGCTTGCCAATTAGTTAAATTACTATCTAGCGAGTTCTCATAAACCCGCAATGTTGTAAAAACAGTTGCCCCATAAAGTAACCCCGGATCGTTAATGTTTAATTCTAGGGTTTGGGAATGAATTAATTTACCATTATACCAAAAAACATCATTTGTCATTTGCCCAATGCTTAATCTTTTGGGGGAAATACAATTTTATTAGTACCTTCAGGAGTTGTAATTATTTTTCCTCCCAAAGCTTCAATTTCCCTAATTGCTCGTTTCCGAGTTCTTTCATCAAATTGATTATTTAAAACCATTGACCAAGTAGAAATTTGGGCATATCTACTGCTAGGATTTCGACTCAGAAATTCCGCAGTTCTTTGGGAAGTATTAGCTATAAGCTGACTCTCTGCATCTGAAAATTTACTAGCCCAGTTTGCCGCCGTTGCAAAAGACTGTTTGGCAGCTTCAGCATTGCCTAAAAATAATAACTCATCAATTCCTTTATAACGCCAAATGTAATAAGACTTTTCGGGAACTGAGGGAGATAGAGATTTTAAGCCTTTCTCTGATATTGCGATCGCACGTTCTGGCATAGCGGCATATAATGAAGTACTAACAGAAAGACCGCGATATGCTGCTAAAAATCGCGGGTCACGTTCTAGAATGACTTCAAAATATTCTGGACTTAAACTGTAACCTGTTTGATCCCGAACTTCATCATCACCGAAATATTGTAAAAAATTGAGATATACCAAATCTGCAATGAAGTTATCATAACCAAAACTAGGAATTTTTTTGAGAAAGCTAAGACGGAGTTTTTCAGATTTTATTTCTTTTTCTAGACTTTCTAAAGAGGCAGATTGTTTGCTCTTTATCAGTTTTTGTAATTGGGGGAATTGAATCAAGCCAACTCCTAAAATACATAAACAAATTACAAAAGGTGTAGCAATGGCTTTACGCGACAACAACATATTTTCCTTGTCTTCCCAGGTAGAAGCAATTCATTGTATATAATATACTTCTTGTAAAATTACTCAGCTATATAGTCACAGTAGCTTACATAGAAGAACATCCATCAAGCTGCTAGCCTACCCTTTAGCAAAGACCAACAGTGAATAAGCCTATCTTTTCTCAAGAGAAACCGAAAACAGCTAGAGCGGCAAACTGCGCACAAAATATTTAGTGCTATACTATACTTTCGACTTCTAAGTACAATAGAATATAATTTACACTTGCTTATTTGGAGCATCTAGTAATTTTTTTCTTTTTTGAGATGAAATTAGCTCCTATAAATCCAGTTTTATTTTTCTTGAACAACAAGTTCTTAACTTATTAATTTCCTCTGATATTACTTAGTTTTATTAAGTAAAAGTAGTAAAATTTGCAACTTGATTTAAAATAATATTTTGTTCGCAACTAGAACTCTCAACTATTTAATCTTATGCTAGATACTGTAGCTACGAACAACTTGGAAAATAATGGTTTATCTCTTCAGACAAAAGATAATGATTTTAAAACAATAGTTACTAATCTTAATGCTGATAAAAAAGGACTAGATGTTGACGAAATTATTGATGCTATTAAAACAGTAATTGTTGAAGTCATTGATTTAAAAATCACTACTTGGGTAGCAGAGTCATCTGATCAGCCAAAAAATGAGATAGAATCTCCCAAACCAGGTAATCGGATATATACCCGAATTAATCTTGTTAATGGCGATATACAAAATGAAATTGGTAGTCAATTTACTGATAGTGGCCCATATAAAGAAATTCGGGAATTTCATTTAACTCAAGTTAAAGACAGTCGGGAAATCATTCAAAAAAATATAGAAAGCGTGGAGAAGTTGTATGGGTTTTTTATGGAAATCGTTAAATATCGCAAAAAGTCCGAACTTTAAGTATTTTTTATTAATTACCCATTTAAACTAAAACACCGACAGCAAACTAGCCTAATCTTTAGGTTTATTTGCTTTTACCTATCAATATAAAGCTACACCAATATTTAGCTAGAAATCAATGATCAGAGGGCGGTAATATGTCTAATGATATTCAAATTAAAGACCAAAATAGTATTAAGAATCGAAACCAAAATGCTCCTAAACCCCAAGATATTGAAAATCAAGCTAGAGGCTTGTTAAACAATTTAGTATCGTCTGTACAAACATTAGTTGATGACATTACGGCCTTAGAAGTGAATACGATGGTTGTAAATAGGATTAATGCTTCAAAATTTAATGCTTGGGAGGCATATCAAGAAATTTATTCTATACATGACCCAGATTACTTTAAGGCAAAAGGAATTCCAAAAGAAGGTTCTCAAGCTGAAGAACTACGTAAGCGTTATAGAAGCCTATTTGACCAAATTGAAAGAGAATATTTTTACCTTCTTCTTGAGGAAGGATCAGGTTTTTATAATCCTCAAGATGATAGAGTAAAACGATATCGTCAGAGGCTTGAATACGCAAAAAAATATCAACCAAACCTAGTTGAAGCCGATCAAGAAAACGTAAAGCTAGCTAAACCAATACTACCTGCTCCAACTCCCGTTCTTGATGACAAAGATGAAAATAATCAAGAAGATTGGATTGAAACTTTTAAAGAGATTCAAAAACTTTTGGATAATGATAGATTTGTTCGTACCCTACGTAAAATGTATGAACTGAAAGCTGCACTTGATAGTACTAATGTGACAAGTACCAACATTGATATAATTTATGCCCAAACTGTTATGCAGTTAGATGGAGATATTATCACACGTTACAATAAAGACTTGTTTAGTTTATCTGAAGACGCTAAAAACTTAATCATTAATACACATAATCAAGGAGTGATTTCTGGGGAAAAACAGTGGCGTGGAACATTTAGTTTTTTGATTAGTTTGGTACAGAGTATCGCAAATTTATCTCGATAATGAACGCTGATATAACAAAAATAGGTAACCAAACCGATGTTGCACTCTCTCTGTTTCTACAAGTTCCTCAGGGCGATCGCTTTGAACTTAAGGTTGAGCAATCACAGTTTAGTTTTTATCTAAATGAGACAGTTGTAGAACAGATTCAGCAAGCACAAAAAACTGGTGTTTCTCTCTACATTCCGCCCAAGCTGATTGTTCCTCTTTGGTACTACGTTTGTTTCAGCAATAATGTTGTGTCTGGAGATAAAAAAGAAATTACTGAGCAAAAAGTTAGCAGTTTTTTTTATATTATTTTCATAGTCAATCTCATCAAATTCTTTTTGAGTAAAACCGCACGGTGCAAAACAAGCTTACAGTCTGGAATCACCTTTAATTCTTACTATAAGCAGGCTGAATTAGGTTCGACTGCTTATGAAGATAAAGACATTATTTTGCAAAGCACTGTCCTTCTGCATGGTGATATATTCCACAAAATCAAGTGGGATTTTATGCAAAATCCCAACTGCTCAACAATTATCTCTGCTCATTATTGGCTGACTGAACAACTACTAAACGGCTTTCGGACTAAGCTAAATCTACTAGTTTGGGAGCTAGCTTCGCTCTTTACTGCTGCTTTAGTAGCCTACAATCTGTATCCAGCAAATGTGATTATATTAATATTTGCGTGGATAGGCTTCACTATACTATTTGCTACTACCCGCTATGTACTTGTCAATCAACTTAAAAGACGTACTTCCATCAACCCTAAATTTATAAATTGGTTGACATGGACGCTGATTTGCCTCATCCCTATCGTTGTTGCTGCTACTAGTAGGTTTAATGATGTTAATGCCTTATTATTGGCGTTTACATCACTGATTGCCCCAAAACTTGCCGAGTACATTTTAAGCTTTATAGGGGCACGAGTTGGGAAACTAATCATTCATCGGTTCCTGTCATTATGAGTATACAAGTAAATTTTTCTGGTAAGTGCGTAAATCCTATTTTTACTGTTTCAAAAGTTGCCAACACTGTTGAGCGATCGCCCAATCTTCTTGAGTATGAATAACTAATACCCGCACTGCTGAATCGGGTGTAGAAATATCCTCATCCACAGGCTGCTGCTGATTTTTTTCAAAGTCTATTTTTAATCCCAAAAAACCAAAGGCTTCACAGGCGGCTTGGCGAATTTCCGGGGAATGTTCACCCACGCCTGCTGTAAATACCAAACCATCTAATCCGCCCAAACTGGTAAGCATTGCACCCATGCTAGAACGCAAGCGATGTACGTAGATATCCCATGCCAGTTGAGCGCGGGAATTCCCTTGAGCGATCGCTTCTCTCACCTCACGCATATCGCTAGATACACCCGAAATTCCCTTTAACCCAGAAGCTTTATTTAAAATATGATCCAACCTTTCGACAGAGTAATTGCAGTACCGTAATAGATAAATCAGAATTCCCGGATCAACTGAACCAGAACGACTACCCATCATCAAACCTTCTAGGGGCGTGAATCCCATAGTGGTATCAATACTGCGGCCGTTTTTAATCGCTGCCAAAGAGCAACCATTGCCCAAATGACAGATAATTAATCGCCCAGATGCAACATCTCGACCGAGAATTTGGGCAGCACGTTGAGAACAGTATTGGTGGCTGATACCATGAAACCCGTAGCGGCGAATACCTTCCTCTACCCACTCATAGGGGCCGGGATAGATTGCTGCTGCATCAGGTAGGGTGGCATGAAATCCGGTATCAAATACTGCTACCTGGGTGACATCTCCTAAAGTTTTTTCGATTCCTTCTATACCTGACAAAGCGGCTGGATTATGTGCTGGAGCAAGGTTAGACAGACGAGCGATCGCCTTTTTAATATCCTCCGTAATTATCACAGTATCTCGATAATCTTGTCCGCCATGTACTATCCGATGTCCTACTACATCGATTTCTGACAACTGATCAATTACTTTGGTAGTACCATAACTAAGCGTATGGAGCATATAAGTAAGGTGTGCCTGTGGGGAATCACCAGAGATTGATTCTTGCAGCGTTGCACCCTTGTCAGTTTTCACCTCAATTTCTGCCACACCCCGTTCTTGAGTCCAGTTGATTTTCCCTTCCCAAAGGGGTTGGGGTGCTTGGGTGGGGAGAGCCTCATCTGCAATCTTGTACAGACAACTCTTTTGGCTGCTCGAACCGGCATTTAGCACCAATATCTTCATATAACAACATAAAAACATGATCTCCTTTGATCATGTCACTAAGTGTAGCCTCATACTTCTAGTCTATGGGCATAATATACAGGCCCATTGTTGCTAGTTGGCGACGGCAGATTTTATTTTTTAATAAACTTTTTGCCATCTATCTAGAGATAGTTTTTTACTTCCATAACCACGCGATCGCTCAAATGCCTCAAATTGTTACGTAACGCCTTTACTAATATTCATCCGCTTCAAGGTTTTGTTTCATCTCGGCACCGACGGCACGAGCAGCCGGATCTGAACTTTGTAGTAGCGTACTTGACACATTGTGCTGCTCAACTTGGCTTCGGTTTTGACTAAGTTTGTACTTACCTTCTAAGCGTGTAACAGTTATTTCAAATCCCACAATGCCATTCATCATACCTTCACGGAATCCGTCAGATAAACTGTGCCAATGCGATTTGTAATCAGCTTCGTAGGTGTCTATCATCTCGTTGATCATTTGGTTCATTGATTCTGGGGATTCATTGAGCATGATGACCTTGGGAATACCATATGCGTGAACAGCAATATAGTTCCACGTCGGTACACTTTCATACCTTTCATATAAAGTAGGGGAAATGTAAGCGTGTGCTCCGGTAAAAATAGCAAGTAACTCATTACCAAGAACTTGTGATTGAGGATTTTGTTTTGCCAGATGACCAATTAATTTAACAGCATCCCCTTGCATTGCAATGACAAGAGGAACGTGTGAAGCATAAGGTACACCATCTATAATCGATACCAACGTAGCGAAACTATTGGCTCTCATAAAGGCGATCAATTTATCAACATTATCTTCTTGAAAAGCGGTTGGTCTATACATGGCAATTTAACGTTACTATCAACTTATAAAAGTCTTCTAGCTCTCATTCGTATAGCAAGCGGAGAATGTTCAACTCTCACTGCATCTTTTCTCAATGCGGCAAACCATCTACCCGCATCAAATCCAATTGCCGTTCAAATATTTCATCAATTGGCAACATTTGACCATCAACAGTCATAAATTTATGGTCTTTTGTTGCCCGAATCAATGAACCATCTTCCAAACAATATTCAAACACCTCTTGTTGTCCACGATCATGCCACTGTGCTATAGGCTGCGTGTAAATATTTCCATTATTATCAACGCTGTATACAGTACATTCAATGGCTTTTTCTACAATTTCGCCAATCGGCAGTAATCCATATTCTACTGTCAATATTTCCGTGTCATAGCTTAAACAATATTCAGCAAACTTTAACATTTGCTCAAATAATTCATCTGCAACTTTTTTCTGAACACCATTTTTAGCTGCACCATCTACGAATTTTTCTCGCTGCTTTTGCATCTCCGAAACTTTCTTTTTACCCATCGCCCGACGCAGCAAGTCAGCTTGTCCTAAAGAATATCCAGCCATATCCTGAGCAATTTTCATGATTTGCTCTTGATAGACCATAATTCCATAGGTTTCGTCTAATATTGGTTCCAGAGTTTGGTGTTGATAATCAATCTTTTCTCGCCCATGTTTGCGGTTAATAAATTTAGGTATCAGTCCCGCATCTAATGGCCCCGGTCGATAAAGTGCCAAAATCGAAGAAATATCTTCTATATTAGAAGGCTTCAAATCTCGTACAATCTGACGCATCCCAGAAGATTCTAATTGAAATATCCCTTCTAACTCACCGGCTTCTAATAACTCATAAGTTTTTTGGACATCTTTTGGTAAACTGCTATGTTCACCTTTAGCTAATATCTTCTGGGCTTTTCTTTCTTGGCGGGGAATTTCATCAGGATCAACCCGATATCCTCTCGTTTCTTGAATCAAATCAACGGTCTTTTGAATCAACGTTAGGTTCCGTAAACCCAGAAAGTCCATTTTCAATAAACCCATTGATTCCAGGTCTTCCATGAAGTACTGGGTAATCACGGAACCGTCATTATTTTTTTGTAACGGCACAATCTCATCAAGTGGATCGGCAGAAATTACCACACCTGCGGCATGAACACCAAAAGTTTTGTTAGTTCCTTCAATTCGCATCGCCATATCAAGCCAATGGCGAACATGGGGTTCTTTATCATATTTCTCTTTAAACTCTGGTTCTGGAGTTTTATCGGAAACCATCACCTTGAGTTTCGTGGGTTTCCCCCGCACCACAGGAATTAATTTCGCCATTTTGTCAGCTTCCCCATAGGGAATATTCAATACTCTAGCGACATCTTTCAAAACTGCTTTAGAAGTTAGACGGTTAAAAGTAATAATTTGGGCAACTCTATCCGCACCATATTTCTCAGTGACATATTCAATAACTTTATCCCGTTGTTCAATACAGAAATCCGTATCAATATCAGGCATAGATTTCCGTTCTGGGTTCAAAAAGCGCTCGAATAGTAACCCATGATGTACAGGATCAATGTTGGTAATTCGCATTGCATAGGCAACTAATGAACCAGCCGCTGAACCCCTACCTGGCCCCACAGGAATATTATTATCCCTAGCAAATTTGATGTAGTCCCATACAACTAAAAAGTATTTGGAAAAACCCATCTGCTGAATCATTTTCAGTTCGTATTCCAATCTTTCTTTATAGACGGAATCAACTTCCTGGCGAGATTTGCGATTTAATCGTTCTAAAAGTCCATTCCATGCAACATCTTCGGCGTAAGTGTCAGCAGTATGACCAGAGGGAATAGGGGGAGTAGGAATCTGAGGCTCACCCATAATATGGTAAGGCTCGACTTTATCGGCCACTTCTTCAGTAGTGGCGATCGCTTCGGCAATTACATCATCCGGCAAATGGTCACGAAATAGCTGCTGCATCTCCTCACCAGATTTGAGATACTCTGTGCCGCTATAACGCATCCGTTTATCTTCAATAATTAGCTTGCCAGTTTGAATACATAGCAAAGCGTCGTGGGCTTCAACATCAAAACAAGAAATAAAATGAGAATCATTAGTGGCAATAATTTTAATGTCTAGCTCTCTAGCAATTTTAACTATTTCAACATTAACAATTCTGTCTTCTTGGGAGCCGTGGTCTTGAATTTCTAGATAATAATCATCACCAAATACATCTTTATACCACTGAGCAACTTTCCGGGCTGCATCTGGTCTATTACTGAGAATAGCTTGGGGAACTTCTCCACCTAAGCAAGCACTGGTGACAATCAAGCCTTCATGATATTCTTTGAGTAAATCTTTATTAATACAAGGACGAGAAAAAATTCCTTTGCCTTGAACACCTTTGAGGTGAGAAATTGTGGTTAATTTGACTAAATTTTTGTAACCTTTGGTATTTTTAGCTAAAACAACTTGATGATATTTAGGGCGGCGTTCTTGTTTCTCAATATCGCCGTTAATTACATACATTTCATTGCCAATAATCGGCTTAATATTTAGACTACGGCAGATTTTGATCAGTTCAACGGCTCCATACATGACACCATGATCGGTAAGAGCGATCGCTTTCATCCCCAGTGCGATCGCTTGATTCACCAACTCTGGTAGCTGACTTGCTCCATCAAGTAGACTGTAGTCACTGTGAATATGTAAAGGAACAAAGGACATAAGCATCTCCAACCACAAGCCAAGATATCTCTAGGGGCCTACCTTGTGGTATGCCCTTTCAAGCCAGATTTTGCAAAGCAACGGAATATTACATTAGCAGTTTTTACCCAAAATTAAAGCTGTTCTTTTTCCGAAATTATCACTGTCATCAGTGTTGTTTTAATAGTTACAGCAGTTAATCAGCATCTAACTAATGAGTCAAACAGAGAGTACTACTTCGCCTCAAACCAAAGCTCGCCCTTGGTGGCAGCGTATCCCTCTCACATTGCAAATTCTCATCGCCCTAGTAGCCGCAGTCAGCGTTGGAATTGCTCTTGGTGCGGGGAATCCCAATCCCAGCAATGCCACCTTAATCAACAATTTAGCAATTCCGGCTGAGTTGGTGCTCAAGGCTCTCCGCGCCTTGGCTACACCGCTGATTCTGGTAGCAGTGCTGCACACCTTAATGACTACGAATATCCCTGGTACAGCTGGACGGCGATTAGCAGTGCTACTTTTAACTAACACTACCGTAGCTATATTAGTGGGACTTTTCGTAGCGAATGTTCTGCGTCCGGGGACTTGGGGTAATGTAACCACCTCAACAACTACAGAAATAACTCCTCAGAGTCTTGACCCTTGGGGAATACTCAAAGATGCTGTACCGGAAGCTGTACTCAAGCCATTAGTTGATAATAATGTCATCCAACTGATTGTTATTGCCCTAAGTTTTGGTATCGTCCTGCGGGGATTAAAATCTGAACAAATTGCCCAAGGGAAAATAGGATACCAGCCGATAGAGGATGTCATCGGGATTTTGTTTGAAGCGGTAGTCCGCGTTCTCAACTGGGTAATTGCCTTAGTGCCTTTCGCAGTCTTTGGGATTGTTGCTAAAACAGTTGCTATGCAAGGATTCGCACCGTTTAAATCTTTGGGTGCATTTATCGTGGCGGTGCTGTTAGCGCTGGTATTGCAGGCGTGCTACTACCTCACCAGAGTAAAATTTGGTTCTTGGGTACACCCGCTAAAATTCCTAGCTGGCGGTTCTGATGCTTTTTTGACAGCTTTCTCAACTTCTTCCTCTGCGGCGGCAATGCCCATAACCTTTGAGGTTTTGCAAACAAAAGTCGGTTTAAGGGAATCTTCTGCTGCCTTGGGGGCATTAGTAGGGGCAAATTTCAATAATGATGGCACTGCCCTTTATGAAGCAATGTCTGCGTTGTATATTTCTCAACTGATTGGGCAACATCTGAGTCTGGGACAGCAGTTAATTGTCATCCTGACCTCGATTTTTGCATCTGTAGGTGCGGCAAATATTCCCAATGCTGGACTGGTAACGATGACACTGGTGTTCACTTCTGTAGGCTTACCTACCCAGTACATAGCTTTGCTAGTTACTGTGGACTGGTTTCTGGATCGCTGCCGCACTGCGATTAATGTCATGGGAGACATGACTGTTAGTGCTTTACTTGACGGCAAAAAGCCTCGTTCTGTAGACGAGGCTTAGTTTGACGGCTTTGAAGGTATCTAATGCTGTTGAGGCCCTTTGGCATCACATTCTTTAGTCCAGCAGCGTTCTAGAAGTCGAAGACGCCAGATCAATGCAAAGCGTTGAGGATTCAATACTAATTTAGTATCGTGACTAAATAAGGGCTGGTTCAGATACTGCCAAAGGGGAAAATTAATCTTGGTGTGTTTTGGAGTCATAAGAACAACGAAATATTATAAAAGTTTAGTGGCCATAGTTGGCATTTTGTCTAGCAACTGCCTGATACTGTTTTTCTAGTTAAAGACTACACTGCGTTTTTGCAATTGTCTTGGTGGCAATTGCGGAATTTCACCAAGTGAATTTATGTTGTTTCCGCTTTAATACTGAAATCGCACACACCATTTTTCTGATTCCCCATCCTGTGAAAAGTCATACCATTTCACTATATTCCTGCTACAGATACGTTCGTAGAAGCGTACATCATCTGTACGCCCCTAAAGCCGATGCATCTGTTGCAAAGATGTTTGGAAGCGATCGCATTGCTATCCAGAATCTTAACTCGGTAGCCTGTTAGTAAATCGGGTAGTGTGGCGTTGAGGCAATGAAAATTTCGTTGCACGGCAGAAACAACCTTTGACTTGATGCTCTTACTGTTATGAACTTAGCGATCGTAGCCAGTAGTTCTTCATTTCAGAAATTTACCAGAGTATTGTCGGAGTGCCTTTAAAACAATAAACGGTTTTGTAATACAAAAATATATTGTGTATAATCTAAGACCATTAAATCTTGACCGTCTTTCTCAAGATTGATAATTTAATAGATAAGTAAAATTTTCTTGAGTGTACTTTTCATCTCGACAAAAAACTGGGACGGGCAAGATGCCCATCCAATAATCAAAAAGATAATTTTTCTAATAACCCAAGTTGCTAGTTATCAAAAAGTTTCTCTTTTTAAGTACAAAAGGTTAAAAGATTGTATTGGGCTATGTTTTGAGCTAAGTCCGCTGGTTTTGCTTCCTACAATTATTAATGTGGACTCCTATATCTATATTTTTCATATTGCAATTTATGTATGACAATAGCGCATAAATAAAGATAATTATGCCTACCATCTCTAGTACCTCTTCTATAGTCGTTATGAAGGCATAAACCATGCTACTTTGAGTGTAGTAATATTCGTAGTATCCGCCTACCAATTCAGTAGCAATTGCACCTGCTACGTAGATTATTCCAGCAATAAAAAATAAGCGTCGTGTCTTGCTAGGAAGAGTAGCAACAAATTTACTAAACACTAGCAAAAATCCGAGTACGAAGATAGCACCCACGATCACCCAAGCGTAGTAAAGAAAACCACTGGTATTGAATGTACTTTGCAATGGTGCAGTTAGTCTTTCATGAAAACCGATCAATTCGTCTAACGACAAACCAGCAAAGACTATTGACAATCCTCTCCATGACCAGAAATCTTTCTTTTTAGCTAACTTTTGAGCTTGGAAGATGATCTCCAGTAAAATAGAACAAAATAGTAAAGCTCCTCCAGAGTAAATTGTAGGAATATTTTCCTCGCTGTTGAGGTCGAATAGAAGTCTAAAAGTATCCCTCCCAGGAAAGTCAGGTAGATAGTAGACATTGTAATTAGCAAAAAGACTGACGAGAGCAAAGCAAAATACCACACCAAGAAGGAATTTGAGTGTTTTGTTGGCAGAAAGATATACTTTTAATTTATGTGATGATTGCAACGCCGCGATCGCATCTTCTGGTTTTGTAGAACTCGTTGACTCAACTACAGATAGGTAATTTCTCTTACCATTATCTGAATAATACTGGTTTTTCAGGATTTTGCATCGCTCTGGCAATACAACGTTTGACATAAAGTACTCAATGGTTTGCTGCTTAACAAAACCATGCATTGCCAAAATTTTTCCCAATTGCTCACCACTCAACTTTTGTGTCTTGAGTGCTGTATCTAATTCATCTGGAGTAATTAGTTCAGCTTCAATCAAGTACTTCCCAAGCGGCTTAAGCTCGAAACTTTGCGCGTCTATTTGCCTAATCAATAATATCTCCTTATTTTCACTGGCTAAATGTAATAAATTTTCTCGCTTAGTCATGAAAAATTATATTTACTGATAAGATCAGATTTTAAAAGTTTCATAACCTCCGCTTAATCATATTTTGCACTGCCTAAATTCTTCACTAAATAAGTGTAAATTTATTCTAAAAAAAGTATGAATTTATCATGTAGATACGTCAGTTCTGCCGTTGCTGTTATTTCTAAACGCATTAAATACAGGATTTTCCCTCATGGTTTCTAGCAGAGATCCCTGACCAGCAGAACGCACTCTTACCTCAAAACCTTGTTTATAGAAAAAAAATGAATCCACCTCTCACTCTCATGTGTAGGTGGATTTATTCAGATGTACAGACATCTGGGGCGGTTGATTGTATCTCTAGCAGACATAGCTAAGTAGCAAAAATGCTGCTAGAGTTGGACTACAGGCTCATCTCTTAAGTTAGAGAGTACCTACAAAGAGTTAGTAATGAGTACCAGTTTTACGATGGTTGATGGCAGTAACAGCATCAGGCTTGAGTAATTTACCTTCGTCCACAGTTGCATACACAACCCAATGGTCGCCACATTCCAGACGTTGATTGACTGAGCATTCCAAATATGCTAGTGCATCGGTAAGGACGGTACAGCCGTTATCCGCAACTGCTGTACTAAAGTTGGCAAATCGGTCTTCCCCAGGCGCGAAAGATTTACGGAAATGCTTCATGTAATCTTGGTGATTGCCTTCAGGTAAGATATTTAAGGCAAACTTACCGCCTGGATACATCAAGGATTCGATCGCTCGGTCTTTGGCGATCGCAACAGTTATTCCGGGTGGGTTAAAGGTGGCTTGAGAAACCCAAGCCCCTAACATTGCGGTAGACACTTCTCCTTGTTTAGCTGTCACTACGCAGACAGAACCAACGATCCGGCCAACAGCCTGTTCCACTGGAGTCGCAGCTTGTTGTGGTACACGTACCTTTTTAGCTTTTTTCAGTGCTTGGGCAAAGTCTGTACCTAGTTCTTCACAGAACTTGAGAGTGACATCATCAGGTTTAAACTTGACCTTCAGGGTGTCAAAGCCAAAGCGATATCCAGCATCCCGGAGTTTACCTTCAATTAAGTCAAATGCTTCGCCACTCCAGCCGTAGGAACCAAAAACCCCAGCGAGTTTGCTGTTGTCACCGCTTGATAGCACAATCCCTAAAGCAGTATGAATGGGAGTTGGCGCATGACCACCAATGGTAGGAGAACCAATGATAAAACCCTCTGACTGTGCGAGGTTGATGCGAATTTCATCAGGGGTAGCAAATTCGCAGTTAATTGATTTGACTGCAACTCCACCTTTAGTTAATCCCAGAGCGATCGCTTGTGCTAAAGTCGCCGTATTGCCGTAAGCTGAAGCGTAAAGTAGAGCAACGGAAATCTCGCGATCGTTGTGAGAACGGCTCCACTCGGCATAAGCTTTGGTAAGTTCAATTAAGCTGGTGCGTACCAAGGGCCCGTGACCCACAGCATACATTCTCACCTGCAAATCTGATATTTTCTCCAAAGCTGCCTGCACATGAGGAGTTTGGGGAGCCATCAGGCAGTTAAAGTAGTAACGCTGGTCTTCTTTGAGCGCTTCCCAGTTATCATCAAACACTTCATCACCACAGAGATGAGTTGCAAATAACTTATCTGTGTAAAGAATTTGGGTTTGCTGATCGTAGGTACAAAGTCCTTCCGGCCAACGTGGGCTGGGAGTGGGGAAGAATTTTAAAACATGACCTTTCCCTAAATCCAGAGTTTCTTTCCCCCGCATCACCAAGACTTTCAAATCTTGCTCTAGGAAAGCAGCACGCAAATTGTTCGCACCGGGAAGAGAACAGACAAAAGTTACCTGTGGTGCCAGTTCTAAAATTGCTTTGATGGTTGCAACTCGGTTGGGATTAAAATGGCCCAGGATTATATAATCCAAATGTTGCAAATCTAAAGTCTGCCGCAATGCCTCTAAATAAATTTCGGTAAAGCTTTCTGGCGGTGGATCAATAAGTGCGGTTTTATCAGCTTCAATTAAATAGCAATTGGAGGTAGTACCTCTTTCAAGTGCGTATTCAATTTCAAACCGCAGACGTGACCAACTACGTGCTCTGATCGCCTTAGTATTTGTAGCAATTGGTAGAACTTGTACGTCGCGTGGCTTGGAATTGGTCATAGCTGTTGGGTAAAGTTTGAGAACAGGGAATAGGTTATGGGGTATAGATCATAGGAAACAGGGGATAGTTTTCTTTTCTGTCCCCTGCTTCCTATTACCTCTTGCCTCTTTCTTAGTAGTAATTACCTACTTTGCGATGGCGAACGGCTGTCAGTCCATCGTTTTTGGAGACACGACCTTCTTGGATGGTGCAGTATAAAATCCAGTGGTCGCTGCATTCCATGCTGCTCTGTATTTCACATTCCATGTATGCCAGAGCATCAGTTAGAATTGGGGAACCGTTTTTCGCGGTTTGAGTTTTCACCCCAGCAAAGCGGTCAGCACCAGGATGCAAGCGCTTGAGAAAGTGCTTTTTCAATTCTTGATAATTGCCTTCTTCCAAAACGTTGAGGACGAAACGATCGCCTACTTGCATTAAGGAATCAATAGCGCGGTCTTTCGCAACGGCAATTGTTAATCCTAAGGGTTGCAAACTGGCTTGCGTTACCCAGGATGCCAGCATTGCGCTTGAGGCATTATCTTTTTTAGTAGTGACTATATACAGTCCACTACTAATCCGACCCAATGCCTTTTCCATGTTGACATCGAGGGACTTGATTTGCTTGATGTTGCGATCGCGCACCAGCAATTGTCCAATGTCTTTACCCGCTTTTTCACACAACTGGAATGTCGATGCAGTGGGAGCCTCTTTAATCCGAATAGCTGGGAAGGCTTCTTTGATGCCAGAGTTGAGGAATTGTCTGCGGAGTGTATCAATGGGTTCATCATCCCCACCGTAACATTCAAACAGCCCAATCAGTTGCTTGTTCTTGGCGACAGCTAGCACTGAACTGATACTAGCTTGGGCGGCGGCAGAAGTAGTTGGAGGCATACCGATAATGATGCCAGCTGCTCTCCCGGCTAGTTCTTGAATTTCTTGGCTCTCAGCAGTACTTAGATCCAGTACTTCTACCCCAATGCCAGTTTTCAGGATACCTTCGGCAATTGCGTGACCAAGGCGCTCACCATACCCATAATCTGAGACAAAAAACAAGCCAACAGTTGTTTCTGCTTTAGCTTGTTTTTGGCTCCAATTTTCGTAGCACCCGGTTAAAACATCTAGATGATGGTATAATAATGGGCCATGGCCGTTAGCGATAATATTAATCTTCCCAAGATCACCCATCCGCTTCATCGCATTCAGCAGCGAACGAGCGTTAGGGCCCATCAAGCAGTCGTAGTAAAATCTAAAGTCAGCTTCTATCGCTTCTAAATCTTCGTCGAAGGTGCGATCGTCACAGAAGTGCATCCCAAAAGCATCACAGGTGTAGAGAATTTGGGTTTTGCGGTCAAAGCTAAAGATTGTATCCGGCCAGTGCAGGTTAGGCGCACTCACGAATTCCATTTCGTGTCCTTTGCCGATATCTATGCGATCGCCAGTTTTGACAACCCGCTTAGAAAATGGATCGTGTACTAAGCCTTCCAAAAACTGAAGCGCAACTTTTGAGGCTAAGACGGTTGCTCTAGGAGCTAACTGAAGAACATCTTCTACCAAGCCGCTATGGTCTGGCTCTGTGTGACTAACAATTATGTAATCAATTGTTTTGGGGTTGACAAGACCTTTTAGAGTCTCTAAATACAGATCGCGAAACTTCTGGTGAGAAGTATCAATCAGAACTGTTTGTTCACCCCTAATTAGATATGAATTGTAGGTTGTGCCGTTTTGCAGTCCGAATTCGATATCGAAGCGATCGCGATCCCAATCAAGAGAGCGAATCGCTGTTGTGTTAGGGGCAATTTCTACAGTTTGTATAGTTAACCGATGCTGAACGTTCTCTGCGATCGCTACCATTATTCGTCTCCGAGCGCAAATTAACAGGTTTTTCTTCTGCACCCATTGTCCCCATTATTTTTTGTTTAAGTTGTAATGAATATCAGTTTTTGTAAAATTTAACTTGTATCAATTATTGCTGTTTTTTAGCAAAAAATATGACTCAGAAATAATACTAAATATTAATTTATTCCTAAAGATTTACTGGGTATTTATTTTTGCTATTAATCTAATTTTATCCTAATTCAAAAAGTTCACAATCATCATATTATTGTAAGGATTCAGGTGGCAGAGTATTGACAAAGGGAACACTTGAGGGGGAATATCACAAATATGAACCAAAACCTGCC
>NZ_JBIQNW010000084.1:0-20501 GCF_047228265.1 Nostoc sp. UIC 10607 | reverse complement strand
GTTGCGCCTGATAGTCAGTTCCGTTACCGTGCTGGTTTAATTCATGTTTTGAACGAAGCTGCTGCCGATGGGCATTGTTATTTACCCCAGCCAAAACTCATTGAGAATGTTATCAAACTGCTGACTACAGCAGATCACACACCTGAAGAAGATGCCATCGCTGATATTATCAAAGACATGGCACTCAAGGATGACTTAATCCGCGAGAAAAGCTCAGACCAAACGCTACTATGTTATCTACCAACCTACTTTCACACCGAACAGAACCTTGCTCAATTAATACAATCTAGATTTTGCCAACCAGTTGCACAAGATATGCCTCGTGTTCGCGCCTGGATTGAGCGCTTCACCAAGAGTCATAAAATCAAACTTTCACCACAGCAACGGCTAGCGGTAGAAATGGCTGCATATTCAAGGGTAATGATTCTTACTGGTGGCCCCGGTTGCGGTAAAACTTTCACCACCCAGACCATAGTCTCTCTGTGGAAAGCAATGGGCAAATCTATCGCCTTAGCTGCGCCAACTGGACGCGCTGCTCAACGCCTGAGTGAAATCACACAACTCGAAGTCAAGACCATACACTGCTTGTTGGAATTTGACCCAAAGACAATGGGCTTCTTACGCGATAATCAAAACCCTTTACCCCATACCGCAATTGTCGCGCTAGAAGCTAGTATGCTTGATTTGTTTCTGGCATCTTCTTTGGTAAAGGCGATACAATACGGTTCCCAACTACTGCTAGTGGGTGACATTGACCAGTTACCCTCTGTCGGTCCTGGTCAAGTCCTTGCTGACTTGATTAATTCTGGTCACGTTCCGGTGGTGCGGTTGACCAAGGTATTTAGGCAAGCCCAACAGAGCGCAATTATCACCGTTGCTCACCAAATTAACCGAAGCCAGTTTCCCACAATTGAACCGATTTCCGATAATCCCGTGTCTGAGTGTCTATGGCACGGCGGCGGTCATCACCCCAAACATGGTCTTAAAGCAATATCCGAAATCATTACAGACTTGATTCCCCGCCTGGGTTACAATCGAGCTACTGATGTGCAAGTGCTTTGCCCCACCTCGCGCGGTTTGCTTGGGACTCGTAACCTCAATACCGTATTGCAGCAGTTGATTAATCCGCCCAGTCCAGACAAAGTAGAGATTACCAGGGGCGGGAATTTATTACGAGAAGGCGATCGGATCATTCAACTGACTAATGATTATAATCACGAAATTTTTAATGGCGACTTCGGAATTATCAAGGCCATTGATCCTGAAGAGATGGAAGTTACTGTGCAGTATGGTAAGCATACTGTCGTTAGGACCAGAGCAGACTTAAATCAAATTGCCCTCGCCTGGAGCATCACCATTCATCAAAGCCAGGTTTCAGAATATCCGGTAGTAATTCTGCCAATTTATACGCAGCCTTATATGATGTTGTCTCGTAAACAGTTGTACACAGCATTAACTTGTGCCAAGCAGTTAGCGATTGTCGTTGGTTCCAAGAAAGCGATATCCAAGGCTTTGCGTTCTAGTGACGGCCAACTGCGATATACGCGATTACAGCAGCGGTTGGAAAGCGCTTTTTTGCACCCGACGATTGCAATTTAGAAATGTTCAACTTAACAATTTCACCCGTCTTGCAGTTGTTGCTCTCAATCAAGAGTGAGAAATCTGGTAGCTAGTAGTTCGCTTTCGTCACGAAAGCGGGGTAAAGGGAAAGGGGAAATGGGTAAAGGGTTTAAATCCCTTACCCTTTCCCCAGTCCTCACTTAACATTTTTGGGTTGGCAGACTACTAGCTGTGCTTTCGCCCCGTGTCTGGTAAGCGACGGCGGGGCATTTCATTACTGGTAAGTGCCTTGGCAATTCTTGAAAAACTACTTCTCTAGCTCCCGTTTGCGGTTCTAGACAAAAAGTGTCTTAAACACAAAGCAATCAAACCACTCTCAAAAAATAAACTAAAAATGACTCTATAGTTTTATGGCGTGATAGCGCTTAAAAAGCAGTACACTGCGGTGTAAATAAACCCCCTATTACGATTGGTACTTAAGCAACATAAGTAGGGGAGAATTTTGTACAAGTTCTTTAAAATAAGCACTTTTGTCCATTTTTTTAACCAAAAACTACATTTGTAGTTTTTGTATGTTGCATTTGCAGGATGCTCTTTGACCTCTTATATCATTTGTTAACTATAAAGTCATTTTTAGTTTATTTTTTTCACCTATTTTTAGGTTTTTCAAAATAAATACCCTGCTGAACAATTGCATAACAGTATTGTGTTTGTCACGCTCCTCAGTATTAGAGGTGTACTATACGCAAAAATCGAGAAATTTTTAGTCGCTTTAGGGTGAGTTGAAACGCCCATTTTAAAGGACAATAAAAATCAGACACTATAAAATCAGACGAAACTGTCCTTGTGTCTGATTATTAAGGGAGTAATAAAAATGACGCTCTCTCTTGTCCACATAACAGCCCATAGAAAGGCTCTTGCTTCCTTGCCAGTAGCGCAGGCGGAGGCGAAGTTGATTGCGCTGTGGTTGGAGGGAAAAGCAGAGTCATCTATCATCTCTTACCGACGATACATTAGGCGATTTCTGGAATTTTTGGACAAACCTCTCAAAAAAGTGACCTATGAAGACTTGGTAGAATACGCCGCTGACTTTAGGGGCAATGCAGAAAACACAAAGCGGATATACATAGCTTGTGCTAAAAGCTTGATTAGTTTCGCTCATAAAATTGGATATCTCCCTTTTAATGTAGGTATGGCACTAAAACTGGGTGAATTGCCAGATGTAATCAACGAACGCTATTTAGACGAAGCTGATATTAAATTGTTGATACGGGCAGCTTCTAAGCATTTAGCTGATGCTAAAACTCCTAAGCGCCAGTACACAGCCCTACGTAATTTGTTAATTATCAAACTCCTGTATCAGGCAGGGTTACGGGCAAGTGAAATCTGTGATCTGACTTGGGGAGATTTGACACCCCGTGGTGAGAGTGGTCAAGTTTACGTGCGAAAAGCCAAGGGGAGCAAAAATCGCACAATTCTCATTAAGCCGAAGCTGTGGGCAGAACTAATGGAGTTCAAAGGTCAAGCTTTACCTACAGACGCAGTTTTCCGAAGTCAAAAAGGGGGACATCTCGACCGTCAAAACTTGCACCCGATTGTCAAAGCAATTGCACAAGAAGCTGAATTAAGCGAACTGGTTTCTGCTCACTGGTTACGTCATGCCCACGGTTCTCACGCTATTGAGCGCGGGACTAATCCAGTACTGGTGAAAGAAACTTTGGGTCATGCCAATTTAGCCATCACCGATCGCTATCTCAAAGCTAGACCCAATGATAGTAGCGCTTTGAACTTGATGGATCTTTGACATTTACACAAATTCTAAGATTTGAACCAGTGAGAATGCAGCACAAATAAGAACCAGTGGCATCAATTGCTATTGGAAACTAAGCAGAAAAACTGCTTTCAAATGCCAAAAAGATTTTTTCCTTAGCCAGCCCCCTCCATAGGCAACACTTCTTCACTTAGCAAGGTGTAAAATTCTGGTACTGCCGACTCAAGCTTACGCAGTTCATTTGCCGCGATCGCTTCAAGTTCCAGCACCGTCTCCCAACGCAAATGACTCTGCCATCGCTTGAGAATGCCTTTAATTGCATCCACTCCACGAGAAATACCAGAGCGAAGTATTTCTACACAGTGGAGTAGCGTAATGCGATCTGTCGGAGGCGACTCAAATTCGGTAGTATCCTCCCATTGCCAATGGGAGTTCCCTATAGCATCAAGGGGGGGTGTGGATACGGCCTGCTGATTAGGGTTTACACTATACACTGTAGGGGTTTGGGGAGCATAACAGGTTCGGTTTTCTTTTTGATTACGCTTCGTTTCACGATGAGCAATTACATGCATTGCAAATTCCAATTGCTCTTTAGATAAAGAGAAAAGTTTCACCTGTTGACCCCGTTGACCCTGTTTACGGAAGGTCAGCTTTAGCCCCAGCTGCTCGACTAAAGTCGCCAGCAACCAAATAGGTTTACAGTCTAGGGGAATAGTAAACCCAAGAATTGCTTTGACATGAGCAGCACAATGTATAGCGATCTCCGTCATCTTGAGTAAGGTGGAATCGTCGGCGGTAACTTCATCACCCTTTATTAAACTTAAGAGAATTTGATGCAGACCCAGGTTAAATCTCGCAAGCCACCGTGCGGAATAATTGCCCCAGTCGATACACAAAGGTAAATTGTCGCGTTCGGCGCGGTCTTTTTGAGTGACAATTGTTGGTGGTGTGGGATAAGTTTGCCCAGTTTTGGGGTCAGTAAAAGATTCTTCGGGTGGGGCTAAAATTGCCTCAAGTCCGGCGATCGCTCTAATTAAGCGACCACCTTTATCCATTTCTACAAGTGATTCGGTTACTTCGATGCCGTAAGAATCAGAGATGCGGAATTTTTCGCATTCAAAAATTTCATTAGGGTCAAGGTAATCTTTGCTCTGACGGGCACGGTACTCGCTCAAAGTAATATTCTTGGCCTTGGCAACAGCCGAATTGTGGGCACTATCCAAAGCTTGTGCTGCTGCTTTAAGATTTTCGAGAGACTGAGGATCTGAATCACTGCCCACATATATAAATGTATTGCCCATTTCTGTGAGAAGCGATCGCAAATCATCACGCAGATTATTGAGAGAATAGTGGCGGTTAGCCATAATTTGGCAGTAAGCCTCAAGCGCCCAATCTTTCTCGGCTCCGCGTTTGCCTGTTTGACGGTCAATCCGCAACAGAAAAGCGGTCATTTCATTGGTTTGGAGCAAGCGCTCTTTAATCTTGGTAGCATTGGTATCCTTGTAACCAAAGGGAGGACGCGGGGCCACCCAAATATGAAACGGGACTTTTGGGCGATAGCGGTAAAGTTGTTGGGCGCACTCAGTAGCAGTTTGGGAAACGCCGTGAAAGACACCAAATACTAAATCAAAATGATACTCAGAAATATCGACACCAGTACCCAGGCTGGGAGAGGTGAACAAGGCATCAAAGTTTTTGACGGCGTTGGTGATATCTTTAATGAAAGCGACGTTTTCATCACTGCCGGAATTATCGGAGTGGACAGACCAGATGCGCCATTTTTGGGGTGTATGGGATTGGTCAGAGTTAGGTTCTGAGTACTTAATAGTAAAAGACTTTTCGAGTTTTTTGATGAAACGCTTGGAGTCACTTGCAACCATGACTTTCAGACCTTGCATCAGGGCTGCCGAGATTTGGGCAACTAGGGCGCTTGAATTACTGCCTTCGTACCAATATATAGTGCGTGAGCCATTTTTCCATTCATTTTTGACGATGTAAGGTACTTCACCTACTGGTCGCATTGCCCGAAAGAAGTCCACGGTTAAATCATCCATGTGTGCGTCGGCAAGGACGACTAGTGGCGCGTTGTATACTATATATTCCAGTACCTCCAAGATTGCTGCACGGTGCTGTTTACACGTATTACTGTGTAGTAGGTGGGTAAGGTATTGGCAAGCTTCATCTATAAATATGCAGCCATAAATCAGCGCTTGCGTATTGAGTTTGTGCAAGCTGTCAATGGTAATACTAAGGGCTTGGGCTTGAGCTAAACCTGTGTAACCCAAGTCTGAATACATCGCCGTCTGTAAACGTTCGGCAAGATTTTTCAGCAAATTTACGCGATGCCCATTGTTGAGGAACCGCGCGTCGGGGTTTTGGTCACGCCACCAGCGCATGAGTTGGGTTTTACCAGTGCCCATATCGCTCCAGAGTACGACTAGTCCTGATTTTGGGAAATTGAAGGTAGGGGATTTCTTCGATTTGTCTGAATCAACTCCGCCAGAATCCGTAGACTCCTTCTTTCTCCAATGTCCTTTTATAGATGGCGTGAAAAGTTGTTCCTTTTCAAGCTCATAAAGCTCAGGCACTGTCAAGCATTTTTCTTCAAGTTCAGGAATGCACAAAGCCTCAGAGAGATACTTGACATTAACAGTGACATCCGGCTGGTACTTGCTTAACCCCCATTTCTTAGCCCGATACGAGCGCTTGTAATCAGCAAGTGATTTGGCATCATCTATAATTGCGGTCAGTAAAGCGTTAGCATCTTCGCCCCGCGCCACAACAAAATCATCAACACCTTTCTCTGGGCCTGGTAACAGCGCAACTTCACAAAAGCAACCTGCCGATTCGATTGCTTTTGCAGTGCGAACAGTGGCTTGAAAAACTGACCAACGGGTATTGGCTCTTGTTTCGTAGTCGAATAAAATAATGAACTTGCGCCCCGCCTGAGCCATTGGTACTAAGTCAGGATGCAACCGTTCATCAAAATCTTGTTTGCCCACGCGCCCGTTCCAAATCCCCGGAAGTGCGATCGCTACAAACCCCAAAGAGAGCAAGCAAGCGGCTTTCTTCTCACCCTCGCATAAGATAATCGGAATCTCTGGATGCTGCTTTATCCACTCCCAAAATATTAGTGGATTGAGTTGATCCAGTAAGCGTAGCGCCAAAAGTGAATGATAGCGCTTAATTAAATAACGCTTTGCAACTTTGTCCCAGATGGGGTTAGCGACATCAAAGTAGGTAACACGGTTGGGGGTTTTAGGGGGTGACTCGTATTTGACGGGTTTCCCTTTTTGCCAATCAATGCGGGGGAAGTTGGGCTTAATCCGCCCCCACTCCATTGGTTGCCAGTTTTTAAACGGGTCAAGTGACTGAATCCACGTCCCACCCAGTAATAGGTGCTGATACAGCTTTAAGTATCCATCCGTAACCCGACCCGCATTCTTGCGTGGTATTTTATCAGATATGAACAGGAAATCATAAACTGATTCTCCCTCTACATGGAAAAAGTTGCGCTCAATCAACGCCGGATGAATGGCGCTACCCACTGTTAACTCATGATACTCAGCCGCAGTGAGGTTGTTTGGATATTCAGTTGGAGAGGCTGCGCCTGGGTCAAGGGCAAAGGGCAAAGGGGAAGGGGAGGAAGAATTTGTTAACTCTTCCCCATCCCTTTTCCCTTTGACCTTTAACCTTTCCCCCGTAATATTCGGGGTATGGTTCATCGGTTCTCCCCTCGGAATTCCTTAGAGAGAACTCTTTCAAGCTGCGAAACTCTTGCTCTAGCAGTTCGCCAACCCAAAATTGCTGGGTGGAGGTCGGCAGGGGAGCAGGGGAGCAGGGGAGCAGAGGATAGGCTTATACAAGTTCTTTCCCCTCTGCCCCTCTGCCCCTCTGCCCCTCTGCTAACCACCATGCAAAGTTGACTTGCCAGACTACTAGCCTGGATATTCCGAAAATTTCCCTTCGTCACAGCACAAAATTGCCATGCGAAAGCTGCACTCGACCCCATGCGCTCTACTACTGCGCTCTTGGGGCGTTCTTTATTTATCACAATATTTTCCCCTGATAACTCGGTTTACAAGCTTCAGAGGGGGTTGTTGCGCCGCTAAGGGTTTTTAACTACGAAATTCGGGTTTTTTCTTAATCAAACTTAATATCTCGCCCCTTTGAGGAATTTCAACAGCAAAAACTGCCACACGAAAAGCACCAGTTTCGTGTGGTTTCTCGTATAATACAAGAAGCAGCGTGGACTTAATCTCTTTTGACCAGTTAGTGGAATCAAGTCGCCAAACTTTAACTACCACCGCTTTGGTTTTTGTGAGATAACCCCGCTCTGGAGTTATTTAGTTTTTTGCTCCTTGGACAAAGCGTTACTTCTTAAGTACGTTTTGTCCTTTAAATTTTGTGTTCCTGTATATTTACCTCCATCTTTTGTTCGTTCTGATCTTACAATGCCCTCTGTGTTTAACGTTGTTTTGATTTTTGCTTTTGACCTCCACGTTTTTTAAGGATTCTTTTAGGGGTAATCGAGGGTTGGTAGCACCTCTGTGTAGAGTAGATTACCCTGCAATTTTATGAAAAGCTTTTGCTTAAGATGCGACCGCTAAATTTGGCAAAGCATTGGATACACGCACCAATCCTTGTGGATCGGTTAAGATATACTTTTTAATTACTGGCTGGAGAGTAAAACTAATTTCTTTAGTAACTGGATTTTTACTGCTTTCAATCAATGATTGTTTTTCCAGATTTTCTAGTGCTTTAATCAACTCTAAAGTTGACACAGACGCTTTCTGTCTCTGCCTGATATCACTTAATAACTTGGCAAAGCTAATAAATTCTGTAGTTGAAACTATCTCCTCTGCTGTGTAAATCAGAATTTTTCGCTCAATTTCTGTCAATACGTGACCAAAAACATGATTAAGCATTGCTTCAAACTTACTACTGACAAGAGTTGTTGGGTTTTGAAAAAATACTTGTGTACTGCCAGAAAAAAAGTGATTAATTCTCTCAATTACTGCCTCTAGTTCCGAAGGATTACCACGATAAGTTTGAATTAATTGATGGCACTTTTCTGTGTCAGTCAATCCTTTTTCAGACAAAAACTGCATTGCCGCATCTTCATCTAAACCTTCAATTCTAAAAAATCGAAGAGGTCGCTTCGCTACTATCAGATCATTCAGCTCATCAAGCAGAATTCGATTAGTCAAGAGCAAACAGCTTTGATGCTGTTCTTCTACTAAACGGCGAAAAAATAGTCTGTAATCTAGTCGTTGCTCTAAATTTTTTGTCTGAAATAACGCTTCAGATTCATCCAGCACAACCAAGCAACGGCGTGATTGCATCTGCTTCAGCAACATTGTAATCATTGCTTGAGTATACTTAGGTGAGCTTGAGGGTGTTTCTAAAGGCTCAATTATATCTAACAGTTCGGTTACTAAATCCTGAAGTAGTGGTGCATGAGCAACTGATTTCCAAATCAAATAATCAAATCTAGGTTGAGATTCTGCACTAATTTCCGCTAGAAGTTTTGCCGCTAATGCAGTCTTACCGATTCCTGCTACTCCTACCAAGGATATACATCGCTGTTTAGCTATTAATTCTTTTAAAAGAGTTAGTTCCTTTACTCGTCCGTAAAAACTAGACACATCAGGTAGTTGTCCTCCCAGAACTTGTATTAAGTCGTTGGCAGGGAAGTTCGGCTCCTCTTTTGGCGCAGATTGAGCATAATATTCTTCAGTAACTTGTTCCAAAAAATCACGCAGATTCTTTTTGCCAACCCGTTCGCCATTTCCAATAGTTTCAGAAAGCATATCCCACAATCGACGGGCTATGCCACCTTTTAAGTAGTTAGGACTGTAAGATGAGTTACTTGCTATTTCTTCATAGTCATTGTCATCCCACGCTCCCTTTATAACAAGGATTTCAGCCTCGGATAGATATCTACCTTTCTTGGCAAATACTAACTTATTTACTACAGCTAGGGCTAGTTCAAAAGTAACTTTCACCGTAAAAAGTACTTTTGGTGACTCCTGTCCTGTTTGCTTAAGGGAGGAGTGAGTAGGAGCCTGGAATTGCGATTCAGTACTAAAAACTGTAACCTTGTTAATCATTTTTACACAGTAAATGCCCGAAATGGGCATTGTTATAGATTAGGCTTAGTTTTAAGAGGAGATTGCATTGTATCAATCATATTTGATTTTTCATTTTATAGTTAATTTTTTTCAAAAAAGTACTATAGAAATTTCTAATGTCGGTTACTTACAATAAGAATTACTTTCGTAGACACATCTTGGATGGAGTACGGTAAGAGAAAAGAGGAAGATTAGCACTTACACTTAAGGCTATTTACTGAAATTGGCTACTGAATTTTCATTTCAGCTAAACAGTGAGTCTTCTAATAATTATTGTTTAGTGTGATATTTGTTACTTCTCTTCCTAAGCAATGCAGGTATTTAATGGTAGTATACATTGATGTTTAAAATGAGGCTGCCTAAAATTTTCAATTTATATGTTGTTCCATTGCGACAGCAAGAGGTAGCGGGAGTAAATTTCTATGCATTACGTTATACATACTAAAATATGGGTTACTGTATCAACCCTCTTTGCAAACAACGTCAAAATCCTGATGACGTTAGTCACTGTCTCTTATGTGGGACTTCATTGCTAATTAACGACCGCATTTGTCTAGTTAAGCCATTAAGAGAGCTTACCGAAAACCCATTTAGCTATATGGAAGTTTTTGAAGTGGACGATGCCGGCACTCAATGGAATCCTGGGCGTAAGCGGCGAGTCATGAAAGTTTTAAAATGGAACACACCTCAGTTAGTTGATCTTATTGAGCGGGAATCTCTCACCTTACGGCTTATTGAACACCCATGTATTCCTAAAAGTACTATAGATGACTTTTTCACTTTTATTCCGAATAATAGCTCTCTAACATTGCATTGTTTAATCATGGATAAATTTGAAGGAGAAAATTTAGAACAATGGTTAGAGTCTAATGGGCGAATTTCACAATCCGTAGCATTACAATGGCTTCGACAGTTAGTTGAAATCCTTGATGAAGTACACCGTACAGAAATTTTTCATAGAGATATTAAACCTTCTAATATAATTCTTCAGTCAAGTGGACAACTTGCATTAATTGATTTTGGTGTAGCACGGCGAGTGACTGATACCTACTTGGCAAAAGTCAGTGGAAGTGGGGGATCTAGCACAGGTAGGGGAGGACGATACGAAATTACATCTGTCAGTACTCCTCGTTACTCTCCATTGGAGCAAGTAAATGGTCAAGCAGTACCTCAATCAGACTTCTATGCTCTGGGTCGGACTTTTGTGCAATTAGTGACTGGCATTCAATTGATGGATCTTCCAACAGATAAAAAGACAGGAAATCTAATTTGGAGAGAGCAAACGCCGCAGATTGACAAGCCCTTTGCTGATTTTCTTGATGAATTAATGGCTCCTTTACCAGGGCAGCGTCCGCAAACAACTAGAGTGATTTTGCAGAGGTTAGAAAAACTACCTCAGCAAATTAAAAATTATAGATTAGCTAATTCTAAAGTTTTTCAATATAGCAAATATACATTGATTGTTTTGGGATTTTTTGGGTGTGTCTTTCTCTCTATACCTGTAGTAGCTAACTACCTAGTAACTCAAGGACAAAAGTTAGAAGCAGCAAATAATTCTCAGGGAGCACAAGATTTTTTTTACTGGGCTATAAAAATTCGTTCTCAGAGTAATCGGACTATATCAAGTTTTTACTTTGATAAAGCTGTCCGTAGCACCAAAGACCTTGAGTTAGCTAAAAAATATTATGAATTAGCAATTAAATACAATAACCGTGATGCAGATGCTTATAGTAATTTAGCTTTTGTTTGCCAGCAATTAAACCAAGATAACTGTGCGATTAAAAATTATGAAAAGTCATTTAAATTAAAGCCTGACAATTGGGAATCGCGTTTTGGGCTAGCACTTTTCTATGATGATAGACGAATGTATGATTTGGCAGAAAAACAGTATATATTAGCCATTGGAATGAGTAGAGAAGCAATACCAGCCATTAATAATTTATCAAGATTGAAGATTTTAAATGGCAAATATGATGTAGCAATTGATTTAGCTAAATCCGGTTTACAAAAAACTGAAAATATTAAATTACAGTCTACTTTATACAAAAACTTAGGTTGGGCAAAATTAGAGTTAAAGCGTTATGCCGAGGCAAAGGCTGATTTGGAAAAATCAACAAAACTGGATGCTAGGACAGATGCTTACTGTTTATTAGCGCAAGCGCAAGAAGCATTAGGTGAAATTAATGATGCCAGGCTGACTTGGGAGATATGTTTGATTGCCGAGTCTAATCAGTTAGAAGTTCAGCAGTGGAGATTGCAAATCTTAAAGCGTTTATTGGGAGAGTTTGTGACGCCATCTTCGCCCTAAGCCTTTTTTTTATTTACTGTTTCCTGTATGCTACTAACTAGCAAATAGCCATACAAAAATCTTGATGCTTACTTTAAACAATTCGACAAGTGCAATAGTCAAAAAAATATTCACAGTTCAAATTGTAGCACTCGCATCAATATCAACACTAGTTGTGTCAAGTTCTAGTAATGCATGGGGGCAATCTCAACTAATAGCCTTGCGTCAGTGCAAGAATGTTGATGGAAAGGTGATGAGTCCAGGCGATCGCTACTTGCCAGTAGGTAGTCCGCTGTGTCCGGGAGATCAAATTCACCCAGAGAATGGAGCCACAGTTACAGTCGTTTGCTATTTAAATCGAAAAATTTTATACATTAATCAAAACAATTTTTCTGACGCTGCCAACAAATGTGCGCCATCACAAGTCACTGAGGCAGATAAGTTTCGATGTACAAATCTTAAACCGCAGAACTGTCCTACTACGCTTAAAGGACCAGATGATGATAACTCTGTACCAAGACCAAGATTAATTAGTCCTTACATTAGTGGCGGTAGAATCTTGACTACCCGACCATCAATTTCTTGGCGTGCAGTCCCAGGAGCTACTAGTTACACAGTAGAGATAAAGGGTAATAATGTTAACTGGCAGATACAAGTAAATAATACTGTACTGCCATATCCAGAAGGGCAACCTCAATTGAGATTTGGACGGATGTATAGAATTATTGTGTTTGCGTACCAAGGAAACTCAATCATAAGTCACGCTCCTTTAGTATTTGGTATTTTACCAGAAAAAGAGCAGCAGGAGATTGCATTACTGGTAAAACAAGTTAACGAAGTAAAAGTACCTCCTGATGAAGCTGCTGTTGGGGTTTTAGATACTATATATATGTCAAAAAATCTGGTAAATGAATCTATACAAACATTAAAGGCAAGAGTGGCAGCAGGAAGTAAAAACCCTGAAATTTATCGAGTATTGGCAGATCGCTACTTAGAGGCAGGACTGCCTAATGAGGCTTTTAGTGAATACACAACAGCAAAGAAGTTAGCTAAAAGTAATAAGAACTTAAAGGAATTATCAAAGGTGCAAGAAGGTTTAAAGCTGTGGGAATTTATAACCAACTACCAACGAGCAAGAACGGGGCCCAGTAGTAATGATGAGCGTATTTAGGATTTTTCATTAATACTAGTTGTGCAACCCGCAGTGCCTCTGCTTTAGGAATACCATTTTTCAATCCCTTGTAGAATTCTTCCATTAATAAAGCAGTAGAATCCGCATCTACTAGCCACAAAGTAGCTATCGTAGTTCTCGCACCTGCTTGTGCAGCTACTCCAGCCATTCCTAATGTTGATCTTTTATTACCTTTTGCAGTCTGACATGCACTTAAAACTAATAACTCAATTGCATCTGCATCAGTTTGAATTTTACCTTTTAGTAATTTGTCAAATTCTCTAATATTGATGACCTTATCATAGGCTAGAAGTACCGTCTTCAAAGGGTCAGAACTAAACTGTCCATGAGTACTAATATGAACGATTGGGAAATTATTTTTACTTATTTCTTGCTCTAGACGTGGAGTAGTAAACTTTTCGTCTAATAGTGTAAGGGAAGATTGTGTGTGACTTTGGACATCTTTTACTTCTTCTTTGGCTTTGGGTAGTGATCTGACGCCTTTAGGAGCGTTGCGATCTAACAAGCTGGGGCTGGGCTTAGACAAAGCAGCGATGAGAGCTGTAAACCGCTTTTTTGATAAAGGTTTGGGATATCTAATTCTAGAACCGAGAGTTGCTGCAATGCTGTATTGCTCGAGGAGATAATTTTTCCCATCATATAATATGCTCATCGGTATACTTTGAAAAGATTTATCTAAAATAAATATTAATGTTCCTGATGCAGGTAAATATGATGCTATTGGCGCAATTAATTTTTCATAAAGTGCTTGAGAAGGCAAAAGAATTTGTTGGACATCAATAGTAGCGAGTTTCTGATCCTGTAAACTCCATAAAAGATCACTAACATTATCTTTAACTATATTTGCTTCAACAGAGTAATGATGAAGAGAGCGGTCTGAAGACTGTACAATAACTTCTATAGTTTCATCCAAATCAATGATATGAATGATTCCATAAGCACTATTTAAGTCTGGAATATCATTGAGAGCAATTAGGTCAAGCTTGCCACAATTTAAAAAATTTTCTAACTGTGCTGTTTGTAAACGTTCGTTTATTTGAATTACTTCTTTGAGATTAGGATTAGAATCTTTCAAAAGTAACTTCATATAATCACGGTACACAGGTTCTACTTCTTGTTGAAAGAATAACTGTATATCTATATTGCTTGACAATATGCTGTCACGAATATGTGCCAGGTTATCAATAGCAGATTTGTACATTGTGAGGGCTTCTTTAGCCCTTCCTTGCTTGTTGTACAAGTTTCCTAGCTGTTGTTGCCATTGGTAAGCAATATCTTCTGCTTGAATTGATTGAGCCAAACTTAAAGCTCTTAAAAAATATGCTTCTGATTTTTTTGGTTGTAATTTACCCAGAGTGCCAAGACTGTAAGATTTGATTCGCTGATTACTTGTACTTTTAGCTGTTTGTAAAGCAGACTGACCATATTCAATAGCTAATGAACGTAATTGCTGATCTGGAATTTGACTTAAACTATTAGCAAAATTGAGCTTTGTATAAACAAGTTGGGTAGCTGATAATTGAGAGAATGTAGAAGAATTTTTTAAAATTATGTTAATAGAGGGGTGAATTTGTTGTTGAATTTGATTGCGAATCTCAACTAATTTGAAATTACCTAAATTTAACTCTGTTGTTAAGAAATTATCAAAATCTATTAGCAGGCTCAAATGATGCAGTTGAGATTTTAATTGTGTTACTGGATAATTTGCTGACACCAAATTCACTTGATGATAAATTTCAAGTGAATTGAGTGCTTGTTGCTGAATCAGCTCCACAATTTCATTTTTGAAATCTGGTTCTTCTACTTCATAATATTTATTTCGTGCTTGCTTATAAATAGCTTCTTGAGTATTAGCTAATGACAGCAAAAGCTCATGAGTATCAACAGTAGACGTTTTTTGAACAATTGATAGCGTTTTTGCGAGAACAACCTTTGATTCATCTAATTTACCAATTAAGCGCAAGACATCTCCTAAGTTTTGCCATGCAAATAGATTTACTGGCAAATCTTTTTGCTTATCAATCTCTGCTATCAATAGTTTTGTTGTAGATTCAGTAGACTGTTGTGGCAAGATGGCACAAATCTTAGTGTCTGTATTTAGCTTTAGAGCTTGTAATAGTGTGTTACAAGCAAAACGATTTAAACCTAAAGCTTGTAGGGCAAGATTTTGGTTAATTAAGCTGCCAGTAATACCCTCTTCGTAGCCAAGTTGACGATAAATTTTTGTGGCTGATTTCCAGGACTCAAGGGCCTCCGATGCTCGTCCTTCATTTAAATACTTTTCTCCTATTTGGGTCAGTAGTCGGGCTTGATTACGTTTTTGTGCTTCTTTATTTACAGCTTGAGCAGCGATAATGGATGGCTTGCCTACAACTGTTAATAGCCCTAGAATGCTTGAAAATACATACTTAAACCAGTCTCGGCGTCTAATCATTGCTGGGCATGGGTTGTAATAGTACTTTTTGATACATTTTCTTCAGAACATAAGCTAGCGAACGACACAGCATGAGGTGTTGCTGAATTTGCTTCTGCCGTCAAGGTTACATTCCCGTAGGAGTCTTGCACCCAACCTTGAGCTTCTACAATTTGTGTTGCTTGTTTTTGCAATTTTGGCTCCTCTGAATTATTGTTGATTTGACCAGAAACAAAATTATCTTGCCAAGTTGGTTTAATAGGTGGTACATCTTTAGGACCCAGAGGTAATCTGTCCACGCCACTCATGACAAATTCACTTCCTGCCACGTCTGACTGTCCCTGGCAAACTGATGCAACTTGTGGACTTTGTGCAAGTCCTTCTGGTACGGACTCAATGCCGTTAGGGTCAACGTAAAAGCCGTTGATCTGAACATCACCATTCAATCCGAATTTTGAACTAGCTGTAATTTTACTGTTGGGAGAGAAAAATAATCCACGAGCATTTATCAGGATATTTCCGCCTCGTCCTTTAAAAGCGTTAGCTGTGATACCACTGTTGTCCGCAAGAACTAGGATATTTGTGTTGATATTGATGTTGCCACCATCACCATCTGTGTCTTGCTGACCAGCAGTTGTGGAGATAATTCCATTGCGTATAAAAATATTATTTGAGGTAATATTAATATCACCACCTTGTCCGACAGTAGTGGTTGCGGTAACGCCTCCGTTGTTTGTGATGTTAATCGTATTGGACTTAATTTCAAGTCTTCCTGCATCACCTAAACCTTCATTTGCTACGCTAATTAAACCTCCTTGATTGACATTTAAAAAAGGAGTGTCAATGGTGATATTTCCCGCAGAACCAGTTGGTATCAAAGGTAGTCCAAATATTTTTCTGACAGTTTCATTTGCAACATTGACTGATGAGCTTATAAAACTAGGTTGGAAGCTGTTAGCTTTTCCACTTACTTCGATAAAGTTTTCGGCATTAATATTTATACTGCCAGCATTTCCAGTTGCAAAAGCAACAGAATTAACTACTCCTCCATTTTTCAATCGCAATTCTGATGTCTTTATGGTTAAACTTCCAGCATTTCCAGCATTAAAAGCTGTAGCTGCTATGGTGCTTGGAGCAGAACGCTCTGGTTTTATCCCTGTAATTTCGATAGAATTTGCATTGACAATAACGTTGTTTCCATCTCCAGTTCCGAAGCTTGATGATGCCACTGTTCCTCCATCAGTAATTCGTAGCTGTTTTGTTGACATTTGAACAGAACCTGCTTGCCCAGAAGCGAAAGTAGCAGCACTGATGAAGCTAATAGTATCTCCACGGCGAAAAGGATTAGCAAGCCTGTTTTCTAACAATTGCACAGAATCAGAGGCATTAATAGTTACGTTACCTCCAGAAGCGTTACTGTATGTACCTGCTCCCACTCTTGCTCCATCCTGAAGCGTTAATCGTTGGGTAAAAACTTTTAGATCGCCACCTTTTCCAGTATTTACTGTTTCCGTAAGTATACTACTAGAAACATTGCCATCTGGAGAAGTTCCTTCCAAAACCAAAGACCTAGAAGCATTAATATTGATATTTCCAGATGAAGTCTCGCCTAAATTCTGAATCAACATTGTTGAACCGTCTGTCAGATAGACATTATTTCCATGTAGCTGAATTGTTCCAGCGCCTGTACCACTAGCATTGATTAAAGCTTGTTTCGATAACTGAATATCTTCAAACTTGCGAACTCCTTCGTAATCAAAAGTCCATCCTTGGTTATTGGATTTAAGGTCAACAAAACCAGACCCTACACTACCCAACTCAGATTGTCCCCCTGGAGTAGTTATAATGCCACCTTCCACATTTATGTTACTCCCGATTAAAGCTAGAGTCTTTCCTGGTTGTACTAAAAGGCCTGTTGAATTGTTGTTTACTATGGTAGGGAATAAACCAGCATTTGGTGTAATTTGATGTCCGCCACCTAAAACTTGAATAGTTCCAGTTGAATTATCTCTAAATGATAGCCCTGTAGGGGCGCTAATTGTTAGCAATGCTTCTTTCTGGTTGGGTTGAGCAAAAAACTGTTTACCGTCAGCAAATTTAATACTGTTGGCTGTGGTTGCGACAAATGACCCACCAATGTTTAATTGAGCGTTAGAACCAAAAATAATTCCATTGGGGTTGAGCAGAAATAGGTTAGCTGTTCCATTAGCACGAATTAAACCATTAATGTTAGAAACAGATTTTCCTGTGACGCGGCTAATAATGTTTGTAATATCAGCAGCATTATTAAAGAAAGCAGTATTCCCAGTAGAAACAGAAAAGTCTTGAAAGCTGTGGAATAAATTAGTTCCTGCTCTAGTCCCTTCATTGATAATATTGAGACTGCCTTGATTAGTAATGAGAGAATTGTTAGTGAGAGTAGTATCTGGAACGATTTGTGCAGCAGTTGGATTTGAAAATACTATGTAATATAATATACTAAACCTGAATAAATAATAACTAGTTTTTCCCCATTTTATTTTAATTTTCGTTTTATGCACCTGTAGCTAAATCCTTTTTTTTACACGAAAATATTATAAAGTTTAAAAAGAACCAGCTACAACTGATTTAAATGATTTTGACCATGACGTTAATATATGCGATTAATCAGTTATCTCTCTATCTATTGCAATCAATGAACTTCCCCTTTATGCAAGCAATACCCCACTGAGGAAACAAACTTGGCAATCAACTTTTTGATAAGAATCTACACGCGCTGAGTCATTATCCCAACACTTATGAAAAAACTCAAATCTTGGATTAGGATTCAAAATCTTTCCCATCTTGAGCTTTTTCACTCTGGTCAAGCCTTTGACCAAGTGCTATTGCCTCACTTGACGATTTATCTGTTATCACTCACAGTTCATCGGCTGCTTGCCATTAAAATGTCTTGATGGCGGTTGCACATACTAAACGTAAAATTACTTTTTGTTTACTCAATGAATACAGAAATCCAATCTGAGTTTGATTTTTTTCGACAGTGGTATCCGCTTTCCCCTATCGAAGATATCAATCCAAACTGCCCCACCACAGTTGTTCTTCTGGGATTACGCTTAGTCATTTGGAAGCCTAAATTATCTAAAGCTTACCAAGTATTTTTAGATCAATGCCCTCATCGCCTTGCTCCCTTAAGTGAAGGGCGTGTTGATGAAAAAACGGGTAATTTGATGTGTAGTTATCATGGTTGGCAGTTTGATTCTCAAGGAGTTTGTACATATATTCCCCAAGCAGAAAATCCAGAAATTGTGACTAGGAATCAAAAAAACTTCTGTGCAGTTACATTCCCTGTTCGTCAGCAAAATGATTTACTTTGGGTTTGGGCAGATGCTAAATCAGCAGAACAGGCTGCAAATACGCCATTACCTCTGTCACCTCAAGTAGATGCTAGCAAAGGTTTTGTTTGGGATTCTTTTGTACGCGACTTGGAATATGATTGGCAAACTCTTGTTGAGAATGTGGCAGATCCAAGTCATGTTCCTTTTGCACATCATAAAGTGCAAGGTATTCGAGAGCAAGCAGTACCTATACCTATGAATATTGAGAAATCAACAGTAAATTTGATTGAAGCAGTTATTGAAAGAAGCTCAGGACGAACAACAATTACTTTTGAACCACCTTGCCGCTTAGAATATGCAATTAGTATTGGTTCTGGAAAGCAGTTAGGAATTGTTACTTACTGTATTCCAGTGTCTCCAGGTCGGTCAAGAATAGTGGCTCAATTTCCTATTAATTTTGCTAAAACAATTTATAGTCTATTACCTCGTTGGTTAGAACATATCATAATTCGTAATCCGCTTCTTGATGGAGATATGATTCTTCTACATCAGCAAGAGCGCTTTTTTCAACAAAAAAAGTTAGTTGAAAGCTGGAAAACTGCCTACAAGCTACCTACAAGTGCAGATCGTTTAGTCATTGAGTTCAGAAATTGGTTTGAAAAGTATTGTAATGGGGATTTACCTTGGAATGAAGTCGGAATTAATTTCTTACAAAACTCAAATATTAACGACAGTCGGACTGTACTGCTTGATCGCTACAAACAACATACTCAGCACTGTAGTAGCTGCCGAGGGGCGCTAAGGGTGATCCAGCGTTTGCAAGTGGTACTGTTGGCATACTCTGCTATTACTATTTCAGGAGTTGCTATCCTCCCAGACACGTTTCGAGTCAAGCTTGGTTTAACGCTAATTATTACAGCACTATTAAGTTTGGCAGCTTACACTTGGCTCAAATTTTGGCTTGTTCCTAAATTTTACTTTGTAGACTATGTTCATGCTAAAAAATAACAGAACTAGACAACAATTACAAAATTATTAATTTTGTAAGTAGCTCAACATATAGCGCCAATTCCGCAGCACCTATCTTCACTAAATGCTGCGCCAGGGCTATCTCTGCCTTGGCGGAAGTTGTGGTCATTTCCCAGCCAACTCCAGGGTATTGGACTGATTTTCGTCAAAGTATTCTTCCATCAGTGCAAAATATAAAAAGCAATGAAAAACCCCAACCTGTTTAAAGGATGGGGGCATAAATAAAAACTCTATATTTCCATGATGACACAATTCAATATTTGTTCGACTGCTGTCAGCCTAGAGGTGAGGCAATGAACAAACCCCCATCCAGACGTAAGAAAGTTATCCCTGGGGCATCTGGTGAACCAAAGCCAGCAACCGACTCTGCTCTCGAAAATACTTCTAGCGAAGACAACCCAGCCTCAGCAACGATTACGGTTACTGCTGTTGAAGTTACAGAGTTGACCGAAGAAGAACAAAGCTTACGCTTGCAATTGGAACGTCAGGTAGAAAGGGCATTTTTTTGTCAGCAGGTCAGGCGCTGATGGAGTTGAGGGACAGACGGCTGTACCGTTCCACGCACCGTACTTTTGAAGAATACTGCCGCGATCGCTTCAATTATAGTCGTGACGCGGCGTACTTGAAGATTTCGGCTACTGTGGTTTATGAAAATCTTCAAAAGTTTTTGCCGACCATTGGTCGGCAAATTCCAATGCCGACCAACGAACGACAATTGCGTTTTTTGGCGAAAGCCGAGTTGGAACCGGCTGTGCAAGCGGATGTATGGCAGCAGGCAGTAGAGCAGTGCGATTCGTTGAT
>NZ_JBIQNW010000083.1:0-21088 GCF_047228265.1 Nostoc sp. UIC 10607 | reverse complement strand
TGCTTGACATTTTGACCATCGCCTTAAGTTGTCACCAATAGTCGGAGCCTGGGAACGAGTCAAGCCTTATCAAGCTAGGTTTTTAAGACTTGTGTGTACACCGTAGGTATCTAACCGGGGGATACAAGTGAAAAAGCTAAATTTATTCAGCAATAAAACGGTTTAAGAGTTAAGCGACAAAAACCCCAGCCGATGAGTTTAGCTGGGGTTTCTATCAAAATTTAGCTATTTCAGAGATATAGAAACTATTGATTGAGAAAATCGAACATCTTCTCAAACAGTTTGAACGCTTTGCTGTGATGTAATGTTGGGTTGTGTATTTCCATTGCCACCTTCTATAGAAGCTGTAGCACTTTGAGATTGACCTAAATTAACTTTGAATACCTTGTTCTGCTCTTGCTCCAGTTTGGGCAAATTCAAAATTAAAATCCCATCTTTCAGGTCTGCCTTAACTTGTTGATTCTGAACTTTGCTTGGTAGAGGTATTATTCTAGTGAACTTGCCATACCGGAATTCAGAATGAACTTTAGTGTTAGATTCGGAATGTTTTTCGTAACGATGCTCACCAGTAATCGAAACTGCATCTTGAGTAACTTGAACATCCAAGTCTTTAGCTTCAACGCCTGGAATCTCAACTCTTAATAGGAACTCTGAACCATTGTCAGATAATTCAACAGCAGGAACCCACGCTGTTCTCGGTGATGCAGAAATATCGGAACTGCTGCGCTCGGCTGCTGTGATATCAGAGAAAAGTTGATCCATTTGACGACGCAGAATATCCATTTCACGGAATGGTTCCCAACGGATGAGTGCCATATCTCAATCTCTCCTTAACTTTCTAATTTACTTTTGAGTAATCAAACAAAGTTTTAGAGCTATTTAGAGGTCTTTAAGCAAATATCAAACCTCTAATTTTTTTTAGAGAGAAGCTTTATTTGCTTTGTTTTTCTCTCTAGTAACTAATTTAATAAAAGAAAAATCTAAAAACAGTTGGGTAAACCGTACAGACATAAGTTGGATTTACCGTATCAAACAAAAAAAGGGTGAAAAGCTTGATAATAGTTGATATGGACGAGAACGAACACTGAATTCTCTATTCATAGGCAATGCCAAACCGTAGACATGTATGTATAGTTTATGACAGTTTTCTTGAGGACGTGTTCTGGTCACAGACGGAGCTATTGTAAAAGCTGTAAGTAAGCTGGTATAAATAATTGACGCTGGGTAAGGCAAGAGGCAAGAGTTACAAGGGTTTTAACTTAGTTCATTTTTATCTACATAGTTTGATTTTATTGTGCCAACTTACTTAGTTGAACTCGAACCGAGAATTTTCTTGGACATCGTGTATGGTAAAGGGTGGTTGTACCGTGTACTCTGGTGTCGTGGGTTGGCTGGAGAGTTACCAATTTGATTGAATCAGCACAGTGTATGGCCGATGTCCGCTTTGTTGTATGTTCGCACTTCGATATTCGGTAACAGAGATTTGGCAGTATTAATCGGTTCTCCTGCTTTATCTGCAACTTTTACCTATACCTTACACCAAAGTATGATATTAAGCGATAATAATTCTATTTACAATCTTTTAACAAAGTTTTGCTTTCTGATTTGATGTTCAGTTTGATTCAACAAATTATTCCTGATTTAAAATTAACTCGGTAATTTATATGGAAACTCAACAAATAACAATTTTATTAGTTGATGATCAGCTAGAGAATTTAAATTTTTTATCAGACATCCTTCAACATCAAGGTTATCAGGTGCAAACTTCCCTTTCTGGACAATTGGCAATCAAAAGAGCGGTGGCTTTTCCCCCTGATTTGATTTTGCTAGATATTCTTATGTCAGATATGGATGGTTATGAAGTTTATCAACATTTGAAAGCTCACCAGGAAACTCAATATATTCCGATAATTTTTTTCGGTATTTTAGATGAATTGTCTGAAAAAGTAAACATCTTTGATTTAGAAGATGTTGACTATATTACTCAACCATTCCAACCTAAAGAAATTTTATTTCGTATACAAAATCAACTCACTCTGCAAAAGCTGAAAAAACAGTTAAAAGAAAAAAATGCTCAACTACAACCGGAGATTAAAGAGCATCAACGGAATGCAGTTGAGTTAAATATTCTGAACAAAGAAATAGAAGATATTTTAAAAGAAATTCCTGTTGGCATTGCTGAAGCTTTTTGTAAAGAAGTTTACCAAAGCGATGGCTGCGCCAACGCCGAGAGCGAACGCCTTTTAGTTGAAGCCGCCCTAAAGAAGAGTGAAAGTCAGTATCGCCACCTAGTAGAGACATCCCAGGACATGATCTGGTCAGTGGATATTGATGGACTACTTACCTTTGTCAACCCCGCAGTCAAGCAGATTTATGGCTACGAACCCCAGGAAATGATCGGGCGTGCCTTGACTGATTTCATCTCGCCTACACAAGTTGCTCAAGATAAAGCAGCCTTTGAGGGTGTTTTTCGGGGAAAGTCGATCTTCCAGCATGAAACTACCTGTGTAGCCAAAGATGGTACTTTACTTTATCTAATGTTTAATGCGATCGCTTTACGCAATGAAGAAAATCTAGTTATAGGCATGACAGGTACTGCTAGTAATATTACACAGCGTAGAGGAGTCGAAAAATTACTCCAAGAAAGTGCGATTAAGCTCCGCAATCATAACCTAGTGCTAACTCAACTGGCACAAAATCAGACGCTTTATCAGGGCGACTTGAAGGCAGCCTTGTGTAAAATCACAGAAACAGCTGTCAAAAATATTGGAGTAGAACGAACTAGTGTCTGGCTATATGACGAAACAGGCATTAAACTCCAGTGTTTTGACCTGTTTGAAGCTAGCCGCAATCAACATAGCGAAGGACTTTCCTTGGCAATGGCAGACTATCCAGCTTATTTTGCAGCTTTGCAGCAAGACCAACTAATCGCCGCAAATAATGCCCATCACGATCCCAGGACTAAAGAATTTTCTGCGTCTTACTCAAGATTAAACATCACCTCTATACTCAATACACCCATTAGGCTGGAGGGAAAAACCGTAGGAGCTTTATGTCTGGAGGCAGTGGGAGTTACTCATCATTGGACGCTAGAAGACCAAAATTTCGCTCGTTCTCTGGGCAATTTAGTATCCTTGGTGTTGGAGGCAAAAGAACGCCAACGCGCAGAAGCAGCGCGACGGGCTTCTGAAGAAAAGTTAGCATCAGCTTTTCGGTCATCTCCTGATCCTATTGCCTTAATTACTCTTCCCAATAACCGCTATGTTGAAGTTAACGACAGCTTTTGTCGGTTTTTTGGTTATTCTCGTTCTCAAGTCCTTGATCGTAGCGATCAAGAATTGAATATTTGGGCGAATCCAGAAGAATATAATTTCCTCGCCCACACGTTGTTACAAACTAAAGCCATCCGCAACTATGAGATTGATGTCTGCACTTCAACAGGAGAAATCAGGACAACACTGTTTAGTGCGGAAATGATCGAGATTGATGAACAATGGTACGTATTGGGCACAGCGAAAGACATTACTGAACGCAAACAGGCAGAAAATGAAAGCCGTTTGCTACTGTTGACAACCCAAGCTATCACTCGCGCCAATGATGTCAACAGCGCTTTAGTCGTAGTCTTGCGCTTAATTTGTCACACCATTGGTTGGGATTTTGGTGAAGCATGGATACCTAATGAAGATGGTACTTTAGAACACAGTCTGGGCTGGTACGGTGAGCAGAGCAGTTTAGAAGAATTCTGCCGCCAAAGCCAAACTGTGAAATTTGCTCTGGGAGTGGGACTACCAGGAAGGGTTTGGCAAAGCCAGGAACCAGAATGGATAGAAGATGTTTCGGAAGTTACACAGCCAGTTTTTTTGCGATCGCAATATGCCGCAAAAGTAGGATTAAAAGCTGGTTTTGGTGTTCCCATACTAGCTGGAAAGGAAGTATTAGCTGTTTTAGTGTTTTTTAAACGTAGCTCAGTATTGGTAGATCGGCGTTTGCTCTTGCTAGTAACTGCTGTTGCTGCTCAGTTAGGTGGGTTGATTGAGCGCAAAACCCTAGAACAAGAACTAGCACTCAGAGAAGCTCGCCTCAATGCCTTTTTTAGCAGTGCTCCTGTTGGCATGAACATTGTAGATAACCAGCTGCGGTTTGTGCAAATCAATCAACTGCTGGCGGAAATTAATGGACTACCCCAGCAAGATCATATTGGCAAGACAATCTATGAAGTCTTACCCCACATCGCCCCCTTAATGGAACCAATTTACCAGCAGGTTCTGTTGACTGGTCAACCCATTCTCAATCAAGAATTAAGCGGCGCATCAATTAAACAACCAGATATTATCCGCCACTTCTTAGCTTCTTATTTTCCAATTCCTGGTGAGGACGATCGCCCCTCTGGTGTCGGTACAGTTTTAGTAGAAATTAGCGAACTGGAAGCAGCGCTACGCGAACGCAAACATGTTGAACAAGAACTGCGTTTAGCCAACGAACGCCTACAATATCTACTCACTTCTAGCCCTGTAGTCATTTATAGCAGCAAAAAAAACTCAGGAGATTTTAGCACTACTTTTATTAGTAAGAATGTTAAAGCAATGGTTGGGTACGAAGCGCAAGAATTTATCGAGAATTCAAGTTTTTGGCTCCATCACGTCCACCCACAAGATATTGAACTCATATCGGGGAAATTTTCCCAGCTTGTTGAACGAGAGTACAGCTCCTACGAATACCGCTGGTTACACGCTGACGGAACTTATCACTGGTTTTACGAAAAGATGAGGTTAATTCGTGACGAAGCTGGTAACCCTATAGAATGCGTTGGTTATTGGGCAGACATTAATGATCGCAAATTAGCAGAATTAGCTTTGCAGTCAGGTCGGCAACGATATAAACTTCTAGCGGAAGCTTCACCAGCTGGTATATTTCATACTGATGTGGATGGCAATGTCTTATATTTTAATCAACGCTGGAGTGAGATTACTGGATGCAGTTTAGAAGAGTCTCTGGGAAAAGGTTGGTCAAAAGCCGTACATCCAGACGACCGCGAGCAGCTATTTTTAGTATGGAATCAAGCAAGAGTTACTAAAAACCTGTATAAGCACGAACATCGATTCTTGCGCGACGATAGCACAGTCGTCTGGGTGATTTGTCAAGCTTTGCCAGAATTTGGAGATGATGGAGAAATTAAAGGTTACATCGGCACAATTACAGATATTACCGAGAGAAAATTAGCAGAAGAAGCCTTGCGTGAGAGTGTAGAACGAGAAAAAGCGATCGCCCAAGTGATTCAAAGGATGCGCCAAACACTGGATTTAGAGACTATATTTGCGGCTACAACTCAAGAATTACGGCAAGTGCTCAACTGCGATCGGGTTGTTGTCTATCGTTTCAATCCCCACTGGAGTGGCGAATTTGTCTCCGAATCGGTGAGTAACGGTTGGATTTCTCTAATAGAAGAACACAACAATGACCCTTATCTCACACAGGGTGTGTTACAAGATGGTCATTGTCTAGCAAAAATTTTGGATAACGCGGATAACCAAGTGGAAGATCCTTGTCTGCAAGCAACCCAAGGTGGAAGTTTCCGTTCTGTCCCAGACATTTATAACGCTGGGTTTCATAGTTCTTATATCAACCTCTTAGAGCGCTTTCAGGCAAAAGCCTACATTATTGTGCCCATTCTATATGGTAGTCAGCTTTGGGGATTACTAGCGAGTTATCAAAATTCCGATCCCCGCCAATGGAAACCAGGAGAAATCAACATCGTAGTTCAAATTGGTAATCAATTGGGTGTTGCTTTACAGCAGGCACAATTGCTGGCGCAAACTCAAAGGCAGTCACAAGCATTGCAAGAAGCTGTGATTACGGCTGATGCTGCCAACCGTGCCAAAAGCGAATTCCTCGCCAACATGAGCCACGAACTACGGACTCCACTCAACGCTATCCTCGGTTTTACCCAAATCATGAGCCACGATCATGCTTTATCAACTGAACATCAGCAAAACCTAGCAATCATCAATCGTGCTGGCGAACATCTCCTCAACTTAATCAATGACATTTTGGAAATGTCTAAAATCGAAGCCGGCAGAATAACATTAAATCTCAACAGTTTTGACTTAATTCGCCTCTTAGAAAACCTCGAAGAGATGTTGCGGTTCCGCGCCACCTCCAAAGGATTAGAATTGGTCTTTGAATATACATCTCAACTCCCGCAGTATGTTCAAGCTGACGAAAGTAAACTGCGTCAAGTGTTGCTTAACCTCTTGGGAAATGCAATCAAATTTACCGATACTGGAAGAGTGATACTGCGGGTGTGTCTAGGAGCTGAAGAATCGGGAATGGGGACTAGGGGCTGGGAAGTAGGAGAACAAGGGGAGATAAAGGAGCAAAATTTTCCTTACCTCCCTCATCTCTTCTTCGAAGTACAAGACACCGGTCGTGGTATTGCCCCACAAGAAATTGACTTACTGTTTGAAGCTTTTGGGCAAACTGAAACCGGAAGAAAATCGCAACAGGGAACGGGACTAGGTTTAGCAATTAGCCGCAAATATGTGCAACTAATGGGGGGAGATATTAGCGTCACCAGCACCATTGGTGAGGGAAGTAAATTTGCTTTTGATATTCAAATTGGTCTAGCCGCAGCTAGCGAAATCCAAATAAAGCAAAATAGACGCCAAGTTATTAGTTTAGCGCCCGATCAAACCGAATACCGAATCTTGGTGGTTGATGACTCCACAGACAGCCGTTTAGTACCAGTGAAAATTTTGGCATCTATCGGCTTTACAGTCCAGGAAGCGGCAAATGGCACTGAAGCGATCGCAATTTGGCAGACATGGCAACCACACTTAATCTTAATGGATATGTGGATGCCGATTATGGACGGCTATGAAGCCACAAAAATTATTAAAGCTAGAGAAGAAGCTTCAATTCAAAATCGCAAGACCATTATCATCGCCTTAACCGCTAACGCATTTGAGGAACAACGAGAGGCAATGATTAAAGCGGGTTGTGATGATTATATTAACAAGCCCTTCCGCGAGGAACAATTACTAGAAAAATTGAGCGAATATTTAAAAGTTCAATATATTTTTCAAGAAGAAAGCTATCAGATAGCAGATGCAAAACACCAGGAAACAGAACCAATTTTGACGCTTACAGATTTAGTGACTCTATTATCTGAAATGCCGCCGGAATGGGTGAAACAGGTGTACACTGCCGCAGCTCAATGTAGTGATGACTTAATTTTAGAATTGATTGAGCAAATCCCTTCAAAAAATGCAGGACTACGAAATTTTATCAAGAATTTTGCTCAGAATTTTCAGTTTGAAAAAATTATGGAATTGACGAGTCTTACAGGAGTATTATCCAGTTAATAAGAATTAAGGCTATAGTAGTGTTTTTACTGAAAAAATTTCAACATTTTCTAATTTCCTTACAACAAAAAAAGCCCCCTTTAAAAAGGGGGGTTGGGAGGATATCTTATCGATAATCTTGCTTTTGAATACTGCCCAAACGAGCAGCATCACGAATATTGTAGTCACTTCGAGTAAAGCGATTTAGCTGCATTTCAAAGAAATCTCGATTGGCTTGTAAATGCTTGGGATTTGGGTCATCTAAAGGATATAAAAGAGCAGTTCGCAAAGCTTGAATTACCGCAGAAGTTACACAGTACATTGACCGTTGAAAACTCACTCCCAACTGAATCAACATATCTTCTTCACCCCGGCAATGTTGGCTGTAGTAATCAACAAGATATGGTGGCAAAAAGTGCAACATATCTTGCATTAATAAGGTGGGGGGAATGCCAGCAGTACCTACCGGGAATACATCAGCGTAAAGAATACCATAGTGAAAGTCTTTCTGGTCTGCCGGTACTTGACGCGCTTGAGCATTATAAGATTTTGTCCCCCGGAAGGGTGCGGTGCGGTAGAAAACTGCTTCTACATAAGGTAATGCTGCTTCATAAAGCCACATGAAACCCTTGGATTTGGGGATAATTTCGTAGCATTCACCACGAATATAAACGTGATGGTAAATCGGACGACCTGCGATCGCAAATATACCATTAACTAAGAAACTCATTGCCTCTGGGACGCTGCTAATGGTACCTTCGTCATAGCGATCAGACATTTCAAAGAATACCGGGGCCATGATTTCCCAGAATAAGCCCAGGTTGGCGTAGTATGACATCTGGCGGCACTGTTCCAAAAACATATCGGGGAACAGCTTGTAAAGCCCCAGCATGACGGGGTTCCCTTGGAAGTAAGCTTTAATTGCCCTGTCGGCGTTGGCTTTGTATTCGTCTGAATCTAGGTAAGGGTCAAATTGTCCACCCATCCCTCTATGCCACAACATCGCCCGCATACAAGCTTCAGCAAATTCCATGTTAATGCGATCGTGAAACAAGTGATGCAACAACTTTGGCATTTTGAAAGTTTCACCTTTCTCAATAAATGCCAAAAGTTCTGGATGTGCAGTAGCTTCGCCGCGCCAAATTCGCAAATCGGCATCATCGCCAGCATAATGATTATGCAGTTCTAAATACTCTTTGGGTAAGAAGTATTTGAAGAATGGTAATGGGTTTAAAAATTCGCGTTCGGCAATATAAAGTAGGTCACGCCAGTAAAAATCCATCGGCACAGCATAAGCTTTGTATAAACCGATGATTTGCATCAAATTTTCTGGAGTATCGGGTAACATTGCACCGCCTGCTTCTAGGCGATGAATTACTTCAGCAAATTCGTGTTTAGAAGGAGGTAATTTAATTGCTGTTTTAATTGCTGTCATGGTAATTGTAAATTTGTAGAGACGCGATTTATCGCGTCTGGGGGATAGATTTTAAGATGCGATAAATTGCGTATGGGCGGATAGGTTTTGAGATGCGATAAATTGCGTATGGGCGGATAGGTTTTGAGACGCGATTTATAGCGTCTGGGGGATAGATTTTAAGACGCAATTTATCGCGTATGGGCGGATAGGTTTTGAGACGCGATAAATCGCCGTCTCTACAAGTGTTTTGATTTATTTACTATTTCAGCGCTACTTCAGAGATTACGGTTTTTTCTAAGGAGGGAATTGCAGCCACCATTGTTGTCGTTGTGGATTCACTCCAACGCACTAACCAAGTAGGTTGTACTCCCAAAAAGATAATGAAAGCTGCCAATATTAAAGCTGGTATTTTCTCAGACCAAATAACTTTGGGATAGTAGGCGAAGTTATCGAGTCTGCCAAAACAGGTGCGGTTGAGAAGGATGACAAAATAAACTGCGGTTAATCCACTAGCTACTACACACAAAATTGTCGGAATGGGAAAGGCAGAGAAACTACCTTGAAAGACGATAAATTCGGCGATGAATCCTGTTAAACCGGGAATACCTGCGCTAGCCATTCCACTTAAAACTAATAAAGCGCTTATTAAGGGTAAACCGCGTATGGGACTCATCAAACCATTGAGTTTATCTAACTCGCGTGTACCGACTTTCGCTTCTACGACTCCCACCAAGTGGAAGAGAATCGCCAGGATGATACCGTGGCTAAACATTTGGGCGACTGCGCCCACCAATGCTAAGGGAGTACTGGCGGCACCAGCTAGCAAGATATAGCCCATGTGACCGACGGAACTGTATGCTACCATGCGCTTGATATCTTTTTGAGCGATCGCAATTACTGCCCCATAGATAGCGCTGACTGCTCCCCAAATTGCCAAAGTCGGTGCAATAATGCTCCAAGCATGGGGAAACATACCCAACCCAAACCGCAGTAATCCATAGGTTCCCAGCTTTGCTAACACACCACCGAGAAGAATAGCAATTGGTGCTGAAGCCTCAACGTAAGCATCCGGTAGCCAAGTATGGAAGGGAACTAAAGGAATTTTAATGCCAAAACCCAATACTATCCCTGCTAGTAAAAGGATTTGTTTTGCTGTTGACAGGTTTTCTGTTGAGACTGCATCAAAAGCAAAATTGGTAGAACCACTCAGCCACACCATACCCAAAAATGTCGCCAGAATGAATGCTCCTGAAACAGCAGTATAAATCAGGAATTTAATCCCAGCATAACCCCGTTTTTCCCCTCCCCAAATAGAAATTAGTAAGTAGAAGGGGATTAATTCTAGTTCGTAGAATAGGAAGAATAGTAGTAAATTTTCAGCTAGAAAAGCGCCTGCAACTCCTCCACTAACTAATAAAATCATGGAGTAAAACAGCCGGGGGCGCTCAGTTTCTTTACTACTGCTGTAAATAGAAATCCAGGTGAGTAGGCTATTTAACACCAACATTAATATAGAAAGCCCATCAACACCTAATTGGTAGCTTAATCCCAGAGTTTCATTCCAGGGCAAATACTCTTTAAATTGCATACCTGGATTGCTGATATCAAATTTTAGCAGGATAAAAAGGTTCCAAAAGAGAACTATCCCAGAAAAAATTAATGCTGTTAAACGAATGCGATAAGTAGGGAAACTTACAGGTAATATTGCTATGAAAATAGCGGCTATAATTGGGAGCCAAATCAAAACACTTAACATGGCAATTTGGGATTTTAGAAAATTGGTAATTGTTATAAATGTCTATGAATTCGTGGCAGCAGAGCAATCTCATTTCCAGGTGCAACCTGGAAACGAGATTTAAAAAATCTAACTAACTAGACTGATCCTGCCAGTATCTAAATCGTAATAACCACCGACTATTTTCAGCTTTTCTGCCTTGATCAACTCAGATAAAACTGACGAGGATTTTAATTTTTCAACTTGCGCCAAAATATTGGCTTTACAAGCGTTTTCTAACTTATCTCCTGGCTCTCCTTTTGAGCTTTCCACACTTGGTTTAATTGCTTGAAGCAAACTTCCAATTTGTCCTGGCACTTGAGCGCCTTTGATTGCAGCATCTACCGCACCACATTTTTCATGCCCCACTACCATGATGACTTTGGAACCTAATACTAAGCTGCCAAATTCTAAGCTACCAATTTCTTCTGATGTGGCAATATTACCAGCTACACGGCAGACAAATAAATCTCCAAGTCCTTGGTCAAAAACAATCTCTGAAGGCACTCGTGAATCTGCACAACCGAGAACAGAAGCAAATGGCTTTTGACCTTTGGCAACTTCGACTAAACGTGAACGTGTTTGGTTAGGATTGCGCCGTTTTGCTTTGACAAATCTGTCATTTCCATCTAATAACTCTTGCAGTGCCTTATCGGGGGTAATATCATCTTTTACTGGTGTTTTTTCGGCTGCAAGTAAGTTTGAGCTAAGTCCGGCTGTCAATACACCTGTACCGATCGCACCTGCACCAAACTTGAATAAACTTCTTCTGGAAAGATTGAACTGGGGATGTAGTCTGCTCATGGAATTCTCCTCACAATATTAAACTGTCTGTTTGTAATAAAACGGTGATTGAATTAACTGGGTGTAGTGATTTAGAAAATCAAATTTAAAAACTGCACTCCCCACAATGGCCAAGCAACCCACATTCCTAAAACGCCTACTCCTAGAAGAACGGTGAAGGCATAAAACTGGGTTTGTCCAGAGGTGCTGTATTTGAGACTTTCGCCACCCAATAGCGAAAATAAACCAACCAAATTAACGATACCATCAACGACAAAGCGGTCAATCATATCGGCAAGTTGGGAAATTTTGGCAACTCCAAAAATAATGGTCATTTTATAGAGTTTGGGAGTGTAAAAGTCGTATGCAAACAAGTCTTGTAAACCTTGCCAAGGAAGGCGAATTGGTTTAGGAATGTTGCCTAAATAAATCACGCCAGTGATGCTGCAACCGAAAATACTCGACCAAATTAAAAGTAGTGCGACATCTTTATTTAGAGTTGCCCAATCAGGTAAAAGTGATAAGCTTTGCAACACTAAAGGAAGATGTAGACTGACACCAAGTAAAATCATCATTGGCAGAATCATTGGCCAGTGAGCTTCAGGCGATCGCTGACTCATTTGTGTAGGTTTACCGCCAAAAATTAAAGCGAATTCTCTGGTTAAACTCACGGCTGTCAAAGCATTTACCGCTATCACTACTCCCACTAACCAAGGTTGCGTTTCCCACAACCCATCTGCTAGTTTCACCAGTGCCCAAAAGCTACCCAAGGGCGGAAAACCAATTAATCCCAAAGTCCCGATGATAAAGGCTATTGCTGAAATCGGGCGGCGTGTCCACAATCCGCCTAATTGGGTTACGTCTTGGGTAATGCTATTCCAAATAATTCCGCCAGTACTCATCACCAGCAGTGCTGCGGATATGGCATGGGTGAGTACTAATAACAACGCCGCTTCGTATTGTTGTACTCCCACGGCGATGAATACTAAACCCATGTATGCGCTGACAGAATAGGATTGGCAGCGTTTAAGATCAATTTGAGCGATCGCAATTAAAGAAGCACCCACCGCTGTCACTACCCCAATGGCCACCATTGCCGAGGAAACTATGGGCGAGATGGTTAACACAGGTTGCAGTTTAATCAGCACCCATGCACCACTAGCAACTACTACCGAGTTCCGCAAAATCGTACTGGGAACTGGGCCTTCCATTGCCTCATCTAACCACAAATGTAGGGGGAACTGAGCACATTTACCCATCGGCCCGGCAATTAAGGCTAAACCTACCAGTGTCATTGTTGTCGGGTTGACGTTAGCAGTAGCCGCCCACTGGGCTAGTTCTGGATAACTCCAAGTTCCGGCTAGGGGCCATAGTGCCAACACGCCCATCAGCAAGAATAAATCTCCCACCCGCTTGGTTAAGAAAGCATCTCTCGCACCTGAGACTACTAACGGCTGGCTAAACCATAAGCCGACTAGTAGGTAGGTTCCCAGCGTCAGTACTTCCAAAATTACATAGCTGAAGAACAAGTTATTACATAGAACAAGGGCACATAGTCCCGCTTCAAATAATCCTAATAAGGAATAAAAGCGTCCCCAACCCCAATCCATTTCCATGTAGCCGATCGCATAAATCTGTGCCAGCAAATTCAAGCCAGTAATTACAACTAAAGCGCCGACACTCACCGAGGATATTTCTAAAGCAATGGTTAGGTCTAAACCAGCCGTAGATAACCAAGGAATAAATACTTCTTGGGGTAGATGATTCCAAGTTGCTTGTAAGGCGATCACAGAATGGACAAACGCCAAAAACGTCATCACCAAGTTTATATAACCCGCCGGTCTTGGCCCCGTTTTCCGAATGATCCCTGGTGACCAAGGCACGGCTAACAACCCACCTATTAAGGCATAGCAAGGAACTAGCCAAACAGTCTCAAGTAGAAACTGAGCCATCAACTTACCTCTATATTGTCATTAAAAATTTGGGGTTTTGAGCCAACTGGCGTTGATCTCAGTTAACCCAGCAATCGCAGATAATAAAAATTTATCTTTGCTTAATTTTCTTAGAAACAGCTTACCGTTATATTTGTCCAAATGGAATCACTTTATCTAAATAAATTTGAGATAATTCCTCTAAATAAAACTTATAGAATTAATTATTTGAGTAATGAATAATAGGTATTGCTTTTTATCTATGAATTAACTGTTGGTTTCATCAATAGTCATCATGAGTTTTTACTTATTGACATAAATCACAAGAGACGCAATTGATAGCGTCTCTCTACAAGTCAGATAAATGTAATCTACACTTCAGTAATTTTGTCAATCTGCCAAAAAACAGAAATAATCGCAGGCGCTTGGTCAAATTGGCTGATGGGAGCGGGTTTCATGTCCCGGTAGTCCAGCAGTTGGACTAAGATGAGATAGGCGATCGCTAAAATGACCGAAATCGCACCTGTAAAAATAGCAATTAATTTTGAACGTTCCATCAGTATTTCCTGTAATGCAAGTTGTTGTCCAGTGCCTATATCCACATTAATAGTTTAGACACACCACACACTTACCGATATACATCGCTCCGATGGGCTATCAGTAAAATAGTAATTAGTTGCTGTTCTTCATCCACTTTATAAACAACTCGCCAGACACCAACTCGATAGCGAAAAAGACCCGCGAAATCACCTTTGAGCCGCTTAATGTTTGGATGTTCATAAGCATTCTGTCGCAGTTGGTCAAAGCAACGGTTTAGTCGTTGGGCTAGTGATGCATCTACTTCTTGATAAAACTTCTGTACTTTGCGAGTCAGTACCAGTTCATACATGACGACGAATACTGTCAAATGACACTACTTCCCCAGCCTCAGCTTCCTGCATAGCTTCACGCAAAGCTTGCTCAAAACCAGGGACATTCAAAAGTTCCGTTGTCGCCTCATTTTCTTCTCTTTCTTCTAGATCAGCTAGAAAATCACTCACTATCCGCAGCCTTTCTGGAGACAGTCGCCGTAAACGCTTCTCAGCTTCCTGAAGAATATTAATGTCATCTTGTTTTGATTCCATAGTTATTTGTATAGCTGATGTTTTTTACCGTCGATTTACTCCCTCCTTTATATGTTAAGTATATGTTAAGGGCAGCTTGTCGTCAGATATCGCTGAAAATGGGCAAATTTATACAACAGATTATGTTCTTGACGAAACGATTACTTTCTCGCTGTTAAAATACCACCAGTCCGCTAAATTAAACGAGACATACAGCTTATGATTACTCAAATGATGGTTCAACCTTCATTCTGGGTAGATTCTGGAATCAAACTCAGTAAAGTTAGGGACATATATTTGTTTAAATTTACTGAAGAATTACAGTCTCGACTCGAAGAATTGTCTGAGAAAAAGAAAGCTGGATTGCTAACAAGCGAGGAAGATGCTGAATTGGCAGGCATATTGGAACTTGATAGAATTTTTACCTTGCTTAACGCCAAAATCTTAGTATTTCCTGTAATGCAAGTAGAATAACTGTATTGAATCATCAATGAGAATTGCGTAGGCGCAGCCCACCGTAGGTATCGCTATGACTGCAACCACAAAAAAATTTACTTTTGCAGAGTATCTTAAGTATAACGATGGCACAGATACCCAATATGAATTGGTAGATGGAGAATTAATTCCCATGAGCCTTGGCACTGGCAAGCATGGTGGCATCTCCAAGTTTTTAGAACGAAGCTTTGATGATGAAAGTGCCAAAATGGGCCAGAATTGGACAGCACAAAAGTTTTCTGTCGGAGTGCGTTCGCCACGTGGAGGACGCTGGGACACCTCACGAATTCCAGATGTAGTAGTATTACCAACACAGCAGTGGGAAGCACTTTCTAATCGAGAGGCTGTAATCGAACTCAACGAAACTCCCCCCATATTAGTGGTAGAAGTCGTCAGCGAATCTACACAAACTACAGACTATCGCAGCAAACGTTCTGAGTATGCTGTTCTGGAAATTCCCGAATATTGGATTGTTGACCCGATTCAAGAGATAGTAACAATATGCACCCTACTAGAAGGGTTCTATGATGCTGTTACATTCCGAGGACAAGAACGCATCATCTCTTTTACTTTTCCACAGTTGGATTTGAGTGTCGAACAAGTCTTGGCAGGACGGAAGTGAACTCTCAATTACTATTACCCAGCCAAACCGTATTGGCTGTACTTCAACAATGAGCCTCAGAACCTCAATGTTGACCTTCTGAAGCTCGACGTTGACCTTCTGAAGCTCGACGTTGACCTTCTGAGCCTCGAAGTTGCACGTTTGATCCTCGAAGTTGCGGCTTTTAACCTCAACGTTGACCTTCTGAGGCTCGACGTTGACCTTCTGAGGCTCAACGATGACCTTCTGAGGCTCGAAGTTGCACCTTTTATCCTCGAAGTTGCACCTTTTATCCTCGAAATTGCACCTTTTATCCTCAACTAACAAATATATCTAACCATTCCTGAATTTACAGGGGTGAGGGTATAGTAAAATTTGCTCACCTGTGTAAAGTGGAACATGGCTTTAGACTTCTCAGGTCAAAATCTCCGAGGACGCAACTTCAAAGGACAAGACCTTGCGGGTGCAAACTTTAGCTATGCCGACATCCGAGGGGCAAACTTCACCAACGCTAATTTGAAAGGCGCAAACTTCAGCCATGCCAAAGCAGGACTGCAACGCCGATGGGCAATTTTCCTAGTCCTTGTCTCGTGGCTGTCGTCGGGACTGTCGGGAAGTTTATGGTTTGTCGACGGTTATTTTGTGTTAGCGATATTAAATGCTTTTGCACGGTATTCGATTATCGGCTGTATTGTCCTAATCCTATTGATTGCCTATTTCATTTTCACAATTCGCCAAGGAGTAGGAACTAATTTAGGACTCGTAGCCTTTGGCATAGCCTTTGCCGCAGCCTTTGCCGCAGCCGTAGTAGCAGGAGCAGGAGCCTTCGCTGCTTTCGCCTTTGCTGTCGCCTTCGTTTTAGCCTTCGTCTTAACCGTAGTAGCGGGAGGCTTCGCCGTCGCCGGAGGCTTTGCCGTCGCTGGAGGCTTCGCCGTCGCCACAGCCTTAGTAGCGGGAGCCTTAGCCTTTCCCGTCGCCGTTATCTTCGCCGTTGGCTTCGTCGACAATGAAACCTTCGGCTTTGCCGTTTTCATCGTCATGATCACCGCCATTGCCATCGCCATCTCCATCCCCGGAACGTTACTGAGTATTTACATCACTTGGCAAGCGATGAAAGGAAACGAAGAATATTTCTTGATTCGTAATCTCGCGATCGCTTTTGCTGCAACAGGAGGTACAAGTTTTCGTGGCGCTGACTTAACCAAGGCTGATTTCACTCAAGCTACGCTCAAAAGTACAGATTTGCGAAACACTATTCTTATCTGTAGCCGTTGGCATCAAGCCAAAATGCTCGATCGTGTTCGTCCTGGTTCAACTTATCTTCAAAACTCACAAGTACGTGAACTGCTGGTTACAGGACAGGGACAGGAAAAAAATTTTGACCGTCAAAACCTACGAGGTATTAACTTACAAGCAGCAAACCTAGCTGATACCAACTTTATCGGCACCGATCTCAGTGAAGCCAACTTGCAAGATGCCGATTTGTCAAGAGCAAAGCTGAAGCAAACGCAACTAGACGGCACAGATTTAACAGGTGCAACACTCACAGGCGCGTACATTGAAAATTGGGGCATTACAAATACAACTAAATTGCATGGGGTGAGGTGTGAATATGTCTTCATGCGCTTACCCACCAAAGAAGACCCCGACCCTCTCCGCAAACCTAATAATAAACAAGAGGTATTTGCAGATGGGGAATTTGCCGATTTTATCAAGCCAATTTTTGACACTCTTGACCTTTTACCATAATCAAGGCGTTGACCCTCGCGCTGTTGCCATAGCCTTCAAAAACCTCGCCGAAAACCATCCCGAAGCCGAGTTAGAAATAGTGGCAATGGAGAAGCGCGGCGATGATAAAATCTTGCTCAGAGCCAAAACCGCCGCAGGTAGCGATAAATCTCAACTGAGTGCCGAATATTTTGATGACTATAATCAACTCAAAGCTTTATCGCAGAGTCAGCAATTATTGCTGGTAGAAAAATATCAGCGCATTATTAGTTTAGAAAATATGGTAGATACTGCTCTCAAGCAGCCGAAATTTTATACACAAGGAGATACAAATATGTCAGATATCAGCGGCATCAATATTGAAGGCAGCAGTAATGTTAGCGGTATCGCTGGCAATAATTCTATTGCTAATCTAGGAACCATTAGCGGTAACGTGAGTATTGCCCTCAATCAGTTACCTGATGCAACCGATGCCGAGAAACCAGGAATCAAAGAATTATTGTCGCAGTTGCAAGATGCGATCATCCAATCCACATATTTGTCAGAAGAAGACAAAACCGAAGCGCTAGAACAGGTGAACAGTTTGGCAGAAGCGGGTCAAAATCCTCAAGAATCCACTAAGCAAAAGACGGCAAAAACAGCCATCTCCATGTTGAAAGGGATATTTACAGGCTTACCTGCTGTTGCTTCTCTGGTAGAAGCGGGTAATAAATTATTGCCTGCGATCGCAAAACTATTCGGTTTGGGATAAGGGCGCTGTTCCAGCAAAGATACGATCGATACTAGTAACTCTGCTGGAATTAAACCCAATGTCTTTAACTGAAGAAATTCTTTCCCAATTACCCGGTGATGTTTTAGGAGGATTGCGCCAAGGCGATCGCATCCTCACATCTCTGCGAGAAAACTCCGCACTAGTACCAACGCTAGTTAAAGAAAGTCAACAGCCTTTGGGTGTTGTAGACTTCGATGTGCTTATCTGCGGTGGCACTTTAGGCATTTTAATTGGTTGCGCCTTAGCGGTGAAGGGACTGCGGGTAGCGTTGATGGAACGGGGAATTTTGCGGGGGAGGGAACAAGAGTGGAATATTTCTCGCAAAGAATTAGATGTATTTGTGGAATTGAACTTGCTGACTGAGGAAGAATTAGCAAGTGCGATCGCTACTCAATATAACCCAGCACGAGTTAGTTTTGCTGGCGGTACAGAAGTTTGGGTAGAAGATGTTTTGAATATTGGCGTAGATCCAGTTTATCTACTAGCTACCTTGAAAACCCGATTTCTCGGCGCAGGTGGAAAGTTGTTAGAAAACACACCCTTTACCGAAGCAGTGGTTCATTCAGATGGGGTGATGGTAAATAACCAATTCAAAACTCGGTTATTAATCGACGCGATGGGACATCTTTCACCCATCACCCAACAAGCACGCCAAGGAAAAAAACCAGACGCGCTGTGTTTAGTTGTGGGAAGTTGCGCCCAAGGTTTTCCGGAAAATAACTCAGGCGACTTGTTGTTATCATTTACATCTTTGCAGAATCAATGTCAGTACTTCTGGGAAGCTTTCCCAGCCAGGGATGGCAGAACCACTTACTTGTTTACTTACATGGATGCACATCCGCAACGCTTGAGTTTAGAAGCTCTGTTTGAGGAATATCTGCAACTTTTACCAGAATATCAGGGAGTGGAATTGAGCAAACTCAAATTTCAACGAGCACTATTTGGTTTCTTTCCCACCTATCGCCAAAGTCCGCTAAAAACCCCGTGGAATCGCATTTTACCAGTCGGAGATAGCAGTGGTAGTCAATCTCCCTTGAGTTTTGGTGGTTTTGGGGCAATGGTGCGTCACCTGAAGCGTTTAACTTATGGCATTTCCGAAGCGCTGGAAACAGAACAATTATCTGCAAAAGCTTTAGCACTGCTGCAACCCTATCAGCCAAGTTTGACTGTTACCTGGTTATTTCAAAGGGCGATGAGTGTTGGTATAAATCAGAAAATTGCCCCAGATCAAATTAACCAATTACTCTCGGCAGTATTTCAGGAAATGCAACAGTTGGGTACACCAGTGCTAAAACCATTTTTACAAGATATAGTGCAGTTTTCGGGACTAACGCAAACACTGTTAAAAACTGGTTTATCTCATCCTGGAATAGTTGCAAAGATCATTCCACAAGTAGGTTTAGCAAGTTTGTTAGATTGGATGGTGCATTACAGTAATTTAGGTGTATATACTGCCTTATTTTGGTTGAGTCCAATGCTAGAAACATGGATTAAGAATCAACCAAAAGAACAACAATATTATTGGTATAGGTTGATTGATGCCTGGAAGTATGGTTCTGGCGGTGATTACTTAGATGAAACTTAGAATTTTATCGGTGTGAGGATAACATGATTGAACGGAAAACATTAGGAATCAAATACTTTGCAGTGCTGATTGGATTCCTGCGTGATCGCCAAGGTTTTCTAGAGGAAATTCGCCAAGGTACAAGATTACCAAATAAAATCATTTCGCTGCTGGTTTGCAGTTCCTTATTTATCGCTGCTTATGGCGGAATCATTGGTGCATACCATAGCTGGATGCAAGCTTTATCTTCCGCCATTAAACTCCCAGCCCTTTATTTAATTACACTTTTGATTTGTATCCCGACGTTGTTCTTTGCGAATATTATTTTTGGTTCCAAACGGACTTTTGCACAGCATTTAGCATTAGTCTTAACTGCGGTTTCAGTTACCAGCGTACTTTTATTTAGCTTTGCTCCTATCACGTTGTTTTTCTTAATTACCACCAACAATTACCAATTTTTAATTCTGTTAAATGTCTTTATCTTTGCCATAACTGGATTTATTGGGGTTTCGTCTTTATATCAAGCCACGAGTTTAGTTTTAGAACAAGATGATGAAGGTAGCAAGACACGCCAGAAAATTTTACAATTTTGGCTATTTCTTTACGCTTTCGTAGGCAGTCAGTTAGGATGGACTCTCAGACCGTTTTTCGGCACACCTGGTTCTGTCTTTGAACTATTCCGCGAAAGAGAAGGTAATTTCTATTTAAGCGTCATTAAATCTCTTAGCTATCTCTTTGGATTCCGTTAATTAGTCATTAGTAATTCCCCAAAATATATAAACTATAAAATTATGCTGAAAAAGCAAAATCGCGGAATTCAACATTTTAGTGTTTTAGTTAATTTACTGCGCGATCGCCAATCATTCTTAGAAGAGATTCGTCTGGGAATAAGATTACAAAATAAAATCAGTTCTCTGTTCGTAACTAGTTCGATTTTCTTTGCCATTTATGGCGCAATTATCGGTGCGTCTAACAGTTGGGCACAGGCTTTATCTGGTGCTATTAAACTTCCAGCATTTTATTTATTAACACTGATTATTTGTTTTCCCACTTTGTTCTTTTTTAATGTTTTGTTTGGTTCTCGAAGCAGTATTCAACAGCATTTCGTTGTGTTGCTCACATCTGTATCGGTGATTAGTGTGCTTTTATTTAGCTTGGCACCAGTGACGTTATTTTTTCTAATCACTACACCCGATTCTTATCAATTTTTTAAACTTTTAAATGTGTTAATTTTTGGCATTACAGGCATCTTTGGCGTGAAATTCCTGTATGAAGGGATGCAATTGCTTTCTCAACAAGATGAAGTTGGCAAAAAAACCCGCACGACTATTTTAAGATCCTGGTTATTGCTTTATGCCTTTGTTGGGATGCAGTTAGGATGGTTTCTCAGACCGTTTTTTGGTGCCCCTGACTCTAAATTTGAATTATTTCGGGCGGTAAAAGGCAATTTCTATTTGGATATTGTAGCGGCGATTTCCGAAATTTTAGGTTTGCGTTAATTACTCTCGTTCCCAGTCTCCGACTATTGGTGACAACTTAAGGCGATGGTCAAAATGTCAAGCAGGATATGGAGATAAGTT